>JANOPP010000141.1:0-8381 GCA_031421915.1 Myxococcales bacterium | reverse complement strand
CGCCGCCCGCCGCAACCGTTCGCTGACTGCCGCAGCGGAGGCCCGGCTGTCTCAGCCCAGCATGCGCGTGGCGCAGCTAGCGCGCTGCGTGGCGCCCATTGCCGACGGCGCCATGGACGTGAGCGCTACCGCTACCTGCCAGAGCAGTCGGTTGGTTCGAGCAACTCTGCTTCCCGCCGTTGTCGGCGAAAGGTGGCGCCCACGTCGATGGCGCCGTCTCAGCGGCGCGACGGCGGCGGCAGCGCGACGGGCCCAGTCTTCATCGTCGTGCGGAGCCAGTGGTCCTGCTGCGGCTTCGGGGGCGCGGCGCGGGTCTCGGGAGAGAGGCCGCTCTCGGCGAGCAGAGAGTCGATCACGCGATCGAGGTCGTTGTGGTTCGTCATGGCGCTCTAGATCCCTTCCGGGCGGCGAGACGGCAGCGGAACGGAGGCGGCTGCCATCGAGCGATCCCACCACAGCTGATCGCGGGCGATCGCCTTGGGGCCGCGCCGGTCCTCGACGTTGGTCGAGCGCCGGAACTCCTGCCACCGCATGCCGCCGGTGACGGCGGTCAGCGCGGTGACCTCGAGCTCCTCGGGGTCGAGGGCGGGGATCTGCTCTGTCTCGGGACCTTCGATGATCTCGGTGTCGAGGGCCATGAAGTCGAGCGAGGTGTCGATGGTGTCCATCGTGTCGTCCATGTCGAGAGCTACTGCGAGTGTGGTGCCAGCGCTAAACGCGCGACGCCTCGATCGCGGCCAGGCCGGTTCGCGACCTCCACTCATCACGACTCGGCGCGGCGACTCTCATGGCTACTGAATTCGCCAGGTTGGATTGCACATGGTGTGCAGGATTCGGGGGCGAGGCGCGCTAAGGTTCGGCGCAGATGTCGCTCCGTCCGCACGCGAAACACAAGCCCGTTGGACCCGTGGTCCTCGTCGTGATGGATGGCGTGGGTCGCGGTGCCGGGGACGAGGCAGATGCCGTGACGATGGCGTCGACCCCGACGCTGGATCGGCTGTGGGTGCCCGGCGCGCGCGCGGAATTACGGGCCCACGGTAAAGCGGTGGGACTCCCGAGCGACGAGGACATGGGCAACAGCGAGGTCGGCCACAATGCGCTGGGCGCCGGCAAGATCTACGCGCAGGGCGCGAAGCTGGTGAACGCGGCGATCGCGACCGGGACGATGTTTGCGGGCGTGACCTGGAACACCGTGGTCGAGCGGGGGCTGCGCGGCGGAGCGGTGCACTTCCTGGGGCTGGTGTCCGATGGGAACGTGCACTCGCACATCGAACACCTGTTCGCGATGCTCGATCACGCCGCGCAGGCGGGGTGCAAGAAGCTCTACGTCCATGCGCTGATCGACGGGCGCGACGTGCCGCCGACGAGTGGCCTCGACTACGTCGACCGGATCGAGCACTTCCTCGCGAGGTTGCGTGCGTCCAGCATCGATGCCCGGATCGTGTCGGGCGGCGGGCGGATGACCATCACGATGGATCGGTACGAGGCCGACTGGGCGATGGTCGAGCGCGGCTGGCACACCCATGTGCTCGCGGACCAGCGGGAGTTCGCATCAACGACGCAGGCGATCCTGACGTTCCGCGACGAGCTTCCGGGGATCAACGATCAGGACCTACCGCCGTTCAACATCGCGCCGGCGACGCCGATCGTCGATGGCGACGCCGTGGTGATGTTCAATTTTCGCGGCGATCGCGCGATCGAGATCTCGCGGGCGTTCGACGACGTCGTGTTCGACAAGTTCGAGCGGGTGCGGCACCCCGACGTGTTCTACGCCGGGATGATGGAGTACGACGGCGATCTCCATATTCCGCGGAGCTACCTGGTCACGCCTCCGGCGATCGAGCGGCCGATGGGAGAGATCCTGGCCGCGTCGCGGGTGACACAGCTCGCGATCTCGGAGACGCAGAAGTACGGGCACGTGACGTACTTCTGGAACGGAAACCGCAGCGGGATGTTCGATGACGCGACCGAGACGTACATCGAGATCCCGGGCGACAATGTTCCGTTCGAGCAGCGGCCGTGGATGAAGGCCGCCGAGATCACGGATCGTTTGATCACGGAACTGAGGACGGGCCGGCACCAATTCGCACGGGTGAACTATGCGAACGGCGATATGGTCGGTCACACCGGTGCGTTCGACGCCACGGTGCTCGCGGTCCAGACGGTGGATCTTCAGCTCGCGCGTCTGGCGAAAGCGGTCGCGGAACTCAAAGGAATCCTCGTGGTTACGGCAGACCATGGGAATGCCGACGAGATGTTCCAGCGCGACAAGAAGGGCGTGGTCCTGCGCGACAAGGTCAGCGGACAACCCGTGGTAAAGACAAGCCACTCGCTGAACGCTGTGCCATTCTTGATCGACGATTCGATGCGTGGTGATCGCTACGAGATCGATCCTGACCGGGCCAGGACGGCGGGAATTGCGAACGTGACTGCGACGTGTTTCGAGCTGCTCGGCTTCGTCCCTCCCGACGATCTCGAGCCCTCGCTGCTGAGGTTCCGATGAGTACCACCACGAGCACCAAGGCCCTGATCGGACTCCTCCTCGCCGGCTCGGTCGGCGTGATCATCTTCTTGTTCGTGCACCTGTCGTCGGAGCCGGGCAAGCCGATCTCGATCGGCAGCAGCAAGGCCGCTGCGTGCAGCAAGGGGCAGAAGTGTCTGCCCGAGGTCAGCTACACGGACACGACCGGCCGCGTCTACAGCCACAAGGATCTCGAGGGCAAGGTCGTCGTCGTGAACTTCTGGGCGACGTGGTGCAAGCCCTGCCTCAAGGAGATCCCGGATCTGTCGCGGGTGTACGAGAAGTACAAGGAGCAGGGCGTGCTGATCCTCGGCGTCCTGACGGACAACCCCGACGCGGATCAGCTCCTCAACTTCCAGTCCGATCACGAGATGACGTATCCGGTGATCCGGTCGAACTCCGACATCATGGTGTCGTTCATGTACCCGGAGTCGCTGCCGACGACGTTCGTCTACGACCGCGGTGGCCGCGAGGTGTTCACGCGGGTCGGAGCCGTGAGCGAGCAGGCGCTGGCGCAGGTGCTCGCGCCGCTGATCGCTCAGAAGCTCTGAGCGTCAGAACAGGCCCGACAGGACGAGGCCGGCGCCCGGCGGGCCGGACTGCGTCGGCATGATCGTCGGCGTGATCGCGAAGCGCGCGTTGTGGTCGTCGACGGACTCGCGCAGCGTCTTGAAGTCGAGGGCCGCGCCGCCGACGAACGCGATCGCCGAGATGCCGAGGACGACGAGGCCGTCGCCGGTGAGGCTCTCGCACTCCATGTACACGAACGTGTTGCAGCGAACCGTCTGCGTGTAGTGGAGCGCACCGTACGTCGCTAGCAGCGCCGCGGCGGCGCGAATTCCCATCCCCAGCGTGAGGTAGCGACCGGCGTACCAGTGACCGAGCGCGGGGGTGACCACCGACGAGCCGAGGGCCGCGTACAGCAGCGGCATGCTGACATCCTCGCGGTCGGGAGCGAGCGCGAACGCCGAGATGAACAACGCGGCGGAGGCGCCGGTGCCGATTCCGGAGGCGGCCTTGGCGGTGGCGAGATCCTTGCGCTCCGCGTGCGCCGCAGCGGGCACGAGCAGCGCGAGGATCAGGACGGCTACGCGCATCACAGCACCTGCGCGATCGTGGCCGGGTCGGCGAACAGGCCGAACATGCCGCCCGTGTGGATGAACGCGACCGTCGCGCCGAACTTCGTCGGATCCTTGCGCAGCTCGGTGACCAGGCCGTGGAACGCCTTGCCGGTGTAGACCGGATCCAGGACGACACCGTCACTGCGGCACAGGTCGCGGATCGTCGCGAGCTCCTCGGGGCGACTCCTCGCGTAACCGAGGCCGACGTGGCCATCGACGAGGACGATGTCTGCCTCGGTCACCTTTGCACCGAGCTGCCAGCGCTCCTCGGCCTCCGCACAGATCGCACCGATCGAGCGCACGAAGTACGCACGGTCGTCACACACGTTGACGCCCGCGACGCGGATGCCGCGCTCCGCGAGACCGAACAGCTTCGCGCCGAGGATCAGGCCGGCCCCGGTGCCGCCCGAGCCGCAGGCGTAGACGACCGTGACGGGCTTCTCCGGCGAGGCGATCTGACCGAGATCCTCGGCGAGCTCGCGCATCGCGCGAATGTAGCCCCAGCTACCGAGGGCGTTCGAGCCTCCCTCGGGCACGATGTACGGGCGGCCGCCCGCGCTGCGAATTCGTTCGGCCTGCTCGGCGAGGAGGCGCGTGCGATCCTTCCATGCGGGCCGCGTGATCCACACGAGCTCCGCACCCACGAGGCGATCGAGGAGGATGTTGCCGGTCGGCGCCGGCGGTGCACCGGGATCATCAGTCCGCAGGATCAGCACACTCTTCATGCCGAGCTGCGCCGCGGCAAACGCGGTCGCGCGCGCATGGTTCGACTGTTCGCCGCCGCACGTGATCACGTGCGTCGCCTGCTCC
Source organism: Myxococcales bacterium (assembly GCA_031421915.1). Classification (GTDB taxonomy): domain Bacteria; phylum Myxococcota_A; class Polyangia; order Haliangiales; family Haliangiaceae; genus JABFXX01. The sequence goes on along the minus strand of JANOPP010000141.1, from coordinate 3,929 downwards.
GCGACGGCCTCGGCCATCAGGTACTCGAGCTTGCGGACCTTGTTGCCCATCAGCTCGCTACCGGTGTGATCGTCGCGCTTCAGCCAGAACTTCACGCCGCCGAGGTCCGCGCCGTAGCGCAGCCAGTGCCCGCGCGTCGGCTGGTTCGCGAGTGGAACCCGCGGCGGCTCGCGATCGTGGAGCGGCTGGACCATCCCGGGACTGTACCCCAAGCGCACTTGCTCGCCGGGCGGCTCGCTGCCGTACGTCAAGGCGGGTCGAGGGGTTCGGACTTCGAGCTCTCGCACCGGTCGCGGTAGACCGCGGCAGCGGCGCGCGCGGCCTTGGGCTTGGTCGGGCGGAGGATCGCGACGAGGTTCGCGACGGCGTTCTCGTCGCACGGGTTGTCGTCGGCGGCGCGGGTCCGCTCCTGGATGCGCAGGTCGCACAGCGCGCGGTAGCGGTCCTTGGCCTCGCGGTCCTGCGGAGGCGTCTCGAACGACAGCTGGAACGCCAGGTCCCGGAGGAGTGACGGATTGCACGGGTCGTTGTCGAGCGACGTGCGGAGGTCCGCGATCCGCACGGCGCGCGCGGCCTGGCTCTTCGCCTCGCGCTCCGCGGGATCGACGGGCGGGATCCGGATCACGAAGAACCAAGAGGCGTAGGTCAGCGCGACGAGCCCGCCGGCGATCGCGAGCCAGATCAGCGTCCGCTTCAGACTGACGGGACCCAGCGAGCCGGCCGCCGCGATCTCCTGGTTCTCGGCACGCTCGACGGCCTTCCAGTCGACGTCGGGCATCACGGCCATCAGCGCCGCGAGTGCCTTCCGCGCTGCGCGATAGCCGTCGAGGTTGAAGAAGGCTTCCTTGGTCTGCGTGCGGCTGTAGCCATCCAGCCCGATGTCGACCTGGTCCTCGACCTCGACGCGCGTGACGCCGATCCGCACCGGACCCTGGGCCGTCTTGATCTCGTCGTAGGCGCGCGTGTCGGCCTGGCGCTCGGCGAGCACCTTCCGCGCGTCGTCGAGGTGGTTCCAGATCTCCGGATAGATCTGCTGTGCCTCACCGATCCGCAGCTCCATCTCCGCGGAGCCATCGCCCGGGTTCGTGCGCTGGTGCATGAGCTCGAGGAAGCGCTCGGCGAGCGTCGATGCGATGCGGATCGACCGAACGGCTGGATCGGGCGCGGTCATCCCGGTGGTCGTAACACGCTACAGTGGAGGCGAGGATGGAGACGCCGACCCCCAGCACCCTGCGCACCACGGCGTTCGACTGGAAGGACCTCGTGCTGTTCGCGGCCGGGTTCGTCGCCGTGATCGCGGGACTCACGGCGTGGTCCGAGATCGCGGGCGACCCCGGCAAGGCCGTGACGAAGGTCGTGTTCATCACCTTGATCCTCGGGCCCCTCGGCGTGCGGCGTCTGATCTTCGGCTGGCCCGCACTGCCGCCTCCGAAGGAGGGCATGCACTGGTCGCTGCTGTCGATGCTCGGGATCCTCATCGCAATCTTCGGGATGGGCGCCGCGGCGATGGGCGCGTACCCGCTGTGGATGGAGCGCGCAGCGCACCTCGGCTTGATCTCCGGTGGCATCGGCGCCGTCGTCGTTGGCGCTGCGCTGACCGCGCTACGCTATCCGCGCTCGCCGATCCCCGAGGCGCGCGCCCAGCTCCGGCGCGATCGCTCGTAGGTTCCGATGAACATCACGAGCGCGGTCTGCTCGATCACGGCGACGAAGCGCAGCCGGTTCTTCTGGGCTGCGTGGTGGACCGCGGAGCCGCGCGAAGCGCCGTTTCGAGCGCCCGATGCCTCGAACGGCGGCTGTGCGACGCTCGAGATCGCGCTCGCCGAGGCGGAGGCACGAGCAGAGCGCTACCTGGTGCTGATCGAGCCCTACTGGGCACGAGCGTGGAGTCGCGTGCTTCGCGGCGAGCGCCCACCGAAGCGCTCTGCCCCGCGCACGGCACGGGTCGCTCGCCCGACGGTGAGCTCGGCGTGGGAGCAGCTCGGCCTGACCACCGGCGCATCACTCGCCGACGTCAAGACCGCGTTCCGCCAGCGCGCGCTCCTCACGCATCCCGATCACGGCGGCGATCCCGAGGAGTTTCGCGAGCTGTTCCGCGCCTACGAACGGCTCGTCGAGCGGATCACGCGCAAGCGGTAGCGCCGACCGAGGCTTGTTCCGACAGAAAGAATGACCACGCGGAGCTGCGTGTTACACGTGGATGGTGCGCGTTCTGGTGTTCGTTCTGCTCGTGCTGGCCTCGTCAGCGATGGCGAAGGGCTGGCCCACGCCCGCGGCCGGAACGTCGACCTCGGGTGGCCCCGAGGTCCTGTTCACGTTCGACGACGGCCCGAATCCGACGACGACCCCCAAGATCCTCGACATCCTCGCGAAGCACCGGATCAAGGCCGTGTTCTTCATGGTCGGCGAGATGGTCGACACCCGGAACAAGAAGGTCCCGGCGATCGTCGCGCGAATCCTCCGCGAGGGTCACGTCCTCGCGAACCACACGATGACGCACAAGGACCTGTGTCGCGTGAAGGAGATCGCGACCGCCGTGGCCGAGATCGACGACGGCAAGGCGGCGATCGAGAAGGTCGCCGGTGTCCCGCTCGTATGGTTCCGCGCCCCGTTCGGCGTCCGCTGCGACCGCCTCGAGGGCCTGCTCGCCGAGCGTGCGACCGAGCACATGCACTGGGACCTCGACCCGCAGGAGTGGAAGCATGGGGACAAGGACAAGACGGTCAGCTACGTGACCGGAGCCCTCGGGCGGTCGAGCGGTCGCAACGTGCTCCTCCTCCACGACATCAAGACCGTGACCGTCGCTGCGCTCCCCGAGATCCTCGCGTGGATCGACACCGAGAACGCCCGGCGCGCCAAGGCGAACCAGAAGCCGATCCGGATCCTCCAGGCCCCCGAGCTTGCGATCGAGCGCCTCGACCCGGGCCTCGTCGCGTTCGCGGTGGACACGACCGCGCGCTTGCGCGGCCTGCGTCACGATCTGGCGAGCGTCCTGCCCTGAACGAACGGCGGCGCGTACGGCGCGCTCGGGGTCGATCTGTGGCTCGACGTCCAACCCCGGGCCGAGATCCAGCGCTCGTCGCGCGGTTCCGCGCCCTCGTCGGCCCGTGACTCGGAGTACGATCGGGTCGATGTACCGGCAGCTCGCGCTCGTGACGTTGATCTCCGCGTGCGGCGACGACGGGTCCAGCCTGCCGCCCGACGCCGCGCCCGATGCCGGATCGATCGGCACCCCGTCGATCGAGGGGACGCCGGTGTCGTCGTTCGAGACCAGCTCGTGCGCGACCAGCGTCGTGCTCGCGCTGTCGGCGCAGATCGCCGAAGAGGTCGACTGCATCATGCCCGGCCAGCTCGTCCCGTTCGCCGAGACGACCGGGATCGCGTTCACCGGCTCCGCGGTGCTGCCGTACATCTCGCTGGCAGCGAAGACCGATCTGCTCGCGGCGGCGGCGGCGGGTAGCGGTCGCACGATGCGGATCACGAGCGGGTTTCGCACGGTGGTGCAGCAGTACCTGCTGTTCCGCTGGTTCCAGCTCGGTCGATGCTCGATCCCGGCTGCTGCCGAACCAGGACGCTCGAACCACGAGAGTGGCCGCGCGCTCGACATGTCGAACTACAGCGAATGGATCACCACGCTCGGCCAGCACGGCTGGTCGCACAACGTCCCTGGCGATCCGGTGCACTTCGAGCACCTCGCGTCGCCCGACATTCGCGGTGCAGACATCCTCGCGTTCCAGCGCCTGTGGAACCGTAACGCGCCCGACGATCAGATCGCCGAGGACAGCGACTTCGGTCCGGCGACCGAGGCGCGCGTGAAGCTGGCGCCCGCCGAGGGCTTCGGGATCGGCGCGATCTGCAACAGCGCGCGGCTACAGGAACCGACGGAACGCGTCGAACTGGGAGTGGATCCGGGCTCGCTGTCCGTCGGT
>JANOPP010000140.1:0-10506 GCA_031421915.1 Myxococcales bacterium | reverse complement strand
GACGCGAACCGACGGTCACTTGCCCTTCTTCTTGGCGGGGGCTGCGAGTGCGCGGTAGAGGTTCGCGAGCTCGATCGCGCCCATCGCGGCGTCGAAGCCCTTGTTGCCGGCCTTGGTGCCGGCGCGCTCGAGCGCCTGCTCTATCGTGTCGGTCGTCAAGACGCCGAAGCTGATCGCGACGTCGCTGGTCGCCGCGAGAGTGCCGAGACCCTTCGCAGCCTCGCCGGCCACGAAGTCAAAGTGCGGAGTGGCACCGCGGATCACCGCGCCGAGTGCGATCACCGCATCGAGGTTGCCGCGATCGATCACGCGCCGAACGACCGCGGGAAGCTCCCAGGCACCCGGGCAGCGCACGATGGTGATGCTGTCTGCGTCCCCGCCCGACCGGACGATGCCATCGACCGCCCCGGCGACGAGCGACTCCACGATCAGGCCGTTGAACCGGCTCGCGACGATCGCGATCCGGAGGCCGGCCGCGGACAGGGTCCCTTCGATGGTCTGGGGCATGCCCCAGACGTATACACCAACCGAGCCCAGTGATTCTGCGGGCTACGACTGGGCTTCGCGCCGGCGGAACGCCCCGCGCGGAATTGGCACGCGCTCGACGACCTCGATGCCGAAGCCCTCGATCGCCGCGATCTTGCGGTCCGAGTGAATCATCAGCCGGATCTTCTTGAGGCCGAGGTCTGCCAGCACCTGCGCGCCGAGGCCGAAGTCGCGCAGCGTCTCGCTCGACGCGGTACCGGACGGCAGGAACGACTCGCGCACCGCCGGCTGCTGGAGCACGAGGCGATCGAACGACGTCCGCATCCGCATCCGGCCGCGGTTGACGATGTAGAGCAACACGCCGACGCCGTTGTCATCGATCGCTCGGAGGGCCGCATCGAGATCCGGGCGCAACGCGAACGGATCGGCGAGTGGCTCCATCGTGGCGACCCGGACCAGGACCGGGTGCCCCGCCGCACTCGCCGCGGCGACGTCGCCGCGCACCAGGGCGAGGTACTCGGTGTCCTCGACCTCGGTGTCGTAGTAGTAGGCCGCGAACGGCTCTCCCGGTGGCAACGAACCGGGGCGCATCGCCCCGGCGGCCTGTCGTCGCACGATCTGCTCGCGCTGCAGACGGTACGCGATCATGTCGGCAACGCTGAGCAGGAGGAGGCCGTGCTTGGACGCGAACTCCTCGAGCTCGGGGCGCCGCGCCATCTCGCCATCCTCCCGCATGATCTCGCAGATCACGCCGGCAGGCTTGAGGCCCGCCAACCTCGCGAGGTCGACCGAGCCCTCGGTCTGCCCGGTGCGGACCAGCACGCCGCCGGCACGAGCGCGCAGCGGGAAGATGTGCCCCGGGGACACGACCTTGTCGGGGCTCGCGTCGTCGGAGATCGCCGCACGGATCGTCGTCGCGCGATCGCGCGCGGAGATGCCGGTCGTCACGCCGTGGCGGGCTTCGATCGACACCGTGAACGCGGTCCCGAGCGACGCCTGGTTATTGCGGACCATCGGCGCGAGCTCGAGCTTGTCGATCATCGAGTCGTCCATCGCGAGGCAGATCAGCCCGCGCGCATGGGTCGCCATGAAGTTGATCAGCTCGGGCGTCACCAGCTCGGCCGCAAACACGAGGTCGCCCTCGTTCTCGCGATCCTCGTCGTCGACGAGGATGACCATGCGACCTGCGCGAATTTCATCCAGTGCACGAATGACGCGTTCGACCGAGCTCATGCGGACCTCCCGAGCAACTTCTCGACGTGCTTCGCCAGGATATCGACCTCGAGGTTCACGCGATCACCGATCGCGAGCGCTCCGAGGGTCGTGTGATCTTTCGTGTGCGGAATGATCGCGATCGAGAACGTCTCGGCATCGACGCTGTTGACGGTCAGGCTCACGCCCGCGACCGCGATCGAGCCCTTCTCGACGATGTAGCGCAGGAGCGTCGCCGGGGTGCGGAACCCGAGCACGAGGTTCGCGCCGTTGTCGCGCCGGGTCGTCAGCTCGCCGGTCCCGTCGATGTGGCCCGTGACCCAGTGACCGCCGAGCCGATCGCCGACCTTGAGCGCGCGCTCGAGGTTCACCTTGCTGCCCACGCGCAGGCCGCCGAGCGTCGTCCGCGCGAGGGTCTCGGCGCCGGCGAGCACGGTGAACGCATCGCGCCCGACCTCGGTCACGGTCAGGCACGTTCCGTCATGGCAGACCGAGTCGCCGACCACGAGCTCGCCGACCGGCATCACGGTCGGCCTCACGACGAGAACGAGCGCGTCGCTGCGCCGATCCGCGCGAGCGACCGTGCCGACGTCTTCGACCAGACCCGTGAACATCTGGGGGCGGTTTACCACTCCTGCCCGCCCTTGCTAAGGGTCAGAACCTGTCCTGCGCGGGCCCGGTCCCTGTCCTGTCCCCGGAGGCTCCGGCGACGAGCTCAGACCGCGCGGCGCGGCACGCCGGTGAGGCGCAGATCGTCGCCGAGCTTCGTCACCGCATCGTCGAAGACGAACGGTAGTGCCGCGTCCATCGCCGGGATACCGGCGCCGCCGACCCAGCTCTTCGCGGGGCCACCGACGATCTTCGGTGCGACGTAGAGGACGAGCTCGTCCGCGAGGCCTACGGCGAGCAACGAGGCATGGACCTCACCTCCACCCTCGACGAGCACGCTCGTGATTCCAGCGTCACCGAGCACGCGCGCGAGCACCACCAGATCGAGCCGGCCGTCTGCGCCGTCGGGCACGCGCCAGACCTCGGCGCCGCGGGCGATCAATGCCGCCTCGCGATCGGCAGGCGCGTTGGTTCCGGTCACGATGATCACGGGGGTACCGCGCGTCGGGCCGGCCGCACCGACGAGGAGCTTCGCGGTCAGCGGCGTGCGCAGCGTGCTGTCGAGGATGATCCGGATCGGATCGAGACCTCCCTTCATGCGTGCCGTCAGCGCTGGATCATCCGCGAGCACGGTGCCGACGCCGACGAGCACTGCTTCGTGCGTGGACCGTAGCCGCATGACATCGGTGCGCGCGGCCTCGCCCGTGATCCACTTCGACTCGCCCGCGACAGTTGCGATCTTACCGTCGAGCGTGACCGCAGCCTTGAGCGTGAACGCCGGGCGGCCTTCGCGCGCCCAGGTGATGAACGGCAGGTTCGTGCGCTCGCACTGCTCGCGCAGGACATCGGTGGTCACCGCGATCTTCGCCGCCTTCAGGACCGCGATGCCGCCCGAGTGGCCCTCGATCGGATCCGGCATCCCGATCACCACGCGCGCGACACCCGAGTCACGCACGACGGGCGCGCACGGTGGGGTGCGGCCGTGGTGATTGCACGGCTCGAGGTTGACGTAGAGCGTCGCGCCCTTGGCGTTGCCCTCCAGCTGCTTCAGCGCCGCGATCTCCGCGTGCGCCTTGCCCGGCCCCGCGTGCGCACCCTCGGCGATGACCTTGCCCTTGCGATCGACGATCACGCACCCGACGATCGGGTTCGGCGACGTCTTGCCGCGAAAGCGCTCGGCGAGCTCCAGACAGCGCGCCATGTGAACGCGGTCGCGTTCGCGCTGTTCGGCCGAGACCTTCACCCCGCGCGCTCGGTCGGCGTCGCGTGCTTGTCGGTCGACTCGTCGGACGCCTCCGCCGAGTCCTCGGCCGACATCTCGGCGAGGTCGTGGCGACCGGAGTCCTCGCTACTGATCGCGGCGAGCTCCTTCTCGAAGCCCGCGATGTCGGCGAAGTCGCGATAGATCGACGCGAACCGAACGTACGCCACCTGATCGAGCGCCTTGAGCTTGGGCAGAACGCGCTCGCCGACGTCGCGCGCCTTGATCTCGCTCAGGCCGAGCTCGCCGATCTCGCGCTCGACCTCGAGGGCCAGCGCCGAGATCTGGTCGCGCGAGACCGGGCGCTTGGCGACCGACGCCTGGAGGCCACGCTCGATCTTGGTGCGGTCGAACGGCTCGCGCCGGCCATCGACCTTGATCACCGCCGGCATCGACTCCTCGATGCGCTCGTACGTGGTGTAGCGCCGGAGGCAGCCCGCCCCCTCACACTCGCGCCGGCGACGGATCTCCGTACCGTCCTTGGACACGCGGGTCTCGATGACCTTGTCCTCGAACGCCGCACAGAACGGGCAGCGCATTGCCTACGAGCCCTTGGACGCGTCGAGGGCGCCGAGCTGATCGACGCGCCGCTGGTGCCGCCCGCCCTCGAAGGCCGTCCGCCGGAACGTCGAGAGCGCGTGCTCCGCAACGCCCAGCCCGACCACACGTGCGCCGAGCGCGATGATGTTCGCGTCGTTGTGCGAGCGCGCCATCTCGGCCGTGAAGCTGTCGTGCACGAGCGCGCAGCGCGCACCGGGCTGCTTGTTCGCCGCGATGCTGATGCCGATGCCGGTACCGCACACGACCAGGCCGCGCGCGTTGGGGTCCGCGGCCACGCGGCGACCGACCTCGGCGCCGTACTCGGGATAGTCAACCGACGCCTCGTCGGTGGTACCGACGTCCACGACCTCGTCGCCGAGCTCGCGCAGTGCCGCGACGAGGTGGCGCTTGAGAACCAGTCCTGCGTGATCGCTACCGGCGTACCACTTCATCGCGAGACCTCAGTCACCCTTGTAGCGCGCCAGGACGAGCGCTGCGTTGGTGCCGCCAAAGCCGAAGCTGTTCGACATCGCGACGTCGACGCGCTGCTCGCGTGCGGTGTTCGGGATGTAGTCGAGGTCGCACTCGGGGTCCGGGTTCTCGTAGTTCGTCGTCGGTGGCAGCACCCCGCGCGCGATCGCGAGCGCCGTGATGCCTGCCTCGATGCCGCCCGCGGCGCCGAGCGTGTGCCCCATCATCGACTTGGTCGACGACATCGCGAGCTTCTTCGCGTGATCGCCGAACACGACCTTGGTCGCGAACGTCTCGTTCTTGTCGTTGAGGTCCGTCGACGTGCCGTGGGCGTTGATATAGCCGATCGCGCTCGGCGCGATCTTGGCGTCGTCGAGCGCGAGCCTGAAGCAGCGCTGGGCACCCTTGTGCTCCGGCGCCGGTGCCGCGACGTGGTGAGCATCGCTGTTGGCGCCGTAGCCTGTGATCTCGGCGTAGATCCGCGCGCCGCGCTTCTTGGCCGCCTCGAGCTCTTCGAGTACGACGACGCCAGCGCCCTCGCCGATCACGAAGCCGTCGCGTTCCTTGTCGAACGGACGACTCGCCTTGGTCGGCGCATCGTTGCGAGTCGACATCGCGCGCATCGCATTGAAGCCGCCGACACCGAGAATGCCGATGGTCGCCTCGGCGCCGCCGGCGATCATGCCGTCCGCGTAGCCGTGGCGGATCGCGCGCATGGCCTCGCCGATCGAGTGGGCGCCCGTCGCGCACGCGGAGACGTGCGAGAAGTTCGGGCCGAGCGCGCCGGTCCGGATCGAGATCATGCCCGGCAGCTCGTTGATGATGATGTCCGTGACAAAGTACGGGGAGAAGCCGTGGCGTGGCCCCTTCTCCTTCTGAGCCGCGTACGTGTCCTCGATCGTGCGCACGCCGCCGAGGCCCGCGCCGATGTAGCTACCCCAGCGCTCCTCGGCGCCGACCGGGACCTTGGTCCCGAGGCCCGCGTCCTCCATCGCCATCATGCCGGCGACGACGCCGAACTGAAGGAACCGATCGAGGTGCTTCAGCTCGCGCTTGTCCATCCACTTGCTGGCGTCCCAGTTCTTCACCTCGCACGAGAACTTCGTGGCGAAGTTGGTGACATCGAACAGCGTGGTGGGCGCAGCGGCGTTCTTGCCCGCGAGCAGCCCCGACCACGTCGATTCGAGATCGTTGCCGAGCGGGGTGACGAGGCCGATGCCAGTGATGACGACGCGACGCATGGCAGCTCCTTACCGCGTCCTGGCAACCATGTCCGCCAAGACGTTCCGATCACGCCTACGGGCGCTTACTTCGCGTGAGTCTTGATGTAGTTGGTCGCGTCCTTGACCGTCTTGATCTGCTCGGTGTCTTCCTCCGGGATCGTGATCTTGAACTCCTGCTCGAACGCGAGCACGAGCTCGACGACCGCGAGCGAGTCCGCCTTCAGATCGTCGATGAACGACGCCTCGGGACGCAGCTGCTCGGCCGAGACCTCCAGCTGGTTGCAGATGATTTCCTTGACCTTGCTCTCGATCTCATCAGGCGACATGGGCATTTCCCTTCGATACGTAACTGCCGAAACTTGGCGTGTTAATAGACCACTGGCGCGATTACATCAACAGCCCGCCGTTGACACGCAGGACCTGACCCGTGATGTACGACGCCTCCGGGCCCGCCAGGAAGGCGACCGCGTCGGCAACATCCTCGGAGCGACCGATCCGCCCCAGTGGGATCTGCTCCAGGAGCTTGGCGCGAGACGCCTCGGGGAGGTGCTCCGCGGTCATGTCGGTCTCGATGAACCCGGGGGAGACGGCGTTGCACGTGACGCCGCGCGACGCGAGCTCCTTCGCGGTCGACATCGTCATCCCGATCAGGCCGGCCTTGGACGCCGCATAGGCGAGCTGTCCACCGTTGCCCATCTCGCCGATCACCGACGTGATGTTGATGATCCGGCCGGCGGCCTTCGCCTTGAGGATGAGCATCGATGCCGCGCGTAGGCAATGGAACGCGCCCTTGAGGTTCGTATCGAGCGTCTTGGTCCACTGCTCGTCGGTGAACCGCATCAGCATGCCGTTGACGGCGACGCCGGCGTTGTTGACGAGGATGTCGAGGCCGCCGTGATCCTTGCCGATCGCCTTGATCGCCTCGGTCACCGCCGCGGAGTTGGCGACATCGAACTGCGAGATCGCGGCCTGACCGCCGGCCTCCTCGACCTCGGTTGCCGCGGTGCGCGCGGCTTCCTCGCGGGATGCGTAGTTGATGATGACCTTGGCGCCGCGGCGCCCGAGTGCGACCGCGATGCCACGGCCGATGCCGCGCGAGCCACCAGTGACCAGCGCGACCTTACCGACGAGAGCTTTATCACTGATGGCCATGGGATTCCCTACGCCTTGAACGCTTCCACTTCGTGGGGCTCGCCGATTGTCACGACCTCGATCGTCGGCGCGATCCGACGGACCAGCCCCTTGAGCACGGCGCCCGAGCCCAGCTCGTACGCCTTGGTCACGCCGCTCTTCGCGACGTTCTGGATCGACTCTTCCCAGCGCACCGACGCGGTGACCTGCTGGACGAGCAGGTCCTTGATCCGCGACGGCTCGGCCGTCGGCTCGGCCGTCACGTTCGCGACGACAGGGACACGCGGCGTCATGATCGCGATGTCGGCGAGGGCCGCGGCGAGCTGCTCGGCTGCGGGCTTCATCATGGAACAATGGAACGGGGCGCTCACCGTGAGCTTCTTGGTGAGCTTCGCGCCCGCCGCCTTGGCGTCCTCGACCGCTCGATCGATCGCGTTGACGTGCCCCGAGATCACGATCTGACCTCCGCCGTTGAGGTTCGCGAGCTCGACGGGCTCACCGGGTTGTGACGCCTTCGCGCACACGGCCTGCAGCTTCGCCAGCTCGAGGCCCATCACGACCGCCATCGTCCCCTGCCCGACCGGCACGGCCTCCTGCATGTACGTACCGCGCAGGTGCGTGAGCTTCACGGCATCGCGCAAGAGCATCGCGTCGGCCGCGACCAGCGCGCTCCACTCGCCGAGCGAGTGCCCTGCCACGAGGTCGAACTCGAGCCCGCGCTCGCGCAGCACCCGGAAGACCGCGATCGACGTCGTCAGGATCGCCGGCTGCGTGTTCTTGGTCAGCGTCAGGTCGTCCTCGGGCCCCTCGAAGCACAGCTTCGACAGCGAGAACCCGAGCACGTCGTCCGCCTCTTCGTACGTCCGCTTCGCGGTGTCGAACGTCGCCGCGAGGTCACGGCCCATGCCGACCCGTTGCGAGCCCTGGCCGGGGAACAAGAGCGCCGTCGTCATCGGCAGGGTCTTCGCACGGCCTGGATCCTCTGGGAAGGGGTCCCGTGCGGGATCCCAGGTGCGCGAAACCCTTGATACAGATGCGCAGAACCGTGCGCACCGTGCGACGGTTCCCCCCTCGCATCCGTCCGGAGCCGTATATGCGCCACGTTCTCTACGCTCTCGCCCTCGCCGCATCGCTCGTGGTCGCCGCCGGCTGCGGCAAGACCGAATGCCAGAAGTACGCTGACATGGAGTGGAAGTGCGGCGACTACCCGGCCAAGGAGGAGGACATCACCCGCCAGATGGCCGAGGGCATGTGCGAGGGCGCCAAGGAGATGGATGACGACAAGTCCGGTCTCGCGTCGCACTTTAAGGCCGAGGCCGAGTGCGCCAAGAAGCACGCGAACGACTGCGCGGCCTACAAGGCCTGCACCGACGCAGCGCCGTACTGATCCGCGCTACGGCGCGGGCGCTGGAGTCGTCGCGGGACGCAGGACGCCGTAGACGAGGTGCTTCTCGCTGAAGAACCGCTTCGCACTCGCCTTGACGCGATCGCTCGTCACGCGTGCGAGAGCTCCCTCGAGGTCGGTCACCGCGGTGAAGTCCTCGCCGAACCAGTACGCCTCGCGGAGCTGGCTCCCCCACCACCAGTTCTCCTTCGCGTCCGTCTCCCGGGCGCGCTTGAGCTGCGACGTCACCTTGTCGAGATACTCGGCCGAGATTCCTTCCTTCTGGATCGTCCGCAGTACCCCGAGCGCCGCATCGCGCAGCTTCTCGACGTTCGCCGGATCGCACCCGAACGAGATCGTCGCCTCGCGGCGCATGATCGGCTCGCGCCACAGCGACACCCACGACCGCACGCCATACACGCCGCCCATGTCCTCGCGCAGCACCTCGCGCAGCCGGATCTGGAGCACCATCCCCAGCACCCGCGCATCGCGCGCTGCATCGCGCGTCCACTTATCGGGGCCACCGAACGTCATCGACACGTAGCTCTTCGGCTCGCTGCCCTGGACGATCTCCTTGGTCACCTTGCCGGTCGCGTAGCTGATGCCGACATCCTTCCACTTGTCCTTCTTGCCCGCCGCCGGAAGGCTCGCGAGGTACCGCTCGACCAGCGGCTGCAGCTTCGCGAGATCAACATTGCCCACGAACACGAACGTCGCGCCCGTGAAGTCCGCGAACCGCGCGCGCCATACCGCGTGCGCCTTGTCGAGGTCGACCTTGCCCAGCAGCTCCGCCGTCGCCGGCTGGCGCCGCGGATGGTTCTTGCTGCGCACCGCCTCCATGTCCTCGCGGAAGCTGATCTCCGGCAACTTCCGGCGATTGCGCGCCCACTCGAGCTGGTCGTCCTTCCAGACGGCAAACGCGCGCTCGTCGCGGCGCGGCGCCGTCAGCTTCAGATGCAAGAGCTGCATCGCGGTCTCCAGATCCGCCGGACGAGTCGAGCCGTAGATCGACTCCGACATCTCGCCGACCGAGACATTGATCGATGCGACCTTCCCCATCAGCGCTTTCTGCATCTCCGCCGGATCGAGGTCACCCGCACCACCACTCGCGACCACCTGGCTCGCGAATCGCGCATGCACGACATCGCTCACGAGCGAGCTACCACCCATCTTCCAGCCCTGCACCTCGATCGAGTCGTTCTGGAACGTCGTCGGCTTGACGATCACGCGCACGCCATTCGACAGCGTCCACACCGTCGCATCCGCGCCCGCGTCCCTCACCGTCGCGGTCACCTTTCCCGGCGTCGGCAGCTTCGTCAGCAGCGGCTTCGCTGCGACATCCTTCCACGGAAGGACCTTCTCCTGCGACGCCGCCGCGAACAGCGACCGCGCCTCCGCCTCGGTCGGTAGCTTCGCGCTCGCCGGTCCCGAGATCGACATCACGCGGCCCTTGTCGCCACCCCACGTCGCCGCGAGGTGATTGAGCTCCGCCAGCGACACCGTCGGCAACATCTCCTTCTTGAGCCCCAGCTCGTACGGCCGCCCCGGCATCTGCTCGCGCTCGAAGAAGTTTCGCGTCATCTCGTCCGCGATCTCGTCCGACGGCGTCTTGTCCCACTCCGCGGCCGAGGTCTCCGCATCCGCGAGCGACGCGTCGCGCGCGCGATCCAGCTCGCCCTGCGTGAACCCGTGTTGCTCGACGCGCGCGATCTCGCGCACGAGCACCCTCAGCGCCTCCGCCGTCCTCCCCTCCTTTGCGTTCGCGAACCGCGTGAACCCATCCGACGTGCGCGTCAGATCGCTCGTCCACGACCCGGCATCCGTGAACGGCGCTGCCGGATCCAGCGCGAGCTGCTCGAACCGTGCGCGCATCATGGAGTGATAGAGCTGTTCGACGAGCCCGTTCCGGTAGTCGGTCTTGGTCGACTCCGGCCGATGGTCCATCTTGTCGATCACCTGGACCTGCGAGAACGGCATCTCGGGATCCGTCGCGATCGTCACCGCCGTCGGATGATCTCGCGGAACCGGAACCGGCTCGCGCGCCCGCCGCGCTCCGTCCGGAGTCATGTTCCCGAACTTCGACGCGATCTCCTTCTCCATCGCCTCGGGATCGAAGTCGCCGACCGCGATCACCGCCATGTTCTCCGGCCGGTACCAGTCCTTGTAGTACCGGACGAGCGCCTCCCTCG
>JANOPP010000139.1:0-1661 GCA_031421915.1 Myxococcales bacterium | reverse complement strand
GGCGCTGGGCTCGAGCTCCGGCGCGCGGTTTTCGCTGGCTACATTCCCGTCTTCGCGATGAGCGTAGACCAGCGCTTTCTCGACCTCGCGGACGGCCGCGTCTACATGCCAAGCGGAGAGCCAAAGCTCGGTCGCCACATGCAGGCGATCGTTGGCTACGAGCCCGGAGCATTCCTCATTGCGGGCTCGTGGGGCCGTGCATGGGGCGCGAGCGGCTTTGCCCGCATTGACGCCCGATTCATCGAGTCGAGCGAGTGCTCGAGCTTCATTGTCCCGACCATCATCCCCGCGCAGGTGACCTGATGTGCCGCCTTGCTCCAGCACTCTCCGAGCCCATCACCGTGCTCGTCCTGCTCGTCGTCGGCCTTCTGGCGTGTGGCGCACCTGACGTTCCGCCCGTTGCGCCTTCGCCTGTTGGCGCCACGTGCTCTAGCGCGTGCGCGAACCTCACGCGCCTTGGATGTCCAGAGTCGCGCCCGACGAAGGGTGGACTCTCGTGCGTCACGATCTGCGAGCGCGCAAGCGAGGTCCAAGACATGCGACTTTCGTGCATCACTACCGCGTCGAGCTTCACCGCACTTCGTGCGTGCGAGACCGTTCGGTGCACGGAATGAGCGCCACTCCGGCCCCGAAGGTCAAGATCGCACGTGACGAAGCGGGGCGCAGACACATCATGTTTTGGTGTCCCGGGTGCGGTGGCAAGTGTCACCAGGTCGACGACAAGTGGACCTTCAACGAAGACCTCGTGGCGCCGACGATCCGCGCAAGCGTCCTCGTCACCTACAACGGGTCGGACGCTGGAGTCGACCGGGCACCTCCGGCTCGATGCCACTCTTTCGTGACCGACGGCCGCATTGAGTATTGCGGCGACTCCACCCATGCGCTCGCAGGGCAAACCGTGGACCTGCCGGATTGGGAGCGAGCGCCCGAACCGTAATGGATTTCAATTCCGGCCATCAGCGCTGAGCGCCACACCGAATTTCGAGAGGAAACCACATGAGCTTCTTTGTTTTGCCTGGCGGCCGAGCCGCCTTCGCCGCGGCCGCAGCTGACCTCGACGCTGCTTCCGGACTGAACGCCTCGCTGCTCGAGCTCGACGGGACGCTGACCGACACCGCTGTCAAGGCGATCACTGGGTGCACCAACGCGACGCCCGGAGTCATCACGTCGAACAGCCACGGATTCGCGAACGGGGACATCATTCTCCAACGCGGGATTCTCGGTTCGATTGGCATGAACCAGTTGGCCCGTGTGGCCAACCAAACAGCCAACACCTACACGCTTCAGACGCTCGGGTCGGAAGCGCTCGACGTCGCTGCTGGCGGGGCCTACGTGAGCGGCGGAGTCGCGCTCAACCTGACCAAGGCCCTGAACCGGGCGGACGTCGACGGCGCGCACCTCTCCACGCCTTACGTCATTCCGACCACGACGGTCGCTCTTGGCGTCGTGAAGCCTTCGGCGGATCTCCTCTGGTCGTCTGTAGCCGACCTTGGCGGAGGCAAGCAGGTTCACGGATACATCGTGTGCAAAGCGTCCGGTGCCGCGGCGACGGACACTGGAATCTTTTGGTACGACGGCCGCGTGAAGGTGACGGTCAATACGACCGTTGCAACGTCTGCAACGGCGATTCCCGTGGAGCCTCTTGCCGCGCCAATCGCCTG
>JANOPP010000138.1:0-7401 GCA_031421915.1 Myxococcales bacterium | reverse complement strand
GAGCATCGCGTCGAACGCGGTGCCCATCTCGGCGACCTCGTCGCGGCCACGAACCTCGGCGCGCGCGTCGAGCTGGCCGTCGGAGACCTTGCGCGCGGTCGTGACGATCGCGTCGATCCGTCGCGTGTAGTAGCGCGACATCACGAGTCCGATCCCCGCGGCGATCGAGCCGGCGAGCGCGATCACGAGCAGGAACGTGAACTGGTAGCTCGATGGCAGGGCGCTCTGGATGTGCGCGACGGCGCGGGTGCCGTCGATCGCCTGTTTGAGCTGCTGGAGATCTTCCTGGAGGGACGCCGAGACCTCGAACGTCAGGCGCAGGCTCGTGCCGTCGCTGCCCATGGCCTCGTCGACGACCTTGTCGCGCCACTCTGGCCCTGACGACGGTTTGGCGACCTCGGCGACGACGCTTCCATCGGCGCGGAGGATCGCGAGAGCCCGGAGGCCCGCTTGCGTGGGATCGTCGAGGATCTCGCGCAGGTTCTTCTCGGGATCGGTGACCGTCTCGCCGGGGTGACGCGCGAGGCGCTTCGCGAGGCGCTCCGAGGTCATCCCGTGCATCCGCTTCGTCAGGTTGACGAGGTCGTGATAGCGATGGATCGCCGTCTCCATCGCGACGACACGCTCGGAGGCATCGCTCGCGGCGACGTTCGCAGCGGTTGCACCGAGCTGACCGACGAGGAGGTACGCCACGGAGAGCGGCAGGGTCACCATCAGGACGAGGAACACGCCGAGCTTGAGCTGGAGCGAGACTCGCTTGGTGGGCTGACTCATGGGCGGGGCCGAAAGAAGGGTTGCGAGCGGATCCGGAGGGCGCGATCGGCCTCGGGGATCTTCGGGTTGACGAACACGGACACGAACGAGCCAAAGAACGCGCCGCCGCGATCGAGCCCACCACCGTTGCCCTGGCTGAGCCAGCGTCTGACCTGTGCGAGCGTCTCCTTCGAGACCGGGTTGAGCTCGACCTCCATCGCGAGGAGGAAGACCTGGCCGTACGGGAGATCGGCGAGCCGCGCGAGTCCCACGTCGTCGAGGTTGGTCAGTCGCGTCAGCGCCTCGGCCTTTCGCTTTTCCTTGAACACCTTGGTGCCGGAGGGGTCGACGAAGCGCAGCTCGTAGACCTCGTCCCACAGGTTGTAGAGCACCTGGCGGTTGATCAGGTGGAACGCCACCGGATCCGTCGAGTCGCGAGGGTAGACCCACATCCGGATCACGATCGTCGACGTGAAGCCGCTGTCGAGGGCCTCGTAGGCGGCGCGGTCGAACAGCTTGCCGATCTTCGTCGTGACATGGAGGAGAGCGCCGCGCTCGACGAAGCGCATCTTGACGACCTCCGAGCGTTCGTCGTCCTCGTCGTCGGCGAACGCGGGGCCGGCGAACCACAGCGAGGCGATCGCGGATGCGATCAGCGCAGCCTTCACCGGAGTCGCCCCAGCGCGTTGGCGATCGTCACCTCGAACACACCGACATCGGTGTCGATCCGGACGCCCGCATCCATGTAGACGTCGATCGGCAGCGCGTTGGCGAGGCTCGTGTCGCGCGACCGCAGATCCTCGCGCTCGCCGAGGCCCCACAGGCCAACGCCGAAGAACAGATCGCCGCCGTATACGCGGTTCTTGCCGGTGCCGCGGAACAGCTCGAACGCGTACTCGACGTTCGCGCTACCGCCGAGGTCGCCGTAGCTCGGCTTGTCAGGACGGGTGCCGAGGATGTCGAGGGGGGCCGCAGCGGACAGCACGAGACCGAGTGCGCGCGGCGTCAGCATCCGGTTGACGTCAGCGACGTGGATCCGATCGAAGCGCGGCGCATTGCCGATCACGACGCCACCGGAGACCTTGACGGCGATCGCGTGCTTGCCGCGGAACAGCGGCCAGTAGTGCTCCCACAGGCCGAACAGCGTCGCGAACTCGTAGCTGCCCCCGAGCAGCGACGAACCGAGCTCCGCGCTGACGGTGATGTGGCCACCCTGATGCGGGAGCACGGGATCCGGCCGGGTGTCGCGATCGAACGAGAACCCGGCGGTCATCACCCGACTCGCGCCGGGATCGAGGTGCAGATCGAGCGCGATCGTGCGCCCGTCGAGGAGCTCGCGGGTCGGCGCGACCGGGAGGTCCGTGACGATCTGCTCGGCGCGCAGCCCCGCCGAGATCCGTGACAGCGCCGTCAGGTCGTAGGTCAGGCCAGCACGCGCACCGAACCGGCGGTACGGGAACGCCTTGAGGTCGCGCGCCTCGACATCCTGCGGATCACCGGTGACGCGATACGCCTCGCTGCCGTGGACGAGCGTGAACGCAGCGTTCGCGCCCCAGCGCGTGCCGAGGAGCGACGGATCCGCGGCGCGCAGCTCGCCGGCCCACTGGTTGCGACTGTTCTCGACGTCGCCCTTCGCCGCGAAGATGAAGCCCGCGCCGATCGAGACGCCGAGGCCGAGGAGGTTGCGCTGTCCGACGTCGGTACCGACCCAGTACGGCGACACGTTGCTCGTCCCGAACCACAGCCGGTTGAGGACCACCGTGCCGCGCTCGACGACGCGCACCTCGATCACGACCTGACCGCGCGCGCTTCCCTTGCGCATCGCGAGCGACACATCGCGGAAGAACCCGAGCGCGAGCACCTTGAACCGGGCATCGCGCAAGCGCTTGTCACTCGCGTGGACCACATCGCCGACCGCGAGCGGCAAGGTTCGGCGGATCAGCTCGGTCTGCGTGACCGTGTTGCCGAACACCTCGATGCTCTCGATCACGATGACCGGGCCGAACTCGGCATCCTCGGGCTGCGGTGGCTCGAGCTCTTCGTCGACCGCCGGCTCCGGTGGAGGCGGAAGCTCGTCCGCGGACGCAGGACTGCCTGTGGCAACGATCGCCGCGACCGTCGCCGGTATCAGGCCGAGGGTGACCCGCATCTACCGTGAACGTAGCGCACTGCTCCCGGCCGGTGCTACCGTCGGACCGTGCGCTGGACCACGGTTGCCGTTCTAGCGGTCATCGCCGCTGGCTGCAGCGACCTTCGCGACTACCGCGGCGCCTGGAGCGGTCCCCGGGTCGGCGAGGCGCCGATCGTCCGGGTCGGCGTCGGTAGCTCGGCGTCCGCCCAGCTCACGATCGACGACATCGATTCGCATGGCCTCCGGGGGCAGCTGTCGATCGACGGTGTGGTCACCGGTGCCATCGTCGAGTCGCTGCCGGGCGCCGAGGCCGACGCACTCGCCGACATGACGTTCGCGGGGGCGCCGCTGCGGGTCTACCTGGCGTTCGTGGCCATCCCCGATGGGGGTGGCGAAGCGCTCGCTCTGATCGCACTCTATGATGACCACCGGATCGAGGCGCGGGTCCTCCGCGGTGGCGCCACGCCGCTCTACGCGATCTTCGCGCTCACCGAGACCGCCCCGTGAACTGTCCGCACTGCCAGGCTCCGAACGCCGACGACGCGCGGTTCTGCGGATCGTGCGGCCGCGCGACGTCCGCGACCGAGCCAGCGTCCAATCCGAACCTCGGCGAGGCGCCGACGATCATCGGGCGCGAGATCGCGGGCCGCTACCGGGTCCAGGCCAAGCTCGGCGAGGGCGGCATGGGCGCGGTCTACAAGGCCGAGCAGATCTCGCTCAAGCGCACGGTCGCGGTGAAGCTCCTGCGCCCCGAGGTCGCGTCGAGCCAGCTCCTGCTCCGCCGGTTCAACGCCGAGGCCGAGGCCGTCGCGAAGCTCTCGCACCCCAACACCGTCAACATCTACGACTTCGGCCAGGACTCCGACGGCACGCTGTTCATCGCGATGGAGTTCATCGAGGGGCAGTCGCTGCGCCACATGATCCATCGCGAGGCGCCGTTCTCGATCCGGCGTGCGCTCGCCATCGCGCTCCAGGTCTCGTCGTCGCTGTCCGACGCCCACTCGCACTCGATCATCCACCGCGATCTCAAGCCCGACAACGTGATGATCCAGACCCGTGGCCGCGAGAAGGACATCGTTCGCGTCCTCGACTTCGGCATCGCGAAGCTACGAGACGAGAACCGTCAGTCACAGCTCGCGATGACCCAGGCCGGCGACATGCTCGGGACGCCGCAGTACATGGCGCCCGAGCAGATCCGCGCCGAGACGATCGATGGTCGCACCGACGTCTACGCGCTCGGGTGCTTGCTCTACGAGATGATCACCGCGCGGTTGCCGTACGAGGCGCCGACGATCATGTCGCTGCTCTCGAAGCACCTGCTCGAGGTCACGATTCCGCCATCGCAGCGCCGACCGGACCTCGTCATTCCGCTCGCGGTCGATCAATTGATCCTGTCGGCGATGGCTAAGGATCCGAAGGTCCGTCCGCCGACGATGGAGATCTTCGGCGAGCAGATGGCAGAGCTGATGGCGCAGCAGCCGCTCGACACGATGCAGAGCACGGCGCAGCGTCCCGCCGCGGCAGGTGGTGCGGCGTCGCAGCCGGTCGCGACGCCCCCCGCCAACTCGGCGGTCCCGGCGGGAGCTCCGCCGCCGTCGTACGCGACGCACGGACCGCAGATGCCGGTGTCGGCATTCGCGCCGGCTTCACCGCCGCCGGCGTTCGCGCCGCCCGGTTCGCCGCCGGGTTCTCCGGCGTTCGCGCCGCCTGGTTCTCCGCCGCCCGAGGCCTCGCCGTTCGCACGGCCCGGCTCTCCGCCGCCCGGAGCCGCGCAGCCCGCTGCCTACGCGCCGCCCACTGCACCCGCGCCACCTGCACCTTCGTCCGGCTATGTGCCACCTCCACCGGGTGCCGCGCCCTACAACCCGCACGCAGGTCACAGCCCACAAGCGGGCCTCGAGACCGTCCGGACGCGCGGTGGCGGTGGCAGCAACAAGGCGCTCTGGATCGTGCTCGCGTTGCTCGTGCTCGCCGGCGGCGGTGTCGGCATCTACATGGCCGTGCGCGGCGGCGACGCCCCCACGGATCCGGTGGCCGAGGGTTCGGGATCGGACGCGGGTTCGGGATCGGGCTCGGGCTCGGGCACGGGCTCGGGCTCGGGTATGGGGCCGTCGGGCGATCCGTGGGCCGGCGGCTCGGTCATCGACGTCGACAAGATCGAAGCCGGGGACACCGACGACGTTGTCTCCGACGACGACCTCACCGAGCCTCTCCCACGGGACCCCGCTGATCCGCCAGCGCCTCAGGTCGGCGGTCGGCTTCCGCCGGCGTGCGAGCGGTTCAGCAAGTTGATCGAGCGCCTGGCAAACTGCTCGATGATGCCGGCCGAATCGCGCCAGGAGATGCTGGCCGCCGCCAAGGAGATGCGCAAGACCTATAGCGGCGGCATGGATGCTGCGGCCCTCGCACAGGTAGCTGCTGCGTGCGAGACGGGCGCGTCGAGTTACGAGCAGATACTCAGCCAGTTCAACTGCGGATCCCCATGACAGAACCCCTTCGTCTGACCCAGTTCGCGCGCGGTGGTGGCTGTGCCGCCAAGCTCCGCCTCGGCTCCCTCACCGAGGTGCTCGATCACCTCCCGGATGCGACCAGCGAGGCACGCAAGGGAATCGTCGTCGATCACGAGTTCTCCGACGACGCTGCGGTCGTGCATCACGCCGCGGGCAAGAACCTCGTGCTCACGGCGGACGTGATCGCTCCGCTCGTCGACGATCCCGAGGCGTTCGGGGCAATCGCCGCGACCAACGCGATGTCCGATGTCTGGGCCATGGGCGGCGAGCCGCGGTTCGCTCTCAACCTCGTGTTCTTTCCCGACGAGCAGCTGCCGCTCAGCGTGCTCGACGCCATCCTCGCGGGCAGTGCGCGTGCATGCGCCGCGGCGGGTGTCGCCGTCGTCGGTGGTCACTCGGTTCGCGACCCCGAGCTCAAGTTCGGCCTCTCGGTCACCGGCGAGGTCGGGCCGACGGGGACGTGGAGCAATCGCACCGCTCGCCCCGGCCAGGCGCTCGTGCTGACCAAGGCACTCGGCACCGGCATCCTCGCGCAGGCGATCAAGAAGGGACTCGCGACGCCGAGTGCGATGGCGGCCGCGATCGCATCGATGACGACGCTCAATCAGGGCGCCGCGCGCGTCGGCCACGAGTATGGCGTGACCGCCGCCACCGACGTCACCGGTTTCGGCCTCCTTGGCCACCTGCGGAACATCGTGCGCGGCTCCGGCGTCGGCGCGCGCATCGAGCTCACCCAGCTGCCGCTGCTCCCCGACGCGATGGAGCATCTGCGCGCAAAGGTCTGCCCGGCGGGGAGCAAGGCAAACCGTGCGTTCGTCGCGACCCTCGTGCAGTGGGCCGATGGCTCCGTGCTCGTCGGGGATCCTACCGAGGACTCCGATCGCGAGCTGCTCGCGTCGCTCGCCTGTGATGCGCAGACCTCCGGCGGCCTCTTGCTCTGCCTCCCGGCAGAGCGGGCCGATGCAGCCGTCACCGCGCTGCGCGCTCTCGGCCTCCCGGCCGCGCGGATCGGCGAGCTCACCGAGCAGCGCGCGGGCTCGCCGCCGATCACGCTCGTCTAACCTTCGTCAGGCAGCAGCTCGCACGGCTGACACCCGCTGGCGCGGTGCTAGCCGAGGTACGCCTCGTGGCAGACGGCCTCGATGTTGTGACCGTCGGGGTCGCTGACGAACGCGCCGTAGTAGTCCGGGTGATAGTGGGGGCGAGTTCCCGGGGGACCGTTGTCCGTGCCGCCGGCCGCCATCGCGGCCTCGTAGAACGCGACCACCTCGGCGCGGCCCTTCGCGCGGAACGCGATATGGATCTTGTCGGTTGGCTTGCCGCCGCCGGCGATCCAGAACTCGGGCTTGCCCTTCTCGCCGAAGCCGGCGGCGATCTCCTGGAACTTCATGACGAGCTCGAGCCCGAGGGGGGCGAGCGCCTTCTTGTAGAACTCGATGGAGCGGGCGAGATCCGAGACCGCGAAACCGGTGTGATCGATCATGGCCGCACGATACCGGCGACGTGGGTCCTTCGAGTAGACTCCACGCGTGCGAACTGCATTGTTCTGGGTCGTCGCGCTTGGTGTCCTCGCTGCTCCCGGGATCGCGAGTGCCGGGCGGACGCAATACGGGTGGCTGTACGGCACGGAGGTGATGCCGGAGCGCGGAGCCGAGATCCAGACCTGGGTCGACGAGGAGAACGGGCGCCGCCCGGGCGATATCCACTGGACCACGTGGGGCTTCCAGGCCCTCGTCGGCGTCACCGATCAGCTCGAGCTCGCGCTGCCACTCGAGTTCCTGTGGAAGAAGAGCGACCTCGCCGCGCCCTCGTTCACGTGGAGCCGCTACGCGGTCGAGGCCCGCTACCGGTTCGTCTCGTCCGATCCGGTCGACGCTCCGCCGTTCGCACCGCTCGCTCGCATCGCGGTCATCCGCGATGTCACCGTGCGCGATGTCGTCGTCGTCGAAGGCAACTTCGTGCTCTCGACGATCACGCCGTCGGGCAGCGTCCAGGGCCTGCTCGATC
>JANOPP010000137.1:0-17993 GCA_031421915.1 Myxococcales bacterium | reverse complement strand
GTCATGCGAGGCCTTGAGGCCCGCCTCGAACTTCGCGAGCGAGGAGTGCACGTCGGTCGGCTTGCGATAGACCTCGGTCGATCCGCACCACACCGCGACGAGGCGATCGCAGCCGTTCGTCTTCTTGAAGCTCGTGATGTCTTCCATCAGCTGCTCGGCGAGGTGCATCTTCGACGTGCCCTTCTTCACGTTGGGCCCGGTGAGGTTCTTGACATAGGTCTGCTCGAACACCGCCGTCATCGGCTTGATCGCTTCGAGCTCGGCCTTGATCGGCGCGAGGTGCTTGTGCTGGTCGAGAACGCCGGCGCGCATCGCGGCCTGGTACGCGTTGTCGGGGAAGATGTCCCATCCGCCGAACACGATGTCGTCGAGCTTCGCGAGCGACACGTACTCCTGGATCGTCGGCGAGTTGTTGTCGGTGCGCTTGCCGAGACGAATGCGACCGAGCTGCGTGAGCGAGCCGATCGGCTTGCCGATGCCGTTGCGGATCGCCAGGACGCCGGCGATGAACGTGGTCGCGACGGCGCCCATCCCGGGAAGCAGGATGCCGAGCTTGCCGCTGGCGGGCTTGACGGGAACGGCTTTCTTCAGGGGCATGGGACGGAAATTGCCCCACGCGTGCGGCGCTGTCCATAGGGACCAGGCGAAGGACCACACTCTGCCGCATGTCGAGAATTCGACACGTCCTCGTCGAGAATCAGCGAACCAGCCCCTGCATGCCCGCCGGGTTGTTCGTCATGATGCCGTCGGCGCCGAGCTGGAGCAGGCGCGATGCCTCCTCGCGATCGTCGACGACCCAGTAGTCGAGCCGCAGCCCGAGCATGTGGCACTTCGCGATGAACGCCGGGCGATCGAAGCGGATCGCACCCTGGTGGACGGGGACCTGCGCTGCCGTGCCGGTCCACGGTAGTTGCTTCCACAGCAGCGCCGGCATCCCGAGCAGCGTGATCACCTCGCCCTGCGAGAGTGCCGTCTCGCCGCGATACTTGCGGCGACGCACCGCGATCGCGATCGTCGTCTGGAAGCTCGCGACGGTCACCCGATCGGTCGCGTCCTTCCGCTCGATCAGATCCAGCATCACATCGATCGCGCGCGGATCGCCCTTGATGTCGACGTTGATCCGGACGTCGGGGAACGCGTCGAGCAGCTCCTCGAACGTCATCACCGTGATTCCGTGACCCGCGAACGGGCGCGTGCCGTCGGCGGCGACGAAGCCCCAGCCGAGATCGAAGCGGCGTGCATCGGCGAGATCGAGGTCCGCCCACTTCGCCGGTACCGCGGCCATCCGCAGCGCCGTCGGATCGTGCGCGATGATCGGCACCCCGTCGCGCGTGACGTGCACGTCGGTCTCGAGCGCGTGAACACCGACCTCGACGGCGCGCTCGAACGCCGGAAGCGTGTTCTCGGGCCGCTCCGCTGACGCACCACGGTGCGCGTAGAGCCGCCGCCCGTGCATCACTTGTCTTCTTCTAGCTCCAGGTCGGCGACGGGCATCGGTGGCGGGCGTGGATCGCTGACCTGCACGACCTCGACCGAGTACTTGATGTCCTTCTCGGCGAGCGGGTGCACGAGGCGAACCTCGACCTCGTCGCCGGTGACCTTCTCGACGAGCATGATCACGTTCATGTCGTTGGCACCCTTGGCGGCGAGCTTCTCGCCCTTCTCGAGCTTGAGGTCCTTGGGGAACTCGGCGCGCTTGATCGTCTTCAGCGGGTGCATCGCGGGGTTGCCGAAGGCGTCCTTGGCCTTGAGCACGCCCTCGCGCTTGGCCCCTTTCTCGAGCCCGGCGAGGACCGCCTCGAGTCCACTCAGCATGGCGCCAGATCCGAAGATGAATTCGACCTGGTTCTTCTCCAGCTGCTGGCCCCCCGCAACGGAGAGGTCGACCTTGAGCGTGACTCGGCGGCCCTTCTCGATCTTCACGAGGAAAGGCTACACGTGAGGGAGTCGCGACATCAACGTCCGGGGCTGTGAACCAACTGTCTCTGATCCCGACAGCAGCTCACGGAGTTGCCATTAGTTGCGCCCTGGCACGAAAACAGCACACGATCGCTTTGTCCAGATGCTCCGTCGTTTTGCCTTTGCCGTCGCGTGTGCGTTCGCTCTCGTCGGTTGTGCCCCGAAGGGCCCCGAGGTTCGCGTGCTCGGCGTCCACGAGGCACGCCGCCACGAGGTCGTGTTCGTCCAGGTGACCAACCCGGCGAGCCGCTCGATGCGACTGACCAAGCTCGAGTACACGTTCGCGTCGCAGGGCCAGGCGGTCTCGACCGGCAAGATCGTGCTCGCCCGTGAGGTGCCCGCGGGCGCCGCGGTGGTGGTCGAGGTCCCGCTCGAGCTCAGTGTCGACGGTCCGATGACGCTGCAAGGAAAGCTGACAGCCGAGCTCGATCAGATCGTGCGCACATTCACCGTGTCCGCGCTCGTCTCGCAGTCGAACTGAAATCATTCGCGATCTACGGGTGCGCCCATGTCGGGTGGACTCCGCGGAATCGAGCCCGCAGAATGGCGGGATGCGCACCATCTACCTCGTACTCCTGACCCTGCTCGCCGTGGGCATTCAGCCCGCGACGGCGAAGGGCAAGCAGGTCCGATACGTCGGCGTTCATCCCGTCCCACGCGCCGAGGGCGGTGGCGTCTGTTACATCGAAGGTCCGCACGTCCACATCTTTGCGGCGAACAAGCTCGAGTACCGCGACCACCGGAACCACAACTACTTCGTGGGTGACCCCGTCGCCTACGGCTACGACGGCCCGCGTCACGCCTACAAGGGTCACCACCCGATCCATGTTCACGCGGTCGTCGGTGATGACGACGAGGACGTCGAGTTCTGCTATCTCGACGGCCCGCACTTTCACAACTTCACGCCTCCCCCTGTGATCGAGGCTGACTTCGAGGTCGCCGGCGACGCGTACTTCTACGTCGCCGAGCCGCCGACCGTGTACGTCGACGCGCGCCCGGCGATGATCAAGGTCAACGCCGTATACGCCCCGCTCGTCTATGCGCGTCCTGTTGTCACAGTCGAGCCGCCGAGCGGCTGGATTGGCGTGCGCTTCGGAGCGCCCGCCGTCGTGGTCGACACCCGGCCTGCGGCTGTGGTCGTGACACCTCGCGTTCGCACGGGCGTCGAGGTTCACGTCCCCATGCCTTCGATCAGCGTCGACATCGGGTTCGGAGTCGGAGGTCAGGTCCGACACGGTCACGGCAAGCACAAGAAGTACAAGGGCAAGAAGTGGAAGCGCCACTAGTGACGCGTATGCTGCTCGCCGTGCTCGTCATCGCGAGCGCGTGCGACAAGGGCGGTGGCGCGAGCGGAGGTGGCCCTCGTGAAGCGGTGATCGCAGCCTGGAAGAAGGGCGGCCTGACTCCGTCTCCGTTTACCGCCTCCACCGTCACCGTCGGCAAGGACTGCCAGAGCGGTACGGTTGGCGCGATCGACGTCCTGCTCTGTGTGTATCCGACTGCGGCGGACGCCAAGGCCGCCGAGGATCCAGGACTCGCGTGGGTCGCTGATACCACCGGTGCGGCGAAGGCCTCCGGCACCGTGCTGATCGCGCTCGCGGATCGTCGCAAGAGTGATCCGAGCGGCCGCACGATCAACCAGCTGTTGAAGCTGGCGCCGAACTAGGCTTTTCGTTAGCGTGCGCGCCATGTCCTCGACGTGGTCTGCACTCGCCGACAAGGCCCTCGCTGGCACCCCGATCACGCGCGACGAAGCGCGGTCGGTTCTGCACGCTCCTGCCGACGAGCTGCTCACGCTGCTCGACGCAGCGTTCCGCGTTCGCCGCGCGCACTGGGGCCGCCGCGTCTCGCTGCACGTGCTCGACAATGCGAAGCAGGGCGCGTGCCCCGAGGATTGCGGCTTCTGCTCGCAGTCGAGCAAGTACGAGTCGCCGAGTGGCGAGGCGCCGATGAAGAGCGTCGATGATCTGGTCGCCGGAGCGCGCCAGGCTCACGCGGCGCGCGCGAAGCGCTACTGCATGGTCACCGCGACGCGCGGCCCGTCGCAGCGTGACCTCGACACGATCTGCGACGCGGCCACGCGCATCAAGGCCGAGATGGACATCGAGCTGTGCGCGTCGCTTGGTCTCCTCACCGAGGCCAAGGCGCAGCGCCTCGCGAGCTCGGGCGTCGATCGGTTCAATCACAACCTGGAGACCAGCGAGCGCCACTACGCGACGATCGTCTCCACGCACACCTGGCAGGACCGCGTCTCGACCGTTCGCCTCGCGAAGGCTGCGGGCATGGACACCTGCGTCGGTGGCATCGTCGGGCTTGGCGAGAGTGAAGAGGATCTGCTCGACCTCGCGTTCGCGCTGCGCGATCTAGATGTCGACTCGGTACCGGTGAACTTCCTCGACGCGCGACCGGGCACGCCGCTCGCGGGCTCTCCGCTCGTCGAGCCGGGTCTCGCGCTCCGTGCACTGTGCATGTTCAGGTTCGTGCACCCGCGCACGGATCTCCGCGTCGCCGGTGGTCGCGAGATCACGCTGCGCTCGCTGCAGGCGATGGCGCTCTACCCCGCGAACTCGATCTTCACGCAGGGCTACCTGACGACGGGTGGCGCCACGCCGCATGCGGATCACCAGATGATCAAGGACGCCGGCTTCGAGCTCGAGCTCGCCTCCGGCGAGAGCGTGCCCGCGGATCCCGACGCGATGATCGCGCTCCCGGTGCCCGAGCGCCGCGGTGGGCCCTCCCTGCCGATCGCGCGCGACTGAGGCGCAGCATCTCCCTCGGAGCGCCGAGGAGTCCGGGCGTACAATCGAGCGCGGTGCGTAGCGTTCCGCTGACCGACGCCGGGCTTCGGGGCCGCCTGCTGCTCGCGGTGGCAATGGTCTCGGTCACCGGACTCCTCGTCGATGTCCTGGCGTGGTGCGATCAGAAATCGGCATGGGCCGAGGCGCTGTGGCCGGTGTTCTCGCTATCCGCCGAGGGAAACATCCCGACCTGGTTCGCGTCGAGCTTGTTACTCGCCTGCGCGGTCACGGGCGGCGGGATTGCGGCCGAACACGTCGTGGGGGCACCGTGGCGCCGGCACTGGCGGGGCATCGCGGCAGCGCTCGGCTGGGTCTCACTCGACGAAGTCGCGGGGCTCCACGAGCACCTTGGCGGCCACCTCGACACCGGCGGCATCCTGTACTTCGACTGGGTAATCTGGGCAGCGCTGATCGTCAGCGTGCTCGCGGTGATCTACCTGCCGTTCCTGTGCGCGCTAGCATCACCGGCGCGCGGTCGCCTGGTCGTCGCCGCGGCGGTGTACGTCACCGGCGCGCTGGTTCTCGAGCTGCCGCTCGGCTGGTGGACCGAGCGCTCGGGCGTCGACAGCCTCGGCTATGCGCTGATCGACTGGGCGGAGGAGACGCTCGAGCTCGTCGGTGCCAGCCTCGCGCTCGTCGCTCTGGTCGCTCATCGCCGCGCGCTGCGGAGCGACGGATGAGGGCGAGGAGCCCGTACATCGTAGGACCGGTCTACGACTGGCTGTTCTTTCTCGCGCCGCCGCTGGTCTCGCTCCTGTTCGGGATCCTTGTCGCCGACAGCTGGCTCGTGCATGACGAGTGGGAGATCGGATCGGGCGCGGACACAGCGACAGGTTTCCTGATCGGCACGGTGATCCACGCGCATCTCGTCGCGGTGGTGTTTCGCAGCCACGGCAATCCGAGCATTCGAAGGCTGTATCCGATCCGGTTCCTCGTCGTCCCGGTCGTGGTGTACCTCGCGATCGTCGCCTCGCCATGGGTCGCGGTCGCGGCCACGGTAGTCGCGACGTTCTGGGACGTCTGGCACTCCGGTGCGCAGACCTTCGGGTTCGCCCGGATCTACGAGCGCAACCACGGCACGGCGCCCGAGCTCGGTCGGCGGATGGACTTCTGGCTCAACCAGCTCATGTACGCGGGGCCGATCCTCTCGGGCGCGACGCTGATGGACCACGTCGATTCGTTCGACAGCTTTGCCGACGTAGACGACGCCGTGTTCGCGTCTGTGCCAGCGCACGTTGCGGGCATCCGCGGTGCGCTGTCGTGCGTCGTGATCGCCGCCGGGGCCGCATTCGTGGTCGCCTATGTGACCGTCTACTGGCGGCTCGCGCAGCGGGGCTATCGCCCACCGTGGCTCAAGATCTGGCTGCTCGGTTCGACCGCCGTCGTATCGGTGTTCACGTGGGGGTTCAACTCGTGGGGCGAAGCGTTCCTGATCATGAACCTGTTCCACGGGGTGCAGTACCTCGCGTTGGTCTGGGCCATGGAGAAGCAACGGATCGGTCCGCGGTTGGGGCTCGCGGGGCATCCGCGGGTCGCCGTCGCGGTCTATCTCGGGGCCGTGGTCGCGTACGGCTTCGCCACCCAGCTCGTCGACTCGGACACGATCTCCCTGTGGGCGATCACGATCGTCGTATCGCTGATGCACTTCTGGTACGACGCGTTCGTGTGGTCGGTGCGGAAGGCCCAGATCTAACAGGCAGTTGGCGGGCTCGACGATTCTCTGTCACTGACGCGAGGGCCGCTGCGTTGGTCGGGTGAAAGGACCCAACCACCATGGTGATGCCGCTACCCTCGCCGTCTCGAATCTTGTCCGCCCTGTTCCCCACGACGCCCGAGGGCGCCTCGTCAGGCGCCGAGCTCGTCACGACCGACGGGCGGACGCTTCCGCTCGTCGCGTCGACGCTGCGCGCGGAGGCCCACGGTGGGATCGCGCGCTTCGTGCTCGAGCAGAGGTTCGAGAACAAGTTCACCGAGACGCTGCGGGTCACCTACCGCATGCCGCTGCCGGCCGACGGCGCGGTGAGCGGCTACGCGTTCGATATCGGCGAGCGCACGATCAAGGGCGTCGTCGATCGCAAGGCGGCGGCGCGCGAGCGCTTCGAGCTGGCCATCGCCTCGGGGCAGACCGCGGCACTCCTCGAGCAGGAGCGCGCGGACATCTTCACGCAGCAGATCGGCAATATCCCGCCGGGCGAAGCGCTCGTCGCGAGGATCACGGTCGATCAGAAGCTCGCGTGGTTGCCCGAGGGCGAGTGGGAGCTGCGGTTCCCGACGGTGATCGGGCCGCGCTACATCGGCACCGCGGACACGGCCCTGGACGTCACGGCGACGCACATCAAGGTCACGAACCAGCCGCTCGCCGTGAACGTGAACATCGAGCTCGATATCAAGGACGCGATCACCGGTGGTCGGAAGGCGAGCTCGCCCACGCACACGCTCGTGCGTCGTGCGGATGGCGTGCTCGAGCTGGCATCGGGAGCGCGGCTCGATCGCGACATCATCGTGCGCTGGCCGGTCGCCACGCCGGGCGTCGGACTCTCGCTCCAGACGGCGCGCCCGGCGACCGCAGGGTCCGAGGGGTACGGCTTGCTCACGATCGTTCCGCCCGCGAAGGGCGCGAAGGAGCGCGCGGTCGCTCGCGATCTGATCGTGCTGCTCGACACGAGCGGCTCGATGGGCGGTGGTCCGCTCGACAAGGCGAAGCAGGTCGTCGCGATGCTGATCGATTCGCTGGACGAGCAGGATCGGTTCGAGCTGATCGAGTTCTCGTCGAATCCGCGCCGCTATCAACCGGAGCCGATGGCCGCGATCGCCAAGGCGAAGGCGGATGCGATCAAGTGGGTGCGGTCGCGTCGGGCAGAGGGCGGCACCGAGATGCGGGCCGCCGTCAGCGAGGCGCTGTGCACGCTGCGGATCGGCGCACAGCGCCAGGTCGTGGTCGTCACCGACGGCTACGTCGGCGGTGAACAGCAGATCCTCGAGGTGCTGCATCACAAGCTGCCGCGCTCGTGTCGGCTGCACGTGCTCGGTGTCGGAGCGGCGGTCAATCGGTCGCTCGCGACGGCGCTCGCCCGCGCGGGTCGCGGTGCCGAGGTGATCCTCGGTGTCGACGAGGATGCAGAGCGCGGCGCGAAGCGGCTGCTCGATCGCACGCGGATGCCGATGCTCACGAACGTCGAGATCTCGGGGAGCGCGCTGCTCGGCACGGCTCCCGAGCACACCCCCGACGTGTTCGAGGGTGCACCGCTCGTCGCTGCACTCTTGCTGCACGCCGACGGCGGCGAGCTGATCGTGCGCGGCGAGCTGGCGCGCGACAGGTGGGAGCAGCGGATCACCGTTCCGGCGCGCCGCGAGGGCGACGGCAACCAGGCGATCGTCACGCTGTACGGACGCGAGCGCGTCGCCGACCTCGAGTCGCGCACGATGCTCGAGCAGGTCAACAGCGACATCGAGGCGCTCGGTCTCCAGTTCCAGATCTCGACGCGCTTCACGTCGTGGGTCGCGATCGACGAGGTTCGTCGCGCGGTGGGTCCGACCCGCGAGACGGTGGTCCCGCAGGAGGTTCCGTACGGCACGCGCGCGTCGGCGTTCGGGCTGCGCGGGAGCCGGCCGATGATGAACGCTCTCGTGTCGGGGAGCTCGGCCGAGATGTCGGAGAGCTTCGACTTCGAGCAGGAGGGCCCGACCGGGCAGGCGTACGCCAGTGACGCGATGCTCGGCTCGGTGTCGTCACTCGAGGCATTCGATGATCTCGGCGAGGAGGAGTCTGCGGCGCCAGCGTCGGCTTCGATCGCGACGACCCGCGCGGGCGTCTACAGCGGACCGCGGTCGCTCGCCGGTGGCGCACCGCCGCCCGCACAGGCTCCGAGGAGCTCGGCCCCGCGATCGATGCCGCCCGTGGCCGGTCGTCCGGGACCGTCGCGGCCCGCGCCGACGAGTCCGTCGCGCGATGAAGGCAGCGACCGCAGCGAGCCACCGCCGATGGAGCGCGCTCGTCGCACCACGGACGTCGATCAGCCGGCGGACGTCCGGGCGCCGCGTCCGACGGAGTCCCAGCCGATGCCGTCGATGATGTCGTACGCGCCGCCGTCACAGCCGACGCCGAAGGACGAGGACGCCGGTGGCGCGCAGAAGACGATGAGCGTTCCGCCGCCGGCGCCGGGTGGACCGGGTGCTCCGGTGGTGGGCTACGTCTCGCCGGCACAGGAGCGCATGTACGCGGGCGAGCCCGAGCTGCTCGCCGCGCGCAAGAAGCGCCCGGTCGCACCGGCATCACGGTTCATCCCGTTCTGGTTGACCGTGCTGATCCTCGCCGCGCTGATCGCGCTGATCGCCTGGTGGCTCGCGAGCTGACATGGATCTCGACGTCTACCTCGGAGCGATCGTCGGCGGTGATACCGCCGCGTTCGGACGGTGGCTCGCCTACGCCGAGCGCACGGTGCGTGATTCGCTGCGCTCCTTTGCAGCGGTGGTAGACGTCGAGAGCGTGCTCCAGGAAGCGATGCTTCGCGTGTGGCAGATCGCACCGCGGTTCATCGCGGATGGCCGTCCCAATGGCCTCCTGCGACTCGCGATCCGGATCGCACGCAACCTCGCGGTGAGCGAGCTCCGCAAGACCCGGTCGCGACCCGTCGAGGCAGCGGATCTCGAGGCCGCGCTCGCTGACGACGAGCCGCCCGTGGCCGCACCCGATCCGATGTTGCGCCGCGCGATCGCGGAGTGCCGCGAGAAGCTACCAGCAAAGCCGCGCGAGGCGTTCGATGCGCGCCTCACGAGCGCGGGCGGCAAGGACGATGACGACCTCGCACAGTCGATCGGCATGCGGCTCAACACGTTCCTCCAGAACTTCACGCGCGCCCGCAAGCTCCTGGCGGACTGCCTGAAGAAGCGTGGCGTCGTCGTCGACGCGGAGCTCGGAGCATGACGCCCGAGGAAGAGGATCTCCTCGTCGAGCAGGTCGCGGGTGCATGGCGGCCCGACACCGACGACGAGCTGCGCTATCACAAGGCGTGGCACGACCTCGATGCCGCGGCGCGCGTGCGTGCGTTCGACCGCGCTCGCGCCCTCCGCTCGATCGAAGCAGCGGCTGATCCAGACGGGTTGTCGACGACGACGCGCGCGGTGCTTGCACGTATCCGCCGGTGACGTGGTACGCACCGTGGATGCGGATCGACAAGGTCTACACGCGCGGCGGCGACAAGGGCGAGACTTCACTGATCGGAGGCGAACGTGTCTCGAAGGCCGATCCTCGGCTGGAGTGTTACGGCACCGTCGACGAGCTCAACGCGACGCTCGGTCTCGTCAGCGTCGCACTCGAGGCGTCTGCCGCCGGGCCGCACCTCCTGCCGGTGATCGCGCGCGTGCAGAACGAGCTGTTCAACCTCGGCGCCGAGCTCGGTGCACCGGATCCCGACCGCCGCGCCAAGCTGCCGTGCGTCGAGCAACGTCACGTCAAGGGGCTCGAGCGCGACATCGACGCCGTCAACGACGAGCTCCCCGAGCTCAAGTCGTTCGTGTTGCCAGGTGGCGGTGCCGCATCTGCCGCGTTTCACCTCGCGCGCACCGTGTGCCGGCGCGCCGAGCGCCTCGTCGTCGGTCTCGCGCAGGCCGAGGACATCGGCGGCGAGCTGACCATCCAGTACTTGAACCGGCTCTCCGATGCGCTGTTCGTGTGGGGACGGTGGTGTGCCCTCAAGGACGGCCGCCCCGAGCCGCTGTGGGATTCGCGCGCGACCTGAGCGACCCACGATGTGATGAACTAGGACGCGCTTCGCCGTGACGTATCGCGATCACCTGCTCACCTGCCCGCGCTGCGGAACGACGCTCGTCCGCACCACGCGCCACGAGACCTGGCCGTGCCCCGCGTGTCATGGCGTCGCGGTCGAGGTCGGCGAGCTGATCCGGCTACTGATGCGCTACGCGCCGGAGCTGTTGCCACCGGGGACGAACCGGATCACGACCCAGCCCCGCACGATGTCGGCACCCGCGCTGCGCTGTGCGGCGTGCACCAAGCCGATGCAGCCCGAGTACCTGCACGGCGTCGAGGTCGATCGCTGCGTCCACGACGAGATGTTGTGGTTCGACGCCAAGCAGCTCGATGTCGCGATCGATGCGGCGATCGCCGACGTCGAGGCGCGTCGCAGCTGGGCCCAGCGCCTGCGCGATCTGCTGTTCGCGAACTGATCAGATCCGCACTGACAGCACCGGGCAGCCGGCGTCACGGATCACGTGCTCCGTGTGCGTGCCACGCAGCGCGTCGAGCACACCGTCATGCCCTCGCGTGACCATGACGATCAGTCCGGCGGCACGCTCGTTCGCCGCGGCCACCACGACGTCCTCCAGCGTGCCCCGGATCGTGGACACAGCGACGGGGAGATCCGCGAGCCCTAGCCCGTCGCCGCCATCCGAGGCGTGGATCACGACGAGCTCGACGTCACGGAGGCCCGCCAGCTCGATCAGCGCACGCGCCGCGGTGAGCCCCGCGAGTGCGTCGGCGCGAGTCCCTGCCGGTACGAGGATGCGGCGCAACGTGATTGTCCCGGTCGCCGCGTCGACGAAGCCACGGCTCTGGTTCTGGACCATCAGCGTCGGGACGCCGACGTTGCGCGCGATCGCCTGGCCGACGCTGTCGTGCAGCAGCGCCGAGATCCCGTGGCGCGCGTGCGTCCCGGCGACGACGAGCCGAGGGCCGATCCGGCGGAGCGCATCGAGCACGGTATCGGCGACGTCGTCGCAGCACTCGTGGCACATCCGCTCGTGGTCGATCGGTGTTCCCCACCGCGTCCCCAGCACGCCCGCGTCGGGCAGCTGGTGTTCCGCGGTGGTCGGAGCGTTGCCGTGCAGGGTCACGAGATGGGACTTGCTCGCGGCGGCCAGCGCACAGGCATGGACGAACGCGGCGGCATCGTCCCCGCTCAGGTCGGTGGTGTAGGCGATCACGGGGGAGGTCACATCAGCCTCGCTGCTGCGAATCGTGGACACTGGGTTGCATGGCGAGGAGAAATGCATCGGCGATGCCAGCTGTCGGCCGGCACGCGCGCCGACCACGGGCGACGACGACAAGCTCGTTGGCGCCGATCTCGCTGCGCAGGTGAAACGGTTCGAAACAGGTGGTGCCCTCTGGTTCGTTTCACCTCGGTGCGATCGCGCTACCGGTTCGCGCAGAACGTGCGACAGCGGGCAGCGCGAAGCTGGCACTTGCGCTGCACGATGAACGCGCCATGCCTTCGAGCTGGTTGTTTGCACTCGTCGGTGGCGCGCTGGTCGGCGCCGCCGGAGGTCTGTTGTTTCTGACGCACGGTCGGGTCGCCGGGATCAGTGGCGTGCTGGGATCCCTGCTGCCGCCCGCCGCGCGCGATCGTGGCTGGCGCCTCGCATTCGTCGGTGGCTTGCTCGCCGCCGGTCTGGTGGGTAGCTCGATCTCCCCGACGCTCGTGGGCGCGTCGGTGCGATCGCTCCCCGTGGTGATCGTCGCCGGCCTCCTCGTCGGCTTCGGTACTCGGCTCGGGAGCGGCTGCACGAGTGGTCACGGTGTGTGCGGCCTGTCGCGCCTGTCGATCCGCTCTCTCATCGCCGTCGCGACCTTCATGACGACGGGCGCGCTGACGGCCTCGCTCGTGGGAGGTGCTTCGTGAGCGCCAAGGCGTGCGGTCGTCGCTGCGCGGTGATGTCGCTCGTACTCGCGGCCGCCAGCGGCGCGTTGTTCGGCGGGGGACTGCTGATCTCGGGGATGACGCAGCCCGCGAAGGTGGTCGGGTTCCTCGACGTCACCGGCGTGTGGGATCCGAGCCTCGCGTTCGTGATCGGCGGTGCGGTCGTGGCCTACGCGGTGGTGTTCCGCCTCGCGCGCCGCCGTAGCGATCCGTGGTTCGACGTGGCGTTCCACCTGCCGACGCGAAACGACATCGACATCTCGTTGATCGCGGGTGCCGCGCTGTTCGGGATCGGCTGGGGCCTCGGCGGGTTGTGCCCGGGTCCTGGCCTCGTCGCCGCCGCGAGTGGGAGTCTGCCGGCCCTCGTCTTCGTCGCCTCGATGATCGTCGGCATGCTGGCGCACAACCGAACCGCGCGTGTGTAGTGACTGCGCAGTGCATGGTTCTCCACGGCCAATCGCGACATCCCCGTCAGGGATTCATCATCGTTCGACGTGCAAGCTCGCGAGATCCGGAGAGCACCTGACTTGGCTCGCCGGATGCTGGGAGAGAGCCGATGCGCCTCGCCGTCGTCGCCGCTCTCCTCCTGATCGCCTCGTCCGCCGCTCTCGCCCAGCCGGGAGCGTCGCAGCCGGACCAGGCATACGGACCTCCCGCGCCCCAGCCGCAACCGCAGCCGTACGCTCCGCCAGCCCCGCCGCCGCAGGAGTACCCGCAGCAGCAGCCGGCCCCGCCGCAGCAGTACCCGGAGCAATACCCCCGGCAGCAGTACCCGCAGCAGCCGGCCCGGCCGCAGCAGTACCCGCAGGTCCCGCAGCAGGGATATCCGCAGCAGGGATATCCGCAACCGTACGCGCCGTATCAGCAGCAGCAGCAACCGGTGGGTGGGCTGACCCGGCCGCTCGTCATCAAGAAGATCAAGGACCCGGGCACTGCGCGACTCCTCTCGATCGGCGTCACCGGCCTCGGCTTTGTCGGGATGCTCGCCGGCGCGGACAACAACAACGAGGAGCTTGCGTGGGCGAGCCTCGGCCTGACGCTGATCGGTCCGTCCGCGGGTCACATCTACGCGGGCGAGGGCGGGCACGCGCTGAAGATGACGCTGCTCCGCACCGGCGGTCTGCTCACGTTCGTGTGGGGGGCCGTCAAGTCGGTCGAGAGCGGCTGCTTCGACTGCTCCGAACCGGAGAACAGCGAAGGCGAGGTCGCGATGTACCTCGGCGGTGCCGTGGTTCTGGTCTCGACGCTGTACGACCTCTACGACTCGTCGCGCGCTGCGACGCGCTACAACGAGAAGGCCGCGAAGGCGCTGACGCTCGGTCCGACGATGATGTCGTCGGCGAAGGGCGGAACGTCGCCTGGCGTCGCGCTCTCCGGTTCCTTCTAGCCCCGGCTCAGTCCCGGCTTCGTTAGCGGCCGAGGCGGCGTAGCTCGTCGCGCCCGATCCAGTACGCGACCGCGAGCATCGGCAGACACAGGAGATCGGTGCGATCGAGGTGTACCGTCGCGGGCCGGACCACGCTCAGGAGGTCGATGAACCAGCCCGCTGCTCGCGCGCTGAGCTTGATCGCGGCGAACACGGCACCTGTCGCGGCGATCGCGAGGACGAGCCGGCGGTGCGAGAGCTTCGGCTCGACGCGCGCGCCGAGCTTCTTGGCCGCGAGGAGCACGAGGCCGACGAGCGCGGTGAGGACGACGGGGGCCGCGGCGAGGCCTGCCAGGTCACTCAGCTTGCCGGTCACGACGCTGGGCCCCAAGCGCGCCTTGAGCACCCAGTCGTTGAGGACCAGCAGGACCATCGCGCCGAGGGCCACCGGGTGGAGCGCCTCGCCGATCGGGAGCACGTTCACACCGTCGCCGCCGCGCAGGCGGAGGCGGAGTCGCTCGTAATATCCGGGCCCCGACCCGTTGTCGGCGGGCGACACGCGTATATCCTGCCCGTCGTGTCCGAGTCCGGCAAGAAGTCAGAGAGCGAGAGCGCCAAGCAACTCGCGGCCGCCGAGGCGCAAGCCAAGGAGCGCTTCGAGAAGGCAATGACCGAGCTACGCGAGGGGGCCTACCGGTTCTCGTCGCGTGCGCGGGATCAATCCCAGCTCGTCATCGAGGAGCTCATCGATCCCGATGGCGACACGGTCGCGACGCTCGCCGAGCACGAAGGCGAGCCAGGCGCACTGTCCCTCGCTCAGTCCCTCGAGCTGATCACGTTCGACACCTGGTTGTTCGGTCAGATCGGCGACAAGGAGGAGCTCGACCTCAAGGCCGAGGAGCACTGGGAAGTCTGGTTCTCGTTCGGCGCCTGGATCGGCGAGACCATGCGCCGCCGCCACGGTGGCCACTGGCTGATGATGGGCGACGATCCGCACGCGTGGCGGATCGGGTTCTCGAAGGTGTTCCTCGAGATCGCGCCGTTCGTGTTCAGCGAGCAGCTTCTCCGCATGGGATCGGGCGCGACCAAGAAGATGGTCACCGAGATCGAGCGGATCCGGCAGCTCCACGATGTCACGGAA
This sequence comes from Myxococcales bacterium, assembly GCA_031421915.1. Classification (GTDB taxonomy): domain Bacteria; phylum Myxococcota_A; class Polyangia; order Haliangiales; family Haliangiaceae; genus JABFXX01. Next base: position 3,077 of record JANOPP010000137.1, on the reverse strand, counting down.
GGCGTCCAGCTCCCCCACAAGGTGCCGTTCGCCGAGGGCAAGGTCGAGCTCGCACCCGAGCTCAACCCGATGCTCGACGACGTCGGCAAGCGCCTGCTCGAGAACATGCAGGTCGATCTCGTCCACGTCGAGGGTCACGGCGACGTCGAAGGCGACGGTCCGGCGAACCAGCGGACGGCGCAGCACCGCGCCGAGGCGGTCGTGAAGTACCTCGTCAACAAGGGCATCAGCTCCAAGCGCCTGGTGGCCAAGGGCGTCGGCGCGGAGCACGAGGCAGGGCAGGGACGCGTCGAGTTCCTCGTCGTGCGCGAGCGCGAGCGGCCGCCGATGCTCGATCGCTTCCTCGCGCAGCACTACATCCGGCTCCACACCGTCCCGCTCGGGCAGTGGATGTCGATGGACTTCGCACGGCTCGCGAAGCTGTGGAACGAGGAGCCGGTCGCCAAGCTGATCGAGGCGATCAAGGAGGCCGGTCCGCGGCTCGGACCCGGCAACATGCAGATCGTCGAGCAGGTCGTCGCCGCGATCTCGAAAGCCAACCAGGCCGAGTCGATCGCCAAGCAGACCAACGATCGCGGCCTGTTCGAGGCGATCGCGCAGATCATCGCGCTGCGCCGCGCGACGGCACCGGTCGCGATCGACATCCTCGAGCGTGTCGTGATGCCGGCGATGCACGTCGGGATGCCGGAGACGTTCCCGCCGCTCGACGAGGATGACCTCGGCAACCTCCGCAAGGGGATCGAGCTGTTCGCGTTCTTCGTCGAGGTCGTGCCGCACAAGTACCAGGCGGACGACGAGGGCTTCCTCGCGACCATCCCGCACGAGCAGCTCACGACACCGTACGCGGATCGCAACGTCCTCGAGATCGGCAAGGGCGACTGGGTCGTCGTCAACCCGGCGCACTTCATCCCGATGCTCAACGAGTTCGAGCCGGACAAGTTCCTCGACAAGTACGACGACTTCGTGAAGTACGTGCGGGCAATCCCCGATGCGCCGCAGCGCCGCGACGACGGGCGGATGCTCGCCGAGACCGCGATCCGCGCGCTCGCCGATCTCAAGATGTGTGTCGGGACCGCTGCGCAGAACAACGACGCGCTCCTGTTCCGGCTACTTCCTCCGCCCGGCTAGCGGCGCATCGCGATACGATGAGGGCGTGCGGACGCTCCTCGTGCTGGTGACCGTGCTCGCGACCGCGTGTCGCTATGACGGTACGTACACGTGCGAGACCAACGATCAGTGCCGATCGGCGTCGGCGCCGGGGACCTGCCAGCTGCCGGCTGGACTGTGCAGCTTCCCGGATCCGATGTGCCCGATGACCGGGCAGCGCTACGACGACACGGCGGGGGACTCTTCCGGGGAGTGCGTCGCGCCGGTGTCGATGATCGACGCACCTGCCGCGTTCGATCCGACCACGTGCCCTGCGGCCTTCACCCAGCTCCACTTCTCGCTCGAATCGCGCTACCGCGTACTCCCTGCGCTCGGTGCCGCCGCGCAGTACTACGACTACGTGACGGCGTGCGAGATGCAGAAGCCGGGCTTCACGCATGCGGCGATCATCGAGACACCTGGCGAAGCGATGATGGTCGCGCCGCTGGTCACGGGGATGGGCGGCGGCCAGCAGGTCTATGTCGGTGCGCTCCAGGATCCGATGGCGACCATGCCGGCGACCGGCTGGATCCACGCCGACGGGACGGCGGTCGCGACCGCGGTGTGGCAGGCCGGCGAGCCCAACGACGCGAATGGTGCCGAAGGCGATCATCAGGAGCAGCTCGCGGTTCTTACGTCGGCGGGTCACCTCAACGACATCGCCTTCAGGACGCAGGCCCCGATCCTCTGCGAGTGTGACGGCAAGGCAGTCGCTGCCGTGTTCACTGACCGTGTGACCGCCTACCGCAACTGATCAGAACAGGATCAGCAGGTAACAGGCGCCGCCGTAGCAGGTCATCGCCTTGTCGTTCGACAGGTAGACCAGGAATGGTGGCGCCTTCTCGCGGTCGGTGCACTGGAGGCGGAACTCCGAGACGATCTCCGTGAATCCGAACTTCTGGAGCACGGGAGCATCGGTCGGCTTGATCCCGAGCTCCTCGACGAGCGCCGGGAGATCGCGGCGCTCGAGCAACCGCGATGCGGCCTTGCAGGCGCCCTGCCACGGGGTCGTGTAGCCCTCCGCGGTGATCTCGATCGTGCGCCCGTGAAAGCCCCTCGCATCGGCGCCCTCGACGGAGCTGCCCTTCACGAGGATGTGCTTGTCGACGATCCAGGTGCGATTGAGGAGGTCGGCCTCGGGTGCCACATCGGCCGCGGTTGCCTGCTTCGCCGCCGGCTTCGCGGACGACGAGCACCCGGCGACGCCGAGGGCGGCGAGGAGCACGAGCTCACGCAAGCGAAGAATCCGGCCCACGCAGCGGCAATGAAACCACGAAACGCGCGCCTCCGGTGGGAGCGCGGTCGGTCGCGATCGACAGCTCGCCGCCGTGCTCGATCGCGATCTTGCGCGAGATCGCGAGACCGAGGCCGGTCCCGGTTGCTTTCGTCGTGACGTAGGGCTCGAAGATCTTCTCCCGCTTGTCCTCGGCGACTCCTTTGCCATGATCGTCGACGCAGATCGAGACTTGGTCGCGCCGCGGATCGCTCGACCACCGGATCACGACGTCCCCTGCATTCCCGGCCTCCTGACCGGCATGGATCCCGTTCTCGACCAGGTTTGCGAGTACGCGCTTGAGCAGCAGCTTGTCCGCGCGCACCGTCACGGGCTCGGCGGGCGGGACGATCGTGATTCGCGCCGCGACCGCGGGATCGAGGTTCAGCTCCTCGATCACGTCGGCGAGCGCGATCGGAGCGGCCTCGACCTTGGGGAGCGTGCCGAGCGTCCGGAACGTGTCGACGAACCGCCGCAGTGATTCGATCTCCTCCTCGACGATCTCGCCGGCGTCGGTGAGCAGCTTGCGGAAGCGCACGTCGTCGCCCTTGTACGACGACACGCACTGCTGCATGGCGAGCTGGATCGGCGTCAGCGGATTCTTGATCTCGTGAGCGAGCCGGCGCGCGACGTCCTGCCACACACCGACGCGCTGCAG
>JANOPP010000136.1:0-3740 GCA_031421915.1 Myxococcales bacterium | reverse complement strand
GCCGAGCTCGCCGCCGCATACCACTGGCCCGATGTCGCGCTCGTCGGCAGCGCCGCCGTCGCGCGCGCCACGGGCGTCGATGATTCGCCGAGCGTGTTCGGAAACGACCCGTTCAACCGCGCCGGCGCGGGCGTCGTCCTCGCGATGCAATGGACTCTCGAGCCGTGGACGGTCAAGGCGCGCGTCGATCGGGCTCGCGCCGAAGCCGCGAAAGCACGCGCCCTGGCGGAGCTCGCCGCACTCGGCGCTGGCTACGACGCACAGACCGCGCTCGCCGAGGCGACCGCCTCGTTCACGAAGGTCACCGCGGCTGCCGACGGCGAGAAGGCTGCACGTACCTGGCTCGCTGCCGTGCTGCAGGCCGAGGCGATCGGGACCGCCGAGCCCAAGGACCTCGCCGATGCGTACATCGCGTGGTTCACGATGCGCGCGCGATGGGTGCAGGCCGTGTTCCAGTGGAACGTCGCCGTCGTCCGCCTCGACCGTGCCGTCGGCGATCTGCGCGCCCCGCGCTGATCATTGGCAGTCGCGGTTGACCACGCTGATCCCATTCCCAAAGGCGGTGTACATCGTCGCGCCGTCCGGAGACAGATCGGGATCGAAGTCGCCGGCGATCACGCGGACCGCGGTGTTGCTCTGCCAGCTGGCGGCCGTGGACGCGCGTTCCACGCGGGAGATCCCCGTACCATCGTGAAAGAACAGCTCGAGCCCGTCGGCAGAGACCGTCGGAAACGCGAACTCGGCACCGAACTGTCCCAGCACCACAAACGGTGCCTGGCGGTCCGGGCGCGTCGCAATGAACAGCTGGTTCGAGTCGTTGGTGAAGTAGAGCGTCAGGCCGTTCGGAGCCAGATCGAGCGACTTCACGTAGCGATCGGTGAGACCCGCGAGCGGTATCGGCGACGTCCACGTGTCGCCCATGCGAACCATCTCCAGCGCCCGCGGCTGCGAGTCCACGATCCCGCGATACACGAGCAGGGTGCCGTCTCCCGAGATCGAAGGATCCTGGTTGATGGGCTCGAACAACGCGGGCACGAAGATGCCCGGCTGTTCGAACGCATCGCCGATCTGGGTGCGCGTGGCGTGGTGGATCTCGTACCGCACCGCCGTCATGACCTCGACCATCCAGTAGATCTCGAGACCACTGGTTGTGATCGTCGGCTCTCCGGTCGCGGTCAGCTCCGTGAGGCGGGTCGACATGGGCGGGAACATCACCCCAGCACACGACGGGAACGGAGCGTCAGGGGGCGCGTCTGCGACGGTGCCTCCGTCACCCGTGAGGTCCGGCGGCTTGGTGAAGCACCCCGCCAGGAGAACTACGCAGAATGCCCAAAGCGAACGCACCGCCTGCGATTGTATGCCGCCTGGACCTGCCGGAGCCAACCACTTCATCCACACGCTCTCCGTGGTACGCCTCGCAGACCCGTGAATTCGGGCCCTCGACCCGCCGTCTCAAGGAGACATGATGCCGCGCTCTCTCGTCCTCGCTCTGATCGCAGCCCTCGCTGCCCCGGCCGCTGCCGCCCCCACCGGGACGCCTCCGCCAAAGACCGAGAAATCAGCCGCCAAGGCAGGACCTGGCACGACCACGGTGAAGACAGCCTACGAGACCATCTCGGGCCAGCTCAAGCAGAAGGCGCCCGTCGGCTCCAAGGAGGAGAAGGAGCTCGCTGCCAAGGTCACCACCAGCGTGCGCGGCTTCCTCGACATCGATCAGCTCGGCAAGCGCGCCATGGTCGACAACTGGGCCAAGCTGTCCAAGGCGCAGCAGGACCAGTTCCAGCAGCTCCTCCGCGACCTGATCGAGGAGAACTACATCCGCGGCCTCCGCGCGAACCTCAACTTCGACGTCGTGTACGTCGGAGAGAGCACGGACAAGGACAGCAACATCGTGGTCGCGACCAAGATCAAGACCATGCGCAAAGGCCGGCCGTACACGATCGGCATCGACTACGTGCTCGTCAAAGACGGCGACAAGCTGCGCGCGTGGGACGTCAAGACCGATGGCGTCGGTCTCGTCGAGAACTACCGCACGATGTTCAACAAGATCATCGCGAAGGATGGGTTCGACGGCCTGATCGCGAAGATGAAGAAGAAGCAAGCCACGCAGGGAACATGAGGCCCCGCAACGGCGGGGTCACCTGACCGCCAGTCGCGGCTCGTGCGCGGTATGGTCGCCCCGATGTCGACCCCGCCGCTGATTCGCGATGCCGCCACTGCCTGGCTCGCTGAAGATCCCGATCCGATCACTGCCGGTGAGCTGCGCACGCTCCTCGCCGCCGTCGACAAGACCGACGAGGCCGCCCTCCGCGATCTGACGGAGCGGTTCACCGGGACCCTCGAGTTCGGCACCGCCGGACTCCGCGGCATCCTCGGTGCAGGACCGCAACGGATGAACCGCGTGCTCGTGCGCAAGGTGTCGGCGGGTCTCGCGGCGTACTTGCTCGCGCACGTCCCGGACGCGAAGCACCGCGGTGTGGTGATCGGACACGACGCGCGCCGCAACTCGCGCGTGTTCTCCGAGGACACCGCGCGGATCCTGGGCGGTGTCGGGATCAAGGTCTTCCTCGCCCACCGTCCGTGGCCGACGCCGACGACCGCGTGGGCCGTCACCGACAAGCATGCGTGTGCCGGGGTGATGGTCACCGCGAGTCACAACCCACCCGCCTACAACGGCTACAAGGTGTACTGGGGCAACGGCGCGCAGATCATCCCACCGCACGACGTGGGCATCGCGGCCGCGATCGAGAAGATCGGCGCGAGCAACGAGCTGCCGATGCCCGAGCTGGACGAGCTGCGCACGAGCGGCGTCGTGATCGATCTCGACGAGAGCCTCCACGATGCGTACCTCGAGAAGGTCTGCGCGCTGCGCGCGAGCCCCGACGTCGACGGGCGCTCGCTCGTGATGGCGTACACGCCACTCCACGGCGTCGGCGCGGCGTCGGTCGAGCCGGGCCTCGCACGCGCCGGCTTCCCGCAGATCCACAGCGAGAAGTCGCAGCGCGAGCCCGACGCGGAGTTCCCGACCGTCGCGTTCCCGAACCCCGAGGAGAAAGGCGCGATGGATCGCGTCCTCTCGCTCGCCACCGAGATCAAAGCGGACCTCGTGCTCGCCAACGATCCGGACGCGGATCGGCTGTGCGTTGCCGTACCCGAGGGCCCCGGCTATCGCCTGCTCACCGGAGATCAGGTCGGCGCGTTGCTCGCGGACTACTTGCTCGAGGTCGGGCCCAAGGACAAGCGCATGGTCGCGACGACGATCGTGTCGTCGCAGCTGCTCGGCTTCCTCGCCAAGCAGACCGGCGCGGACTACCGCGAGACGCTGACCGGCTTCAAGTGGATCGGCAACGCGGCCATGGAGTACGAGGCCCAGCACGGGGGCCGGTTTGTCATGGGCTACGAGGAGGCGCTCGGCTACTCCGTCGGTCCACTCGTGCGCGACAAGGACGGCGTCTCGGCCGCGATCATCTTTGCAGAGCTGACCGCGTGGAACCGCGCGCGCGGCCGCAGCGTTCTCGATCACCTCGACGACATCTACCGCCGCGTCGGCCTGTTCGTCACGGAGCAGGTGTCGCTCACGAAGCCCGGCGCCGACGGCCTCGCCGAGATTCGCACCGCGATGAAGCAGACCCGCGCCACACCGCCGACCGAGCTCGCGGGGATCGCGATCGAGCAGGTCCTCGATCTGCTCCCCGGCGAGGGAGGTCTGCCACCGAGCGACGTGCTCGTGTTCAAGCTCA
>JANOPP010000135.1:0-41409 GCA_031421915.1 Myxococcales bacterium | reverse complement strand
CGCTGGGCGGCGGGCGTCACTCGTCGGGACGGTCGTCGATGACCTGTACGACGTCGAGCTCGAGCTGGCCGAGGGCGAGACGGCAACGATCTATCGCACACGCTATCTGCCGAGTGGCCAGGAGGTCGCCCTCAAGGTTCTGCACCCCGAGCTCTCCTACGATTCGATGGCCGTGGCGCGGTTTCGCAGAGAAGGCAAGGTCCTCGCGCGCCTGCGCAATACGCACACGGTCGCCGTCTACGACCACGGCGAGACGGCCGACGGGACGATCTACATCGCGATGGAGCTCTTGCGTGGCGAAGGTCTCGATGCTCGTGTGCGAACGCGTGGTGCGATGCCGTGGCGGGCCGTGCTGTCGGTCATGCGCGACGTGTGCAGCTCGCTCGTGGAGGCGCACGCGCACGGGATCGTCCATCGCGATCTGACTCCGACGAATATTCGCCTCGATCCGAACAACGAAGTGAAGCTGATCGACTTCGGGCTCGCGAAGGTTCGTCCCGACGCCGACGATGACGAGCTCACGCTAGCAGGCAAGGCGGTCGGAACGTTGGAGTACATGGCGCCAGAGCAGGTCATCGGGCACACGTGCGACGGCCGCGCCGATCTCTACGCCCTCGGCGTGATCGGCCTCGAGCTGCTCCTCGGACATGTACGCCGACCCAATGCAGCTGCTGCGGTCTTGCCCGCCAGCATTCCGCGGGAGGTCGAGAGCCTCCTGCTTCGCTGTCTGGCTCCCGATCCCTCCGATCGGATACCGAACGCCGCCGAGCTCGAACGAGAGATCGCACGGATCCTGGCGCCAACCGAGCCGCTTGTTCCGGTGCCCGCCGCTGCCCAGCACGTGTTTGCACACACCTCGGCATTCGAGCTTCAGCCGCCGCGCATCGTCCTCGATATCGCACCACTTCCGCAGTTTCTCGCGGCCCGCGGCAGCGAGCCGGAGATCGAGCTTCCAGCCGCTGCTCCTCGCGGATTCTGGAGGCTCATGGCGGCAGCGTTCGTGATGGGTGGCATCGGCGTCGCGACTGCTATCGCGGGTTGCGTGTAGTCGTGCTGGCAGCTCCCGTGGCGAGCTGCGCGACGTGCGGGCGGGCGTTCGATCAGCAAGCGCTCTATTGCGGTCTGTGCGGGCGTCGGTCGAGGCTCCGCCATGACTCGCGCGTCGGTGCCATCTTCGGCACTACCTACCGGGTCGAGGAGAAGGTCGCCGAAGGCGGCTTCGGCGCGATCTACCGCGTGACCCACCTGCCGAGCGGTGTCGAGCTCGCGCTCAAGGTGCTGCATGCCGATTTTGCGAGCGACCCGCAGATCGCCGCCCGGTTCCGGCGCGAGAGCAAGGCACTCGCGAACCTGCGCAGCCCGCACACGGTCACGACGTTCGAGCGCGGCGAGTTCCGCGATGGCACGCTGTTCATCGCGATGGAGCTGCTACGCGGCGAGAATCTCGACGAGCGCTTCCTTGCTCGTGGCCCCCTGCCGTGGCGCGCGGTCCTCCAGATCCTGCGCGCTGCCTGCCGCTCGCTGGGCGAGGCTCACGCCCGCGGGATCGTGCACCGAGATCTGAAGCCCGCCAACCTCCACCTCGGCGCCGACGACTTCGTGAAGGTGCTCGATTTCGGTGTGGCGAAGGTCGAGGTCGGGAGCGGCATCGATGATGGCGACGAGATCACGTTCGCCGGCCAATCCGTCGGCACCCTCGACTACATGGCTCCCGAGCAGCTGATCGGTGCAGGGTGTACTCCGCAATCGGACATCTATGCGCTGGGCGTCGTCGGGTTCGAGATGATCTGCGGCCGCCGGCCGTTCCCCGATGCCACCAACCCGGCGTGCCTGGTCACGGCGATGCTCACCGAAGTCCCTCCGGTCCCGTCCTCGATCGTCTCGCTTCCGAGCGATGTCGACCGCTTGCTGCTGCGCTGCCTGGAGCGCGACCCGGCGCATCGGTTCGACTCCATGAACGAGCTCGCCCGCGCACTCGATCGCGCACTCGCGCCGCCGGCCGCCGAGCGGATCCCACGGTTCGCCAGCTTCCATCACGTCGCCATGCCCGAGCTCGAGACGCCCGCGCGCGGCAGCGTTGTCGATGTGCAACCGCTACCCAGCACGGGGACGCCCGATCGCACAGCTCCCCCACGAGCCGTGATCTATGCGCTGTGCGCCCTGATCGGAACCGTCGGTGCGGCGCTCGCGTGGGTGGCAAGCTGACGACCCTCGATCGAGTGTACCGTATGTCGCGATGACCCAAGCTCCGAGCCCCTTGCGCTGGGCCGCCCGCATCGGCTGGTTGCTCGTCGTCGGCTCGATCCTCCTGGTCGGGATGGCCGGGTCCGGTTCGATGAGCGAGACGCAGCTCGTCGAGAACAGCCTCTACGTCGTGCTGGCGTTCGGCTTTGGCGTCGGGATGATCATCGGATCGAGTAAGTACAGTGACGCGCCCACCGCGCAGGCATGGCAGGGCGCGCTGGTCCTCGGTGCGTGTGTCGCGGCGGGCGTCGCGGTGATCCGCTGGTACGTCCTCGTGAAGTTCTTCCGCTAGAGGCGGAGCTTCGCCACCGTCACGCACGGACCTCGTTGCGCACTACTTCTTCGGCGTGGGTGCCGGAGTAGCTGGCGCAGCGGCCGGAGCAGCAGCCGCAGGCGCGGGCATCAGCACGGCCTGGTAGTACGTCTTGCTGTTCAAGTACGTCTTCGCCGCAGCCTTGACGTTGTCGACGGTCATCCGCGCGACCATCTTGCTCGGGTCGAGGATCATCGTCGGGTCGTCGCCGAAGCGAGCGCTCGACGCGAGCCAGCCGACCCAGAAGCCGTTGGTCTTGAGCTGCGTCTCGCGCTCGCGGAGGAACGCGGCCTTGGTCTTCTCGAGGTAGTCCGCACCGACACCGTCCTTGGCGACCGCCGCGATCTCGTCGAACGAAGCCTTGAGCAGCTTGTCGACCGCATCGGGCGCGCAGCCGAACTGAATGCCGAACGTGCGCTCCTCGCGCGGCCGGCGCGTGAGGTAGCCGCCAGCACCGACGCCGTACACGCCGCCCATGTCCTCGCGCAGGATCTCCCGGAGGCGCATCGAGAGCACCTGGCTGAGGATGAACATGTCGCGATCCTTGTCGCGCGACCACTTCTCGTCGCCGTGGAACGAGACGGAGACGCGCGCCTTGGGCTCGCTGCCGAGCGCCCAGCTCTTCTTGATCACGCCACCGGCGCGCCGCACGCCTGAATCCTTCTCCTTCTCCTTGCGGCCCTTCGCCGGCAGGCTCGCCAGGTAGGTCTCGACGAGCGGTTTCATCTTCGCGATGTCGAACGCGCCGACGATCACGAACGTGAAGTCCGTCGCGTCGCCGAAGCGGCCCTTGTAGAACGCCAGCGCCTTGTCGAGATCGACCTTGTTGACGTCGGCAGCCTCGGGCGCCTTCCGGCGCACGTTGTTCTTGTAGAGGATGTCGTTCGACTCGAGCGCGTACTTCACCTCGGGAACCCGGAGGCGGTTCGTGAGCTGCTCGCTCAGGTTGCTCTTCCACACGCTGAACGCTTCCTCGTCCTTGCGCGGCGCGGTCATGCGGAGGTGCATGAGCTGGAACATCGTCTCGAGGTCGCGCGTCGACGCGTTGCCGTCGACCGACTCGGTGGTCTCGCTGATCGAGGCAGAGACCTGGATCTTCTTACCGGCGAGCACCTTCTCGAGCGCATCATCGTCGATCTCACCGACGCCGCCGATGTTGGCGAGATCGTCAGCGAACCGCGCGTGCGGGTACTCCTTCGCGGTCGCGAGAGCGAGGCCACCGGGCGAGTCGCCGGAGATGGAGACCTGCTCGGCCTCGAAGTCGGTCGGCTTGAGGATCACGCGCGCCCCGTTGGAGAGCGTCCACTCGGTGACGCCGATCGAATCGATCTTGGTCTCCTTGGTGACGGTGCCGGCCTTGGGCGGCTGCGCCATCAGCGACGCCGCGACGGCCTTCTCCTGCCACGGGTCGATCGTGCTCTTCGTGACCTCGTCGACGATCTCGAGCATTCGCTTCTCGGACGGCAGCGGCTGGCCCTCGGGGCCGGAGATCATGATGACGCGGTTGTCGGCGCCGCCGAAGCTCTTCGCGAGCGCGTTGAGCTCCTCGACGGTGATCGCGGGGAGGAACTTGAGCGTGAAGTCGCGCTCGCCCTTGCGGCCGATCATGAACTCCTTTTCGAAGAAGTTGCGCGTGATCTCGGCGACGTAGTCACCGCTGTCAGACGTCGCCTCCTCGTCGGCGTTCGCCTCGACGTTCCGCTTGATGACGGCGCGGGCGCGCTCGAGCTCGCTCTGCGTGAAGCCATGGCGCTCGACGCGGATCGTCTCGGTGAACAGGGAACGAAGGGTGTCCTCGGTCTTGCCGCCCTTGACCTGCGCGATGCGCGAGAACATGTCGATCTCGCGTCCCATCGGCTGCACGCCGACGGCGGCGAACGCGAAGGCCGCTTCCTTGCGGCGACCGAGCGCACCGAGGCGCTCGTTGACGATCTGGCCGTAGATCTGCTCGGCGACGAGCCGGCGAAAGTCCTTCACCGTCGCTTCGCCGCGGTGCGGGAAGATGTTGTTGACGGTGATGAACGCCATCGGCAGCTCCTTGTCGGTCACGATCGACACGCGGGTGCCATCGGACTTTGGAACGCCGGCGTCCGGGCGCGGGCGCGGGTTGTCGGGGCCCTTGAGATCGCCGAACCGCTTCTCGATCTCCTTCTCGATCGCAGCGGGGTCGACGTCACCGACAGCGACAACGGCCATCAGGTCGGGGCGATACCAGTCCTTGTAGTAGCGAACGAGCGCATCGCGCGGCGCGCCCTTGAGGATCTCGGGGAGACCGATCGGGAGACGATCGCCGTAGCGGCTGCCCTTGAGCAGTACCTTGGCCTGCTTGTCGAACACGCGCATCGCAGCGCCGCGACCGAGGCGCCACTCCTCCATCACCACGCCGCGCTCCTTCTCGACCTCGGCCGGATCGAACGTGATGTTGCCCGCCCAGTCGCGGAGGATGTCGAGACCCTTGCCGACGAACTCCTTGTTGTCGGTCGGGACCGTGAGCTTGTAGATCGTCTCGTCGAAGTCGGTCGACGCGTTGAGATCCGCGCCGAAGCCCATCCCGATCGTCTCGAGGTAGTTGATGATGTCGGCCTTCGGGAAGTTCTTGGTTCCGTTGAACGCCATGTGCTCGTCGAAGTGAGCGAGGCCGCGCTGATCCTCGTCCTCCTGCACCGCGCCCGCGTTGACGGCGAGCCACAGGAACGCGCGGCCCTCGGGCTTGCCGTGCTTGAGGACGTAGTAGGTCAGGCCGTTCGCCAGCTTGCCCTTCTTCACCGCGGGCCACAGCGGCAACACCGCATCGTCGCCGGTCGGCATCGGCGTCGTGCCGGTCGGATCTGCGACGGGTGTACCGTCTCCGCCAGGGCCCGGGCCGGGTTGCGTCGTGGGCTTGGATCCACCGCACGCGACGAGCGCGGCGAGGGTGAGAGTCAGCAGGCGCTGGGTCGTCATGGCGGCGACCTTGCCACGGGGACGGCTCCGGATCGACTGTAGCGGCCAGTCTCAGGTCGCCGGGCGCACGATCCGGGGCGGCACTCTCACTTCGGAACGTGCGAAAGAACGTCGAACAGCGACGCGAGCTCGTCCTCCTTCTTGGCTGCGTCCTGTCGACCGAGCTCGATCAAGTCGGCGGCGAAGTCGCCGTCGAACAGCAGGTAGGACAGGAAGTCGCTCTCGTGGCGGCCCTCGCCGGCGGCCAGGCGGTCGATCAGCTTGCGCGCGAGCAGCCCCGACACACGCATCCGGCCCGCGGCGACGAAGTCCGCGGCCATCGCGCCGATGTCTTCCGAGGGACGGATGTGCACGGCCTGGATCCTGCGCAGTGGTGCGCCGCGCAGGCGCACGAGCTCGTGATTCATCGTCTGCTCGAACTGTTCGCCGAACGACGCATTGCCTGCCTCGAGGATCATGTTGATCCGCTGCATGCGCTGGAGATCGTACTCGGTGTGATCGAGCATCAGCGCGTTGAGCGCCTTGCCGGCGAGGAACAGCGGCTTGGGATAGCCCTCGGGAATCTTGGGCTGGGGCACCGCCGTGGCCTGCTTGACGTGGCGAAGCGAGATCAAGAGGAGGCGATCGGCACCGAGCCTGATCGCCGGCGACATGGGCGTGTTCTGCCGTAGCCCACCATCGGTGAAGAACTCCTCGCCGATCTTCACTGCAGGGAACAGCATCGGAATCGCGGCGGAGGCGAGGACGTGGCGCGGCCCGATCCGCGCAGCGCGGTGACGGACGAACGGATCGCGGCTCCATTCGCGCGGTACCGGCTCCGCGCTCGACAGGAACACCACGGTGTGTCCACTCGCGACGTGGGTCGCCGAGACCGAGATCGCGTGGAGCCGTTTCTCGCGCAGGTTCTTGTCGATCCCTCGCCACGGGATCGACCGGATCACGAACCGCTCGAGGCCACTCGTATCGAGCATGCCGCCGTAGCGAAAGCTCCCGGGCGGCGGCGGCGGCGGATCGGCGCCGAGCAGCATGCGACCGGCGCGCAGCAGATCCCTCGGCTTGAGGCTGATCAGCTCCTCGAGCCGGAGCGCGCGCCACGCGGCGTTGATCTGCTCGGCCTGCGATGCCGGATCGTCCATCGTCGCCGCGAGAAATGCCGCGTTGATCGCGCCGACCGAGGTCCCGGTCACGATGTCGATCGGGACGTGTCGGCCGAGCCGCTTCGCGAGGTCAGTGCGAAGGTAGTGAATGATTCCGGCTTCGTACGCCCCACGCGAACCACCGCCCGACAAGACGAAGCCGATCCGGGGTCGCGACTCGGGCCCTTTCACGCCGTCCATTGTAGACGCAACCCGACCCATGGGTGGTTGTCCAACCAGCATGAACCTCGCTGCTATCGGCGCGATCCTCGCCGTGTCGACCGTCCCGGCGCGTGCCGAGACCTCGTTTGACGAGTACTCCGAGGACGTCTCCCGGCGCCCGGCCCAGCAGCTCGCCGAGGCGGGGTGCGACCTCGACATCCAGGTTCGAGGCGCAATCGCCACGTTCGAGGCCCGACACCGGATCGTCAATCCCGGACCCGGCGCGCTGGGGTCGAGCTACGCCTTCGATCTGCCGCGGGGCGCGACCTTGACGGGGTTCTCGCTACGTGCGGGGACGACGGTCGAGCAGGCCCTCCCGATCGCGGGCGAGATCACGGTCGTCGACGGCGAAGCGCGCCCGATGTTCGGCATCGATCCGGCGCTCGTCGAGGCACTGCCCCCTGGCTCGGCGTCGCAGTACGTGCTCCGCGTGCAGCCACTCGCCGAGGATCGGGAGGTCACGATCACCCTGCGCTACACCGCGATCGCCGAGCTTCGCGGCGGCGCGCTGCGCCTCGTGATCCCGGGACGGCCGAACACCAGCAAGCTGTCCGCGTGTCGCGGCTCGATCCGCGCGGTCGGTGGCCCCGGCGCCACGGTCGGTGCGATCCGCGTGGCCGGCACCGAGGCCGGGACCCGCGGCGTCGGCACGTTCACCGTCGACACCAAGGACGTCGTCGTCGACGCCGAGCTCGCCTTCGCCGGCGTCGTGCCCGTGGTGTGGACGCAGAGCGAGGCGCTCGCCGATGGCTGGACCGCGACGGTCGTCACCGTCGCCGCGCCCCCGATCCGCACGACGACTCCGCGCCTGCGCCGCGCGCTGTTCGTCGTCGATGGCTCGCGCAGCATGGAGCTTGTCGGGCGACAGAACACGACCGCGGTGATCAGGAAGATCGCCGCGACTCTCCCGGTCGATACCGCGATCGAGGCGATCATCTACGACCGCACCGCGAAGCGCGTCCTCGGCACATGGAAGCCGGGCGATGCAGCAACGCTGGCCGCGATCGAGAAGGAGATCACCACGCGCGCCGCGATCAATGGCAGCGATCTCGTCGGAGCGTTCAAGCTCGCGCACACCGCGATCAGCGACAACACGCGCGACACGACGATGGTGATCGTGATCAGCGACGGAGTTCTCGGTGACGTCGACGGCATGGAGCTGACCAAGGCTCTCGACGCGAAGACCAGTACGGTCGACGTCCTTGCGGTCGTGCTCGATCCGGCGAGCACGCAGAGTCCCGGCGCCGCGGCGCTGCGCTCACCCGTCAACCTGCACGGCGGCTCGTTCGTCGAGGTCGGCGTCTCCGAGCTCGACAGCGCGCTCGGTACCGTCGACGAGTGGCTCCGGCCCGCGTGGCTCGAGCTCTCGCTCGGAGATCGGATCGAGATCCCGGAGACGGTGCGCGCCGGCAGTGGCTTCACGCGGATGATGCTCCATCGCGGAGCCGCGCCCAAGCTCGTGCTCACCGGGCACGGTGAGACTCCGATCAAGATCGCGGCGCGTGGCGCATCGCGCGCACCGATCGCGACGCTCGTGCTCGCGGATCCCGAGCTCGCGGAGAGGTTCGTCGTCGCACCCGACCCGACCGATGCGGACATCGCGCGCGGTGCCAGGGCCCGTGCCAGCTCGCTCGCGCTGCACCCGTACGTTCACGAGGGTCTCGCGTTCGCGCTGCTCTCGACGAGCGGCAAGGTCGCCAAGAACCGGATCGCGGTGGTCAAAGCCGGCGGGCCGTACGAGCGGATCGTCGACGTGTTCGATCCACCGGTGCCCCCCGTCGTCACGATCGGTACCACCACATTGCAGCCATCCGCGATCGCGCGGATCACGCTCGAGCGCCTGTTTCGCGACCAGCTCCAGCCCAAGGCGTACGCCTGCTATCAGCGCGCACTCGGCCTCGCGCCCAAGCTCGCCGGGACCGTGCACTTCGACTTCCGCATGGGCCGTGGCGAGGTCACGTCGGTCGCGGTCGCCGGGCTCGGCGATGCCCAGATGGACACGTGCCTCCTCGACGCCGCGTACCAGCTCACGCTCCCCCTGCCCGACTTCACGGTCAACGCCGACGATCAGACCGTCGCGCGCTACCCGCTGACGTTCGTGCTCAGCGAGAGTCGCCCGCAGGTGGTGCTCGGCGATGCCGACTCGACATCTCCCCTCGACATCGACGCGATCCAGGGCGGCGTCCCCGGCAAGCGCGGTCCGGTCAAGGTCGACTCTGCGACGCCGCTCGGAACGATGCGTCCCAGCAAGTCGCCGTGATTCATCGTGACGGATGTCGCGAGTTGCGCGCGTAGCGACGCGCATCAAGCCGTACGCCCCGGCGATCGCGATCTCGCTCGTCTGCATCGCGCTCGCGTGGACGTTCGCGTACGCGGTGCTGCGGCGCACACCTTCGTTCGGCTTCCCGCTGTCCTGCGGCCTGTAGTCCGGCGATCTCTTGGCCCGGGTCTGTTGCAGAAATCCTACAGCTGGATCGCCCCGCTCGCTCCGAAATAGTACCGGCGGTTTCCGCGCCGTACGATCGGGCCGGGGTCGGAGATCGGCACCGACCTGCCCTTCGTGTAGCGCACCTCGAACCCCGGGCCCTTCATGTACGCCGCTTGCTCGTCGGGGGCCCACCGCTTGATCTCGGGCATCAGGTCGTTGCCCTCGCTGTCGCGCGTCTCGCCATGAAACCGAGTCGTGTGACTTCGGCGCGGCGGAATCAGCGTGGCGAGCGAGAACCCATCGATGAACCCGCGACATCGGCAGCTGCACGGCCGTCACACTGTTCGGTGAGCCGCTCGCGCTCGACCGCCTCGCGGCCTTCGTCGTGATCTGGGCGGCGCTCGCGGTGTTCACGGGTGATCTGGTTCGATCTCGGCGTCGAGGGTGATCTACACTCGGACCACGTTGCCGGCAGGTGGAGTGGCCCTTCCTTGGACCTCGCGTTATCGCATCGTCCACGAGCTTCCGAGCGTTGGCGACGTGCGACGGCACATCGTGGTCATCGACGGTGCAGTGAGCCTCGTCATGACAGCGCCGATGCTCGAAAAGCGATCAGCTCTGCTGCGGCTCGCCGAGCTGGAACGTGTGTATCGCGCGATTGCAGGCCGGAACGTGCCCGCGATCCGGGAGGTTGGCTTCGAAGGCTCGCACGGGTTTGTCGTCTACGCGTGCGACGCCTGCATCGATCTCGAGACCGTCGTGACGCGAGCGAGCGCCCGCGACCAGCGCGTTCCGTACGCGCTCGCCACGGGCTTCGTGCGCGAGCTGATGCAAACTCTCGAGAGGGTCCATGCGGTCCAGCTCGCTGGCTCGCCGGTCTGTCACGGCGTCCTGAGTGATCAGAGCGTGATGTTCGGCCCGACGGGCGAGCTCTGGCTGGTCGGGTTCGGCGGCTTCCCGATCGGTCTGCGATCGCACGCGGGTCGGGTGTTTCAGGCGCCCGAGGCGACCGCCGGTGCGCCCGTGACTCCTGGCGCGGATCTCTATGCGGTGACGCTGCTGGTCCGTTCGCTGATCGGCACGGTCGAGCTACCGCCGGCGGCGCAACGCGTGCTCCAGGGCCGGGCGCTGCCCGAGGACGCGCCCCTCGTCGAGTTACTCGTGGTCTCCAACCTGAAGATCCTGGCAGCGTTTCCCGATCGGCGTCCCGGCATGCGCGAAGGCCTGACGATGTCCGCGCAAGCGTGGGCTCACCTCGGTGTCGTGCCCGACTGGGATGGGTATCGCGCGTGGGTCACCGCGCTTCGCGAGGATCCGACCGACATCCGACGCATGGCAGCGACGCCCGATGCTGCGAGCGTCACGCTTCCCAATGGAATGCGCGTCGATCTCTCGCGTCACGGTGTTCCACGCCAGTTGTTTGTGGCCCTGATGGAAGCGCGTGTTCGCGACGCGAGCGACGGAGGCATGTCGATCGCGCAACTCGTCGCGGCGGCATGGCCTGGGGAGCGAATGTCGATCGCATCGGGAACCAACCGCGTGCACGTCGCCCTCTCCAAGCTGCGACAACTCGGGTTGCGCGACATCATCGAGCGCGTCGAGCTCGGGTACCGGATCGCACCAGGCGTCGAAGTTCGGGTCGAGGGCCGCGGCGACGGGAGCTAGGGGCAACCGCTGCCGACGGTCACGACCCCGGTGCGCGCCTCGGCAAGTGGGATCTTTGCGACGAAGGCGTCCATTTTCCCGAGGTGCGAGTTAGTGCCCCCCAGTGCACCTCCCGTCGTACCGGCCACGTACACGAAGGAAGCGTCCACCGCGATCGCACGCGCGAAGTCGGGAACCTCGGTGCCAACAGTGCTCGCATCGAACAGCACCTCGCCGACAAGCGTCCCCCCGGAGTCGTAGGTGCGTAGGAAGGCGTCGGTCGTGGTGGGCTGGACTGAGTGATCGACCGAACCACCCGTGGTTCCGGCCACGTAGACGAACGACCCATCGGTGGCGACCGCGTCGATGGAGTCGCCATCGACCGAGCCGAACTGGCGCGTCCACTGATGGCGGCACTGGCGGTCGTAGCTCGCCACGAAAGCGTCCACGGGGTTCGTCGTGCCCTGGTTACACTGCGCGCCGTTCGCCACGGCTTCGTTGAGAACACCAGCGGTCGACCCCGCCACGTAGACGGCGGTCGACGAAAGCGCGATGGCTTGCCCGACATCCTTGGCCGGCGTGCCGTACTGCGCGCGACATTCGACCTGCATCAAGCTCCGGTCGAGCGCGACGATCACGCCATCCGTGAATCCTTGATTCGTTCCGGCACCCGCTCCGAGGTAGCCACCCGTCTGGCCGCCGACGAACACGGAAGCCGAGTCGACAGCGATACCCATGGCCTCCTCGAACTTCATGGTCCCGAACTGCTGGAGGGCGGACGGGGCGCCGGGAGTTGCCGGATCGAACCCGAGTACCAGCATGTCCTCATCGCCCGCAGGCGCCGTCGGAGGCTCGAGTGCCGCGCTGGATCCACCCGCTACGAACACCGTGCCGTCCACGTCCATCGCCAGGAGCTCGTCGGGCTTGTTGGCGCTGGCGAGATCGTAGCGCCAGACGCGAGTCACGAGGTTCAGCGACCGCTGTTCGGCCCAGCCGTCTTTGCGATGATTCTGGCTCGCGGCGGTTCTCGACGAACCGGTCACGAACACCCCGCGCGACTCCGCGTGAAGTCCTCGCACGGTATCGGTGTACGGGCCTCCGAACTGAATACCGGCGCGGGTCGATAGATCGATCACAAACGCGTCACCGCAGTCGACCATCTCGACCCCCGCGTCTGGATCGGAGGTCAGGCACGCATCGATGAAGCTGGCGAACCAGCTTCCGGTGGTGCTTCCGCCGAGAAAGATCGCACCATTATCGACGCTGAGAGCCCAGGCGTCGTCGTCCGCGGGGCCTCCCACCTGGGTGATCCACGCCGGGTCGTGGGGCCGACCGACGCCGATCTGCGCAGCTCCGCGACCGCTCGCTCCATCCGCGGCCGCGTCGGCGGAGAGGTCGCGATCTTTGTCCCCGCAGGCAGTCAGGGCCGCAACCAGTGTGAGAGAGCAACATCGAGAAGCCATCGCGACAGCATCATCCAGGTCATGGGAACCCCCCGCTTATTTGGCTCTTAATCAGACTCGGCACGTGAGCCGGGGCGAATCAACTAACCTGCCACCACAGGCGATCGTTGTAGAGGTTGCCGAGAAGGAACTGGATGTACGAGCTCTTCGGTGACTGGGGTTTGTGCGGCACCGACGCGCCCCGCGTCCGTTACTTCTCCGCGATCGACGCATTCTCGATCAGGACGTCGTACTTGTAGCCGCCGCCGAAGTCCCGGTTGGTCGCCAGCGTGCCGCGCGCAACGACGACGTCGCCGACCGCCGCGGTACCGGCCGTCGTCACGAGGAGATCGTTGGTGCCGGGGCCGCCGGTGCCATCGCGCAGATGGATCCAGTTGCGGCCCATGATCCCGATGTTGAGCTTGACCACCTGGCCACGGACCACCACAGGCGTGCCGGCGAGGGTGTCCTTGCCCGCGAACACGGCGGCGACGGTCTGACCACCCGCGGCAGGCTCTCCCTTCTCGATCGATGCGGTCGCGCCGCTGCCCGCGTGAGACTCGGCGGCGGGCGTCGCGCCCGGGAACGCACTGACGAACCAGATCTGGTCGAACGTGCGCTGCAGCGTGTCGCTGCGAAAGCCGTTCATCAATGTCCCGGTCATCGCGCCGACCTTGGCGCCGACGGCGATCTTGGTCGCGGGCCCGGCGACCCAGACCGCGCTGCCGCCGCGATCGATCTTCGCGTAGGTGTAGCCGCCGGAGTCCATCGATTCGAGGACGGTGCCCGAGATTTGACCATCGGCCGGCGCTGACGTCGGCGCGGTTGCCGTCGCCGCAGGAGTCGGCGGCGGCACGGCAACTGGCGCCGGCGCGCGAGGCTGATCGCGGGTGCAGGCCGCGCCGGCGACGGCCGCGATGACGACAACCACGAGCACGCGGATGGGACCCCGAGGCACTGCTTCCATCGACGCGCCTTACCATGCCGCTGTCGTCGAGACCAGGTCGCTCTGCCGCGGCGAGCGCTGTGCCGCCAGCGGTGCGCGCGAGGACCAGCGTGCGGATCGCGTCCATCGAAAAGAGAGCGGAGAGCGGATGCGCTACCGTGAAACTAGAGAAGGAAGCGCATCCAGAGCCGCCCGCGGGTTAGCCGACAGAGCGAAATGGCGTCCAGGTCGCCATTTGTCTCCATTTGTCTTCGCCGAGCACTTCGTCGTCCGAGAACACGAGCGAAATGGCGTCCAGAGCGAAATGGCGTCCAGGTCGCCATTTGTCTAGGTCGCCATTTGTCTCACCTCACACCTGGGTTCGGTCGTAACCCGGGGACACCGCGAAGACGAACGCCCACCAGGCTCGCACGTCAGTAGACCGACGACCTCGTCAGCGAGAACGGGCGCGGCAGCGTGGGGTTATTGCCTGCATCGATCAGAAGAGAGGTGTACGGCCGGGCCGCGTCGTAGCCCGCGAGGGTATCGACGTCTGCGTAATAGACGCCGACGCTCGGCGTGCCCATCACACCTGTGGTGTTGAACCGCGCCGGCAAGGCCGGCATTGGAATGTTCGGTGTCGCGCCATCGTCGACGAGGAACAGCTGTGTCACAACCATGCCGCCACCGGACTTAGCGTAGCTAACGATGCCCACCATGACACGTGCATCCGGAGATCCCGCGTGCGCTTCCGTCCAGGTAACGGCGTTGTTCGCGTACGCCGGCTTCGTGGTGAACACGGGCATCGCCGCGATCGTAAGCGCCATGTTCTGCGTCGACGCGGCGTCCTGACGCAGCACGCCGATACTGTTTCCGTCGGCGAAGGTCACGCTGGCACCCGCGACCGCTGCGAGGCCGGCGCCGACCGGCGTGGGTGCGGTGACCGTGGCCGTTGTGGCACCTCCCGTGATCGACTGGCGCATCGTTTCGGATACGCCTCGGTCGACGACGATCCCGCGAAACATTGCGCCCGTGGTCCAGCCGGCCGGGACGATCGCGCTCACGTCGGCGGAAGCCATGGTCTGCCACGTTCCGGTGAGAGTGGCGGCGCCGCCGTTGCTCACTGGGAGTGCGGGTTCGTGGATGTAGCGATGGTCCGATGCGCTGACGGTTGCGATCGCGAGGAGCGATGCGGTCGCGCCGTGGGCACCGGGAGGAAACCCGAAGCTGCTGGCGACGCCCGGGGTCACGCCCTGCGAGTGGCTCACACTTTTGATCTCGTACGATGTCGCGCCGCCGCTGACCGCGGGCACCGTGATCTGCATCGTGACGTCGTCGGGGCCCGTGAAGAAGGCGCGCAAGGGGCGTCCCACCGTCAGTGCATCGCCCGGGCGCACGCCACGCACGACGGTGATGAGCGCCGAGGTCCCGGTGGAACCTCCGTGGATCACGGTCAACGTGCCGCCTTGTGGCAGAACCCCGGAGAGATGTCCGGTCGCATCCGCGGTCGACTCGTGCTCGATGCCGTCGGGACCGACGAAGATACCGATCGCAGCCGCGTCGGGGAGGCCGTCACTGGCCATCGAGAGTGCCGTCACCGTGATCGGCGTCAGCGAGTCGGGCGCGTCGAGCGCGGCATCGGGTGTCCCCTCGTTCGCATCGAGTCGCGCAGGAGCGTCATCTCCACACGCCGCACACAACAACACGCACCACACATAGCGCATCGAAGCACTGTACTACGTCGTGGAAGCGGCCAGGTGCTTGGGTACACAGCCACTCACCGCAGCAATCGGGCATGCGGTCCTCGCGACGGTGCGGACGGCGCAAGCTCGCGGCGGTCACGGTCGGTGACGTCGTTGAGGGCTGTTGATCACGGCGCAGTAGGGCTCGATCGCCTGCGGTCGTCCATCGCGCCCAGCGTGGCCTGCCACGGCCGCGGTTTTCTGGGTAGCCGCTCGAACACTCGGGGATGACCGGACGTTGTTCCAGGATCACGTAGCCGTCGCTGGGTAGCTCGTAGTCTCTGACGAGCTCGTGGGCGGCGTCGCTCCCGCACGATTCGACACACAGAGCGATCCGGTTCTCCGTCGGCAGGTTCGTGGACCCCAGCCCGCTCGGCCCGGAGTCCGCTACCATGGCGGGATGCGTCTCGTACTCGCCGCTGCGCTCGCGCTTCCCGTTCCTGCCCTCGCCGAGCCGGTCGAGCTCCTGCACAGCGTTCCGAACAAGGTCTTCGTCTCATCGAATGTCGAGAGCAAGACCATCGAGCCGAAGCATCTGGTCGACGGCGATCGCAACACGGCGTGGAACTCGGAGAGAGGTCAGCTCGTCGGCGCGTGGATCGAGTTCTCGGTGCCGGCGGCTGTCACCGTCGACGAGATCAAGCTGATCGTCGGTCACACCGGCAAGGGAAAGGAAGGCGACTACTTCCCGATGAACCACCGCATCAAGCGCCTGCGCGTGCTACGCGACGGCAAGAAGCTTGTCGACGCGAACCTCGATCCGAACAACCGCGAGCTGCAGGCGATCCCGATCGGGCAGCTCGGCGGGACGTATCGGCTCCAGGTGCTCGCAACCACGCCCGGCACCAAGAAGTCGTGGCGCGAGCTCGCGGTCTCCGAGCTCGAGGTGTGGGGCACCCTGCCGGCCGGCATGACCGCGCGCCACCACGAGGTCCGCGTCAGAGTCGCGGGCGGCATCACGACGCACTGGGACGACCTCCCGGCGTTCGAGCGCGCCCACGGCAAGCCGCAGCCGTTCGACGCGCTCTGCAAGAGCACCAACTGCCGGGCCGCGGACATGAAGAAGCTGACGCCGAAGGACTCGAAGATGAAGACGGTCGCCGTCGAGACTCTTGCCAAGTTCTCGTACGCGCGCATCTTCGTCGAGACCGCTGCAGGCTGGTACTTCGTCGGCGCGACCGAGATCGGGGCGTATAGCCAGTCCCACGCCGCCGTCGTCGAGCAGCTCGAGATGAAGGACGGGTTCGCGCTGATCACGGTCGACTTCCGCGCCGAGAGCGGTGGCGATCACGCACGTCTGTTCACGCTATGCGGCGTCGCGTCTGATGGTACGCCGGCGTGTCTCAACGACAACGTCCCGCTCGAGGTCGTGCATACGAAGTACGACGTCCACACGCAGATGACGGTCTCCATCGGCAATGGGTACCTGTCGATCGATCGCGGCAAAGCGATGAAGGCGTGGGAGAACATCATCGGGGACTATAAGCTCGCGCCGTGAGGAGGATTGGCCGGTCGATGCGGCTCTTGGGGTTGGAGCGCGGCTTGACCTGTCGAGAACAGAGCGGGTCGGGCGGACGGCGTTCGAATGCGTGCAAGGAGTGTATGCGGGCGGACGGTGTGGACGGCTCCTCTGCCCACGTCTGGCGTTCCCGCGTCGTGCCTTCGCCCCCGCTCGCGACCGAGCCCGGCCCCGCGACCACAACTCCAACCGCCACGATGGCCGCGATGCGGCTCGCTCGCAGGCTCGATTGGGCCGCGCTGTTGCGCAGGGTGTTCGGCGACCAGGTCACCCAGTGCCCGCGCTGCGGTGATCCTCTGCGCGTACTCGCGTTCATCACCGATCCGCGGATCACTCGACCACGGTGTCGGCATGGAGCGAAAACCATCGATGAACCCGCAGCGGCGGCGCGAGCCGGAGGTTCGCGGCACAGGCTCGGCCAGCGACATCGGCAGCTGCACGGCCTCGGCTTGAGCGTGGGCAAGCGCATCGGGCTCGTCGGCGACCGGATCGCCGTCGCGACTCTCGAGCAGCCGGCGGATCTTGCCCACGATGCGCGCGGTAATCTGCTCGATGTCCTCGTCGGTGGGCGGCGGCAGTGCGTGAAAGCCGAGCGAGCCATCGGGGCGTTCGTGCCACACGCCCTCGGGGACCAGGGTATGAAAATGCACGTAAGCGTTGGCGAACGAGCCCACCCGTTGGATTGCGGTGACGGCGCCAGTCTGGCCGCCCGCGATGCCGCGGTGACGCGCGCGGCGGCGATCATACGCAGACACGACGCGCACGAACACGGTCATCACCTCCGAGACCAGCGCCTTGTCGCGGAGCAAGCGGATGCGCAACCACCGCGGGAACGACAGCGTCCACTGCCGGTAGTTGGCGACCACCGGAAGAATGTGATCCACCAGGTCCGCCGCGCCAGCCGCCATCCGCGTGCCATCGCAGCCCTGCTGATTGTCTGGCAGACGATCGGGTGCTCGTTCGGGCTCGACGCACCCGCCGCGCGGCCCGCGCCGACGTTCAAGCCGGCGTGCAGTCCCGACTCGGTGCGCCCGGTCCTCGACGTGGTCGGTGCAGCTGCGGTGATCCTGCTCGAGATCGCCCTCCTCGGCAGTATCGTCCAGACCGAGGGCGACATCGACAACGTGCTCTACGGCAGTCTTGGAATGGCGGCGGTTGGAGTCGGCATCTATGCCTATTCGGCAGATCGTGGTTTCGAAGTCACGTCGCGCTGCAAGGAGGCGACAGCGTCATGGGTTGCAGACGGCCGGCCAAACTATCGATCCCCGCCCGCCCCTCCACGTGTGCCATTGCCTGCCGATGCCCCGCTCGTCGAAGCCGTCGAGACCACGAATCCGGTCGCGAGGCAGCTGACCCAGCAGGCCCACACGGCCGCGCTACGTGGCGACTGCGCGGCGGCTGCGCGCTCGGGCGAGCGAGTCAAGGAGCTCGACGAGAAGTACTACGCAGGAGTGTTCGTGACCGATCCCGCGATCGCTCGGTGTCTGGAGGACTGATCGACCGCTGACGTCGAAGGCTTCGTCGACGTACTCCGAACGGACAGATGGTACCGTCACGTGATGAGGTGGTTGGTCCTACTCGTCGGAGTGATCGGCTGCTACGACAGCGGGCTGGTTCCGTGCGGTTCGGTGACCTGTCCGACAACCAGGGTGTGTTCGCCCACCGGTGACCGCTGCGTGTTCCCCGATCAGGTCGATGCGTGCCTCGGCGCAGTCGAAGGAGCCAGCTGCAGCGCATCGACGGTGACCGATGGCCTCTGCTACGTCGGAGTGTGCATCGCGAGCGGATGCGGCAACCAAGTCGTCGAGCCCGGCGAGCGCTGCGACGACGGCAACCGGTTCTCGCTCGACGGCTGTAGCTCGGACTGTAGGTCCGACGAGCGCTGTGGCAACGGGATCCTCGACCTCACGCTCGCCGAGGGCTGCGATTGCGGCGATGGCACGGTGCCAGCCCCTACCGCCTGCAACACCAAGAACTCTGACGCCGGCGGTGCTTCGTGCCGGACCACCTGCCAGGCAGCGACGTGCGGTGATGGTGTCGTCGACCCGGGCGAGTGGTGTGATGATGGCA
The DNA here is from genome assembly GCA_031421915.1 of Myxococcales bacterium. Lineage (GTDB taxonomy): Bacteria > Myxococcota_A > Polyangia > Haliangiales > Haliangiaceae > JABFXX01. The sequence goes on along the minus strand of JANOPP010000135.1, from coordinate 22,781 downwards.
ATCACGTCCCGGGCGATGGTTGCCGCGCCGATTGCGCAGGGCGCTTCACCGCGATGGCGTCCGGGACCAGCCTGCCTCTAAATGCGGTGTGGGCGAGTGATCGCAACAACGCCTTCGCGGTCGGCGAGAACCGCATCCTGCACTTCGACGGCACGAGCTGGTCGAGCATGAGCCTCGCCAACTCCGACCGCCCCTCGTACACGGCGGTGTGCGGGACCAACCCGACCAACGTCTTTGCCAGCACGTACTACGCCGTCGATCGCTACGACGGAACCGCGTGGACCAACCTTCCCCTGCCCGCGAACCTGCAGCCTGCTGCGATCGCCTGTACGGCGACGGCGTTGTACGTCGCTGGGTCCATCGAAGGTCAGGGGGCGATCGCGCGCTGGGATGGGACGTGGAGCAATGTCCCGGCCCCGGCTCAGCTGGTCCAGTTGCTCTGGATCGCCACGACAGGCGAGATGTACGCGTCCACGTTCCCTCCCCAGATCTTCCGCTACACGACGGGCAGCTGGGTGCCAATGACGGTCCCCTTCCAGCTGCAGAGCCCCTATGCAATGTGGGGACTGGGGCCGTCCGACGTCTACTACTCGTCCCCGACGCTGCACTTTGGGACTTCCTGGAATCAACCGCCCGGGGGCGACGAAGGCATCGTGTTCGCGTTCGGGGGCGTTGCCGGCGACGTCCTCGCGGCCGGGGTCGGCCCGCCGGACAACTCGGGTCAAGTCTCGCAGTTCAACGGCTCCAGCTGGTCACTGTTGCCGGTGCCGTCGGGGCCTCGCCTCAACGGCGTCTGGGGCTATGGGCCGGGCCGCGCGTTCATCGTCGGCGGCAACGGAACCATCCTGTACTGACACGGCGGCGCGGTCAGTCGCCCGGAGCTCGCAAGATCTGCGATCTTGGCGCGCATGAGCGATCCGACGCAGGTGGCCGCGATGATGCTGTTGACCCCGGACGGCCGGGCGAACCCGTATCCGATCTACGCGACGCTGCGCGAAGCCGCGGCGGTGCTGAAGACACCGTTCGGCGGCTTCATGGTGACGCGGTACGACGCCGTCGATCGCGTTCTCCGGAGCCCGGCGTTCCGCACACCGCGTGGCTACCGCGATGCCGACGATCCCGCGGGGCCTCCGCGCTACGACGCCGCGACCGCACTCGGCGTCCACCGGCGGAACTGGATCCTGTTCCAGTCGGGTGATGCGCATGCTCGGCTGCGCAAGCTGATCATGAAGGTGTTCACGCCGCGCGCCGTGCGAGCGCTGGCTCCTCGGATCGAATCGCTCGTCGGCGAGCTGCTCGCTCCCGCGCTCGAGCGGGGTTCGATGGAAGTGATCGCCGACCTGGCGTATCCGCTGCCCGCGACCGTCATCTGCGAGCTCCTCGGGATCCCAGAGGAGGACCGCGAGCGCAACCGAGCGTGGGCCGAGGTGACAGCGCTGACTATCGATCCGATGTGCAGCGATGCGCAGATCAAGAACGCGGTCGGCGCGATGATGGAGTGGGACTTCTACATGCACGACCTGCTCGCGCACAAGCGGCGAGCTCCCGGCGACGGATTGCTCGACGCGATGCTCGCCGTCGAGGAGGACGGCGCGAAGCTCACCGAGGACGAGATCGCGGCGAACGCGACGTTCCTGTTCCTCGCCGGTCACGAGACCACGACGAACCTGATCGGAAACGGACTCTACGCGTTGTTGCAGAACCCCGCGCAGCTCGCTCGGCTACGCGCGGAGCCGGCACTCGTCGACAATGCGATCGAGGAGCTGTTGCGGTTCGACTCGCCGGTGCAGTTTGCGCCGCGCGTTGCGCTCGAGGACACGGAGATCGAGGGCGTGATGCTCCGCAAAGAGCTGCCGATCATGATCGCCCTGGGCTCGGCGAACCGCGATCCACGTCGGTTCGAGCGCCCCGACGAGCTCGACGTCGCGCGCACCGACCCCAAACCCCTCTCGTTCGGCGGCGGCCCGCACTTCTGCGTCGGTGCCGCGCTGGCGCGCCTCGAGGCAAAGCATGCGTTCGGCGCGCTGGTCACGCGCACGCGAGCGATCGAGCTCGCGACCGAGCGTGTCGCGTGGCGGGCGACGCTAACGCTGCGCGCGCTGACGGAGCTGCCGATCACGGTGAGCTAAGGGACCGCGAACGGCCTCGTCGGTCGAATGCCGCGGCAGAGCTCGAGCCGATCGGTTCACAGGCGTGACGTGTCCTCCTGAATCGGTACTAACAACGTTCGTACGGCCGGATCCTCTCGACGAGACCGCGGTCCGGAACGGCCGGCGTCCATCGGCATCCCGCTGGAAGAGTTCGTAACGGCACGATCCTCGCGGCCGCGACTACCCGGCCGACCGACCTCAGGGTCAGAACGCTACGAACTCAAGCGGCCATCAACAGAACGATGCGTCCCAGCAAGTCGCCGTGATACATCGTGACGGATGTCGCGAGTTGCGCGCATAGCGACGCGCATCAAGCCGTACGCCCCGGCGATCGCGATCTCGCTCGTCTGCATCGCGCTCGCTTGGACGTTCGCGTACGCGGTGCTGCGGCGCACACCCTCGTTCGGCTTCCCGCTCGATGACGCGTACATCTACCTGACCTACGCGAAGCAGTTCGGTCGCGGGGAGCCGTTCACGTACTTCCCCGGCGGGGGCTACTCGGCCGGCTCGACGAGCGTCTTGTGGCCGATGGTGCTCGCACCGTTCTGGTCGCTCGGCGCCCGCGGACACGCGCTGGTCTGGGTCTCGTATGCGATGTGCGCCGCGCTCTACGCCGCGACCTGTGTCGCCTGCTACCGGCTCGTCCGCGAGATCGCGGGGACGATCGCGGCGTTCCTGGCTGCCGCCCTCGCGATCGCGATCGCACCGTTCGCGTGGACCTCGCTGTCCGGCATGGAGGTCGCGTTCGCGAGTGCGCTGCTCCTCGGGACGCTGATCCTCCTCGTGCGCTGCCCGGCGAGCGGTCCTCCGACGCGCCTGCTCGCGGTCTGCCTCGGCGCGACCTCGCTCTCGCGTCCCGAGGCGACGATGATCGTCATCGGGATCGTCGGCATCGCGGTGCTCTCCCGGCTCCGCCAGCGCGACCTGCGCGCCGCCGCCTGGTGGCTGACGCCGCTGATCGCTTCGATCGCGTGGGTCACCGCGAACAAGCTCCTCGCCGGCAACTGGTTCCCGAACACCGGCGTCGCGAAGAGTCACTTCTATCTCCCCGGCTTCGACACCACGTACTGGTGGGCCGCGATCACGTCGCAGACCGGCAAGATGTTCAAGGGGCTGTTCTGGGACGGCACGAGCCCGCTCGTGTGGCCGCGGCTCGTCGCGGTGCTCTGGCTCGTCGGCGCGGCGCGCGTGCTGTGGTGGGCCAAGCAGCACCAGCGCTGGCTCGTCGGCATCCTGCTCGTCACGTCACCGTTCGCGCTGATCTTCGCGGTGATCGCATCGTCGGGAGCGTGGAGCTTCCACAACTACCGCTACATCGCACCGGCGTTCCCCCTGTTCGCGATCACGGCCGCCTGCGCGTTCGCGCCGATCAAGCTTCCGATCCTTCATCCGCCGCGCTGGATGTTCGCTGCGTCCGCGGTCGCCGCGAGTGTCGGCGTCGCCCTGTTGTGGCGCGCGGCACTCCCCAACATGCGCTCGGATATCCAGCTCTACGCGCAGAACGCGAGCGACCTCAATCGCCAGGTCGTCACGCTCGGCCACTACATCCACCGCAAGCTCCCCGACGCCTCGATCATGTTCCACGACGCGGGCGCGATCGCTTACTACGGCGACACGCGTGTCTACGACATGCTCGGGCTCGTGACGAACTATCAGGCCGGCATCGCGAACCACGGGCCCGGAGCACGGTTCGAGTTCCTCGAGACCATGCCGCCCGAGCGACGGCCGACGCACTTCGCGTACTACCCGGCGTGGATGGGACAGAGCGAGTTCTACGGCGAGCTCGTCGTCGGCACGCCGCTCCCACCGCCGTTCTCCAAGCGCCGCCTCGTCGGTGATCACGACATGCAGTTGATCGTCGCGACCTGGGATCACGCACACACCGCGGAGTGGCCGCTCGCGATCGCCGATGGCTGGCACCTCGTCGATCGCCTCGACATCGCCGATCTCGCGAGCGAGCGCGCGCACCACTGGCGCGGCCACCTCGGCCGCCGCAACTACGCCGATCCGACCGCGAAGTGGTCGTTCGTCCACAAGGAGACCAGTGGGCGCGGCCTCCTCCTCGACGGCGGTCGCACGATCCGCGGCAAGGCCGAGGACTTCGTGATCACCGTCGAGCCGGGCAAGCCGACTCGCCTCGTGCTGCGATCCGGCGGCAACCCGGGCTACCCGTGGCAGGACACGCTGACAAGGCCGGCGACGCTCGAGATTCGCGCGGCGGGTACGGTCGTATCGGCGACGATCCCTGCCCCCGGCGGTCTGCTCGCGGAGTACGCGATCGAGCTCCCTGCGAGCAGCGAGGGCGAGCTGACGATCAGCGTCCGCTCCGACGTGCCGTACCGGGCGTTTCACTGGTTCGCGCTGCAGCCGGAGACCTGACCCCTTACCATCGGCGCGGGCTCCGCGAGGGCGTATCATCGTGAGGTGCTGCCGCCGGGACCGAGCTCGCCGCCGCTGTACCAGATCACACGCTGGGTCGCGCGACCGTTGCAGCTCCTCGAGCAGTACCAGCGCACGTACGGCGACGTGTTCACCATGCGCTCGCCGCGCGAGGGCGCGTTCGTCATCATCGCTGATCCCGAGCTGATCAAGGAGGTGTTCGCCGCGGATGGCGACGTGCTCCTCGCGGGCGTCGGCAACGCGACGATCCTCGAGCCGATCCTCGGCAAGCACTCCGTGCTCACGCTCGATGGGGCGGAGCATCTGCGGCAGCGCCGGCTGCTGTTGCCGCCGTTCAAAGGCGATCGAATGGCCGCGTTCGAGACGACGATGCGCGAGATCACGGAGGCCTCGTTCGAGCGCTGGCCGATCGGGCAGCCGTTCTCGGTGCACTCGTTCATGCAGGACATCACGCTCGACGTGATCCTCCAGACCGTGTTCGGCCTCGACGCGACGCACGCGAAGCTGCGCACGAAGCTGCGCGCGATGCTCGAGCTGCTGGGCAAGCCGTGGCTGATGTTGCCGGGCATCCTCGGGATCGACCTGCTCAAGGTCTCGTTCCTTCCGATGGCGCGCCTCAAGAAGGAGGTCGACGAGGAGCTGTATCGCGTGATCGCGGAGCGGCGGCGCCAACCCACGGGCGGCACCGACGTGCTGTCGATGATGCTGCTCGCGCGCGACGAGCAGGGCAAGCCGATGACGGACGTCGAGCTCCGCGACGAGCTGCTCACGCTCCTGATCGCCGGCCACGAGACCACGGCGACATCGCTCGCGTGGACGTTCGATCAGCTGCTCGCGAACCCTGCGACCTATCGCAAGCTCGCCGACGAGATCGCGGCGGGGCGCGACGAGTACCTCGATGCCGTGATCCGCGAGACGCTGCGCGTGCGACCGATCCTCCCGCTCGTCGGCCGCGTCGTTGCGAAGCCGTTCAAGCTCGGTCGCTGGGACCTTCCACTCGGCACGCGGATCGCCCCATCGATCTATCTCGCCGGGCGTCGCGCCGACGCGTATCCGAACCCCGAGCAGTTCCGGCCCGAGCGCTGGCTCGGCGTTCGCCCCGATCCGTTCACGTGGCTGCCGTTCGGCGGCGGAATCCGGCGCTGCCTCGGCATGGCGTTCGCGCAGTTCGAGATGCGCATCGTGCTGCAGACCGTCGTGCCGCGCGCGCGGATGCACCTCGCGAACGGGCCCTCGAAGGTCGTACGCCGCGGCATCACGCTCGCACCGTCGCGCGGCACCGAGGTCGTGCTCGATCAGCGTGTCGCAGCGACGTCGTCGCGCGCGGCCGGCTGACGGGGGACGAGCGTCGGGTACGTCCGGCCGCTCGGTGGATCGATCAGCGTGACGTCGTCCTGGTAGACGCGTGCCGTGCTGTAGAGGCGGTGGAGCGCGGTGGTCATCGGCAAGGTCTGGTAGTGGTCGGAGAACTGCTCGCGCAGCGCGGCACGCACGATGCGCCCGTGGCGCATGCTCATCGTCGGAAACAGGTGGTGCTCGACGTGATAGCCGAAGTCGAGCGTCACCCACTCGAGCGCGCGCGGCAGCGTCACCGACAGCGAGTTGACCAGCGGATCGTTGACCTTCGTCAACGGCGACAGGTTGTGGTTCGTCATGATGAACGCCATCACGATCGAGTTCGCGACCACGAGCGGCAGCACGTACACGAAGACGAACGCGACCGGACCGACGAGCACGGCGACGCCCGTCCAGAACGCAACGGCGAGCAGCGTCTCGACGATCGCGCGCACGAACAGCGCGGGTGACAGGATGCCGAGCACGCGCGAGGTCCACAGGACCTGCTGGCTCTGCACGGTCAGTCCGATCAGGAGCGTGATCACGGTCAGTGGCTGGCGCCGGCCCAGCCCCACGAACGCCATCAGTCGCGCGACGAACTGCGTCCGGTACTCGGCGATCGTCGGGTACATATCCGGATCGATGCCGGGCTGCGAGCAGTGATTGTGGTGGACGCGGTTGTGCCACGCCGTCCACAGCGTCGGCGAGATGGTGAACGGCAGGAACCCGATGAAGCCGACGAGGCGGAGTGCGAGGCGGCCGCGGACGACACCGCCGTGGAGCGTTTCGTGGCCGAGGAACGTGAGCCCCGCGAGGCTGCAGCCGATGACGATCGAGACCACCGGCCACAGCCATGTGGGCACATGGCCTTCCGCGATCGCCCACACGAGCGCCGAGATCACGGCCACGTGGATCGGCAGCCACACGAGCCGCGACCGCGCGGGCTCGAACACCTGGTCCGGCAACGTCGACCGGACGCTCCGTGCGTACTCTGCGAGGGTCCTCAGCTGCATGGCCAGGGAGAGGTCAGCGTACTCCTCTCGGACACGGTCCGCGTATACTTCGTAGAGCCATGGGGGTCACGGGCGTAGCAGTCGCCGTCATCGCGGTGATGCTCGGATTGCTGATCGCGATCGAGTGGCTCGCCCCTGCGCGCAGGTTCGAGGAGGTCCGCGGGTGGTCGCTGAAGTGCGCCGCGTTCGTGCCCGTCACGATCGCGATCACGATCACCGTTCCGTACCTGCTCGCCGGCTTGATCGATGACGTCAAGCTGATCCCTGGCCACCGGCTCGGGCTCGTCGGCGGCACCGTCGTCGGGATCCTGGCGTCCGAGCTGCTCGCGTACTGGACGCACCGGCTGCACCACAGCATCGGGTTTCTGTGGCGATGGATCCATCAGCTCCACCACAGCGCCGAGCGGATGGACGTGTTCGGCGCGGCGTACTTCCATCCGTTCGAGATCATCGAAGGCAACGTCATCGGCCTGTTGTTTCTCAACGTCGTGCTCGGCCTGACGCCCGATGCGGCCGCGCTCTCCATGCTGTGGCAGGCATTCAACGGCATCTTCCAGCACGGCAATATCCGGACGCCGACGTGGCTCGGCTACGTCATCCAGCGCCCGGAGATGCACGGCCTCCATCACGAGCGCGGCCTCCACCGCTACAACTACTCGAACCTCCCGCTGTGGGACCTCGTGTTCGGGACGTTCAAGAACCCACGCAGCTGGGAAGGACTCGCCGGCTTCTACTCGGGCTCGTCGAAGCCCACGCTCCCCATGCTCCTCGGACATGACGTATCTGACGATCAGCCGGCCCGCTCGGCGCGACGGACGTCGGCATGATGAACGCGATGGGCGAGGAGCCACTGCGTCTGATGCTCTACGACCGCACGTGCAAGGGGCGGTTCCCGATGCCCGGGCTGACGAGCGCGTGGAGAGTCGGCGGCAGGCTCTACAGCTCGCTGCGCCGGATCGATGACTGGTACGGCGCCGCGACGTGGGCCGAGGGCCTCGAGTGGCTCGTCGAGCGCGCGCAGACGCAGCCGATCGCGGAGCTCCAGTTCTGGGGGCACGGCGAGTGGGGCTGCGCCTTCATCGAGGAGGAGAAGCTCGAGATCTCCGCACTCGAGCCGAAGCACTGGCTTCACCGGCGGCTCGTCGCGCTGCGCTCGCGGTTCGTCCCCGGCGGAGACGCACTGTGGTGGTTCCGCACGTGCGAGACGATCGGGAAGAAGATCGGCCACGACTTCGCGCGCGCGTGGACACGGTTCTTCGACGTGCGCGTCGCCGGCCACACGCATGCGATCAACGTCCTCCAGAGCGGCCTGCACGTCCTCGCGCCCGGTGAGGAGCCGACCTGGCCAGAGACCGAGGGTATCGAGCCCGGAGCACCGCGCGCCAAAGACTCGAGCGTGCTCGCGCCCAGCACGATCACGTGCCTCCACGGCGCACTGCCGAAGGAGCTGAGGTGAGCGCCGAACCACCGCCTCGCCGCGCATTCGTTCCTGCCCTCGGCGTTCGCTGGCTGACCGGGCTCTACGATCCGCTGATCCGCACCTGGAGTGCGGCCGCGCGAATGCGCGCCTCGGTGATCGAGGCGATGGACCTGCAACCCGGGATGCGCCTCCTCGAGCTCGGCGCAGGATCCGGTCGGCTCGCGATCGAGATCAAGCGCGCGAAGCCCGAGGTCACGATCAACGCGGTCGACTTCGACGGCAGCATGGTCGCGCGCTCGCGGCGCAACGCGGCCAAGGCAGGCGTCGAGATCGAGTTCCACGAGGGCGACATGACGCGCCTCCCGGATCTCGGCACCTTCGACCGCGTGTACTCGACGATGGTGTTCCATCACCTGTCGCCCGAGGCCAAGCAGGAGGCGCTGGCCGATGCGCGGCGCGTGCTGCGCCCCGGAGGCAACTTCGTCGTCGTCGACTTCAGCAGGCCGCGTGACTTCTTGCAGCGCGCGCTGTTCACCCTGATCCAGCAGCCGCTCGATGGCTTCACGAACACGAGCCCGCACCGCGACGGTCGCTACGAGGCCGCCGTGCGGGGGACGTTCTCGCAGGTTCGCTCGGCCGCCGTGTGGAAGACCGCCGCCGGGACGCTCGAAATGTTCGTCTGCGGTCACTGACCCGGGCGAACGAGTCCCACCGCCAGCCGGCCGAGCGTGCGCACCGCATCGCGCACGCGGATCCGCGTTCCCTGGATCAACTCGAGCAGGCGCTCGTCGTCACGCTCTGCAAAGGCATCGTCGGATGCCACCGCCGCGGCCAGCCGAGCAAACGCGAGCGTGAGGGCGATGCCGGTGCCGCCGTACCCGACGTTGAGCACGACCGCGGGGTTCGTGGTCGACGCGCGGATGATCGGGAGTCCCGACGTCGTCGCATGGAACCGTCCGCCCCACGCCTCGGTCGCCGCGAGCTGGGCGATCCGGGGATAGCTCGCGCGGAGCTGCCGCTCGAGACCCGACCGCACCTTCGCCGGTACGTCGAAGTCACCACCCGGCGGTGTCCGCACCTTGTCCATCCCGCCGAACAGGATCCGGTGGCCGTGCATGCGGTGAAACGACTGCGCGAGATCCACCTCGACTGTGAAGTCGGCATCGTGCTCGATGTCGAGCGGAGACGTCGCGACCATGAAGCTGTGCACCACCATCGCGCGCAGTTCGCCGACCTCGAGCCCGCCCGTGTAGCCATTCGTGCACACGATGACCCGCTGTGCCTCGACGGTCTCGCCGCTCGTGAGCTGCACGAGCGCGGACGCATGGGCCGTCTCGATCGCTCCCACGCGCGCCCGTTCGCGGATGCGAACGCCGAGGCTCACCGCGTGCTCGGCGAGCCCGTGGACCAGACGATACGGATGAACCGTATAGGCATCCATCTCGACGACGAGGTGACGCTCCTCGGTCAAGCGATGATCGATGCCGACGTGTTCGATCGCGCGGGCGAATTCACGCAGCCCGACCTCCGACAACCGGCCCATCGCCGCGAGGCGGAGGTTCGACGAACACAGCTCCGACGCCGGCACGTGCTCGGCGAGCCAGCGCGCGGTCGCGTGGACCTCCGCGTTGATCCGCGCCGCACCCCATGCCTGGTCGACCGAGCGATCGGCGCCGAGCAGCCATACCGGCGCGGCGAGCGGCGACAGGAAGCCCGCGTTACGGCCACTCGCGCCGTAGCCGATGCGCTCTGCTTCGAGCACCACGACATCTGCGCCGGGGTGGAGCTCGCGCAGCCGGATCGCGGTCGCCAGTCCCGCGAGCCCACCACCGATCACCGCGAAGTCCGCGCGGCTCGGGATCGACCCGGCCTGCCACTGATCCTTCCAGCCTGCCTCGCGCTGCCAGTAGCTCGCTGTCACCGTCCGCGAGTATACGCGCTGCGCTACGGCGTCTTCGCGGGTCGCTTCGCACGGACGAGCACTTCGTCGATCAGACCGTCCTCGACGGCCTGTCAAGGTGACATGAAGTTGTCGCGATCAGTGTCGTGCTGGATCTTGTCGACGCTCTGACCCGTGTGATGGGCTACCGCCGACGCTCTGCGAGCGTGCTGACGAACTGCGCGACCAGCTCGCGAAGCAACGCATGGGTTGTCGTGTGACGCGCCTTGGCCTCCGCGTCCAGCACCTTCCACATGGGCAGCGGCAAGCGCAGCGACCGGCCCGGCGTAGGCCCACGCTCCTCCCCGCTGGGCGGCCTCCCTCGCCCGTACTGCAACATAGGCTCTCCTGCGCGTGAGACGTACGGGTTCCGACGAACCAGCGTCGTCGAGAAGTCGACTTCAGGAATCTCGGCAAGCGAGGCCGCCGACGGCCCATCGTGGACGATCCGGATCCCTTCACGGGCGATGCGTGCTGCATACGGATTGCGGCGCACGCGGTAGGCACTCATGTCGATCTCGGGCAGTTCGCGCACCGATTCCGCGCTCGGATCGTGTTCACGCAACCGCGCCGCTCGGGTCGTGCCGGCCTTCTTCCTAGGCGCCGCCTTCTTCATACCCCTTCCTCTCGTGTGGAGTTGCCTTACGAGCGCTGATGATTCTCACCAACGCGATGGAGACATCTACATAGACGGTCACGATGACGCGACTCGTCCTCGAAAGCCCGATCAGGATGAGTCGTTCCGGGTGACGCGGATCGTCCACCACAACTGCGAGCGGATCAGCGAAGCACTCTGCAGCTTCTTCGAACGTGACCCCGTGCTTGCGCGCGTTGCTCGCCGCCTTGCCTGGATCCCACTCGAACCTCACCCAATAAGAGTAATACACTTGTGAGATCGCGTCTACCCGCGACCGCTGTGGGAGGCTGCCACGCGATCGGGTGTTGTCGACGCTCAACCTCGATGGATCCCGCTTCTGGATCCGGCCACGGTTCGTGTGCGGTCGGTTCCTTCGGGCACGTCAGCTCGTCGGCTATGGCCTGACCGCATGGTTCGTCGCGCTTCCGTTCGGCAAGGCGGGCGATCACCGCGCCGCTCAGATCAGAACGGCAGCGGGCCGACGGGCGAGCCCGAGGGCGCTGCGTCGATCTGCGGCGGGGGTGGCGGCGCGGCGGCATCGATCGGCGGCGCCATCGGCGTCGCGTCGGGCGAGACGAGCGTCGACGGAGGCGCCACCTGCGGCCGAACGAGCTCGGGCGGCGGCGTCATGCTGCCCTTGACGTCCTCGACCACGGGATCGAGGCGACCGTGCACGACACCGCTCGTGATCGCCCAGAACCGGTACCGCGACATCGCGTGGTCCTTCTTGACGAACGTGAACACGTGCTCGCCGGTCTCGCCTTGCCAGAGCACGGGCGTGATGCCCTTGTCCTCGCCGTCGACGAACACGCGCGCACCGCTCGGGCTCGAGCGCAGGACCAGATCGATCGGGCGTGTCGCGCGCCGCGCCGTGGGACGCGCGCCCGGTGTGGTGCTCGGCCCGTCATCGAGATGACCCGCGGTTGGATCATAGGTGACGGTCGGTCCAGCGTTGGCGCCCACCCCCGCGTCGGCGACGATCGGTAGCGGCGCCGGATCGGCCGCGGCCTTGGGCTCGCTCTTGTCTGCGCAGGCGGCGACGAGCGTGAGCGCGACGATGATCAACTTCCGGGCGCTCGACATCGCCCGGAACCTATACCACGAGCCGACTACTTCTTCTTCGGTCCGGGGTCGACGCACAGGGTCTCGCGCTTCGCGAACAGCGCCGTGGTCGCATCTTCGAGCTTGCCGGCCTTCGTCATCTTGTCGACCGCCATCTTCGCCTTGAGCTGGTAGCAGCCGTCGAGGCGGCGCTTGTCGGGATTCGCCGTGCGCTCGGCTTCGATCGCGTCGACCTCTGCCTGCGTATCAGCTCGATGGAACTGCCCGGCTACTTCGTCTTCTTCTTCGCCGCGTCTTCGACCTTCTTGCGCTGGCCGTCGTCGAGGACGCGCCGCGCCTGCGCCCAGGCGAGGATGCGTGCCTTGCGGATCACGGCCTCCTGCGCGCTGATCTGATCGACCAGGCGCGCGACGTCGGCGTCGGGGGTCGTCGGGTTGGCGAGCGCGGTGCGCAGCTTGCTCGAGAGGTCGTCGAGCTGCTTCTTCGCGGTCGCGACGGTCTTGTCGGAGTCGGTGCGCAGCTTGGTGATCTGCGTGCGCTGGCCCGGGTCGAGCGCGAGATCCTTGAGGTCGCTGATCGCATCCTTCATGTCGTCGTCATCGGCATCGAGATCTGGCGTCATCGGGATGCTGTCGTCGTCATCGTCGTCGTCGAAATCGAAGTCGATCTTGATCTTGCCGACGTCCTTGCCGATCTGCTTGGCGATGTCCTTGCCCAGCTTGTCGCCGAGCTTCTCCATCTCGTCGTCGAGGCCCTCCATCGCCTCTTCGATCTCCTCGCCCATCTTCTCCATCTCCTCCTGGAGCTTGGCGAGGTCCGTGAGCTTGAGGTTCGAGAGGCGCTTGTCGAGCGTGGCGCGCACCTTGCCGAGCCGCGCGGTCACCTTGTCGCGAACGTCCTTGGGGATGTTCGGGTTGTTCTCGAGCGACGTGCGAACTGCGTCGAGCTGACCTATCACCATGTCCTTGATGCCGTCGATCTGGATCCCACCACCGGTGGCCGGGACCTGCGGGGGCTTCGGCGCCCTTGGAGGCATGGGCGGTGCGGGCTTGACCGGCGTCGGTGTGGGCGGTGGAGTTGGCGGCACGCGGGTCGGTCCGGTCACGTCACTGGCCGGCCAGAATCCGAACGACGGATCCCCGGAGGCTGCGTGGCCGAAGGCGCTACCGAACAGCAGGCCACCGGCGATCATCGACGGCACGATCGTGGAGAGGAAACGGCGCTTCATGGTGCGACTCCCTGCAGCAGCTTGCGATACGGGCGCAGCGGCTTCTTGATGTCCGACCAGTCGGCCGAGAGCCGGCTCGACCGATCCACGTCGGAGAGATGGATCAGCGCCGCGAGATCCGCGTCGCTCGTGGGTGCGACGACGGGATCCGGCGCCTGCGTGGTGGTGTCGGTGCCGACGACCGGGTCGGGCGTGCGATCGGCGGTGCGCGTGAACGCGAACACCACGAGTGCACCGGCTGCAACTGTCGCCGCGAGACCCGTGGCGACCCGACGACGACGCCGCGCAGAGATCCGCGACTGCGCACCGACGGTCATCCGTGCAGCGAATCCGAGGCCGGGATCGACCTCGTGCCGCGTCGCACCGAGCTTGCTCGGAAGCTCGATGATGCGCTGGCAGCGCTCGCAGCTCGCAGCGTGCTCCGCGAGCTCGCCGAGGGCGTCTCCGAGCGCGATGCGCTCCGCGACAGAATCACAGGTGGTCATCATCGGTGCTCCTCCATCAGATCGCGCAGCCGCGCGAGACCGCGAACCAGGTGTGTCTTGACCGTCGCGAGCTCGACGCCGAGTAGCTCGGCGACCTCGGCGACCGGCAGGTCGTGGCCGTACCGCAGGACGAGCGCGGTGCGCTGCTGCGGTGACAGGGTGGCGAGCTTGCTCAGCAAGGCACCGAGGGCCTGGTGGCCCTCGAGCGCTGCACGCGGCTCGGTGGTCGCCATCGCGTGCATGCGCTCCGCGATGTCATTCGTACCGGTATCCGCGCTGGTCGGCGCGACATCGGCGGTGTCGTCGTCCTTGCCCGGCCACCAGCCGAACAGCCGCTTCTTGAGGCGGCGCCGGCGGAGTGTGCGCAGGCACATCGTCGTGACGATCCGCAGGAACCACGCGGGCGCGGCGGCAGGATCGCGGAGATCTGCGATCGCTTCGCACGCGCGAGCGAGGGCCTCCTGCACCGCCTCCTCGGCCTCGGCGCGATTGCCGAGCAGGTCGTACGCGATCGCATAGCCCTTGCGGGCGGGGGTCGTCGCGAGCTCGGCGAGCAGCCGGCCGCGCGCGTCGGCCTTGGACGCCACGTCTAGCCGAGCTCCAGTGCCAAGGGACATGAGACTCCGAACCTGCACGCTGCACAGTAAGAGCCCTGGCCCATCACGTCGGTGGACAACGTTCTAGCAGGTTCCAGATTTCACCGACTTGGCCGCCGGGATCCCCGCGGGATGCGTGATATCTGGAGGCATGGGTAAGGATCTCGATCGACCCGTGTGGCGCGGCCAGCGCCCCTGGTTCGAGATCTGGTTCGCCGTGGTGATCGACGAGTCGCGCCGCCGTGCCCTGTGGATCCGGCAGACGATGTTCGTGCCGCGCAGCGGCCAGGCACGCGCCACCGTGTGGGGGGCGTGGTTCGACGCCGATTCGCCGACCCCGAGCATCGCCGCGAAGCGGTTCGCTCCACTCGACGCGACCACGGTCGACGAGGGCGAGAACCTCGTGAAGACGTTCGACAGCCGCCTGTCGAGGAGCGCCGCGGTCGGCGCGGTCGACGGCATCGCGTGGGACGTTGGATGGCGCGGTGGTCGCGAGGCGCACGCCGAGCTGCCCGCGTGGCTGCCCGCTCCGACGCACGCGCGCCCGATCGTCCACGACGCCGACGCGACCGGTAGCGTCACGGTCGGCACCAAGAAGTTCGACATCCGTGGCAAGGCGCTCGCGATGCACCTGTGGGGCAAGCGTCGCGTGCCCACGCTGCACTGGATCTGGGCGCCGTGGATCGGTGACAGTGCTCTCGAGGTCAGCGCGGTCTCGCTGCGCGACACGTTCTCGCTCGGTCTCGCGACGCTGCGCCTCGACGGCCCGCACGAGCTGCGCGGCCGCCCCGCGACGGCAGCACATGCGAGCAACCTGATCACCGCGACGGTCGCCGGCCCGCGCCGCCTCGTGCACGCACGCGCGTGGGCCGAGGCCGAGGCCACGGTTGGTTACGCATATCGCGACACCGATGATCGCGATCTGATGGTCGCGCAGAGCGACATCGGCTCCGCGCACTTCGAGGTCTACACACGCAAGGCGCCTGGCGCGCCGTGGCATCCAAGTGACGAGCGCCGCGTCGCGGGCGGCGTCGCCGTCGAGATCCATCAGCGCACCGCGCTCCCCGGCGTGGACTACATCCCGTGGGATGCGACGGAGCGTTCGACCGCGATCGTCGCGCCGACCCCGCGCGCCGCCGATCGCGTCGACTGGCCAGAGGTCACCGCGATCGTCGCACTCGGCCTGACATACGGCGATCACGTCCGCGAGACGGGGCAGAAGCTCGACCCGAACGCACCTCCTACGTCGTTCACGAAGCACGTGCGCGCGTTCGCCCCGGGCAACGGTGGCGTCCTCGTGCCTGACGCCGCCGCGGTGCTCGCAGCGCTCGACTCGGTCGAAGCCGGTCTCGGTGGCCAGATCAAGGAGCGCATTCCGTTCGTACCCGCCGTGATGGACTACGAGGGCGAGATCGCGCTCGTCGTGCTCGGCCCGATCGACGAGGACAAGCTCGCGGCCGGCGTCGCACAGCCGTTCGGCCTCGCCGCTGCCAACGATCTGACCGCGCGCCTCGTGCAGGCGTTCGGCGAGACGATGGAGCAACCGCTCGCGTACTGGACCGCGGCGAAGTCGTTTGCGCGGTTCCTCCCGCTCGCAGAGAGCGTGTGGGCGCCGCCCGGTGGGCTCGCGACGATGCCCGAGCTCACGCTCGAGACAAAGGTCAACGGCGAGATCCGGCAGCGCGCGACGACGAAGCTCCTGATCTACGACCTGACCGCGATGGTGCGCGCCGCGCGTACCCACCTCGGTCGCCCTCTCGCGCGCGGCGACGTGATCCTCACCGGCACGCCCGCTGGCGTCGGCCTGCGGATCTCGCCACTCAAGCGCAAGGTCGCGTCGCTGATCAAGGATCGGTTCCGCAAGGCCGAGCTCCTGGTCTCGGCGTACGCCACCTCGACTGCTCTCCTCCGCCCCGGCGACGTGATCGAGGTCGATGCCGGCGTCGCGGGTCGCGTCCGCACGCGGCTGATCGTCTGATCAGAGCGACAGCGAACGCGCGTAGCGAACGATCGGTGCGAGCGCCTCGCGCGCCGTCGCCCGCAACAGCTCCGACTCACGGATCACGCCGGCCGCCGCGGGGCCGAACGTGTAGTACGCCTCGACCGCGAGCTCACCGAGAACTGTCTTGCGCAGCAGGCCATCGCGCACGCCGCGCAACATCTGGACGTCGGCGGCGAGTGGCGAACCGTAGGCCGCCGTCGCGATGAAGCAGGCGTCGACCTCTCCGAACGTCCGGTCCGGGGTCTTCAGCTCGAGGACCGTGAGCTCGCTGGTGTTGCGGCAATCGTCGTACGCGCGGATCCCGACATAGTAGGTCGTCATCGGCAACAGGCCCGGCAGCGTGAACGTCTGGGTATCGCCCGGGTTCCCGATCTCGATCGCGAGCTTGGGATCGCTCGAGCCCGGCTGGTCGAAGTTCTCGGCGGTGATCGGCTCGTGCGCGCGATAGCGGATCTCGTAGCCGGTGACCTTGCCGACGGCTCCGTCATCGCCCGACGCGCTGAACGCGATCGTCGCCGTGTTGTTCCCGGTCTCGCTGACCTCGAGGTTCGCCGGTGCGCTCGGCGCGTCGTAGTCGGGCTCGGGGCGTGCCGTGACGCGGACGCGGTACATCCCGGCCGGATCCGGAACGAGCGCGAAGCGAAGGGCGCCTGAACCCTGGATCGTCGTCGAGATCGTGCCGTCGGGCGCGCGGACGCTGCCATCGAGCCCATCGGGATCGCCGTAGCCCGCGTAGTCGGCGGTCGTCGCGATCGTCTGGGTCGTCCCGACGGTGAACGGGACCTTGTAGAGCACCGAGGGCTGCCCGCGATACGGCAGACCGAACGTCGTCCACGGAATTCCCGACGGAGCCGGATAGGCGGTCTCGCTGTACGTCGCGTTGTGATCGAACTCCTTCGAGACCTCGACCCACATCACGTAGTCACCCGCGACCAGCGTCTCCGGGATCGGCCAGCTGACATCGTGGATCGTGCCGGACGTCGGCGTCGCCTGCGAGACCGCATCGAATGTGTTGAGCGCGCCGAACATGTCGACTGCGGTGCTGTCGCGCAGCGGATCGCGCATGATGTCCTGGCGCGGCGGATACTTGCTCCGCTTGACGTCGTCGAGGTGGCCCTTGTCGGTACCCACGAAGCTGGTCGCGCAGCTCATCGCGTCCCACGAGGGCTCGGCGCGCTCCATCGGCCGGCAGTAGTGGAGATCCGCCGAGCTGTCGTCGAGGGGATGCGACAGGTTGTGGTCCTGGGCGTTCTGGAACACGACCTCCGGGTACTCGATGCCGTGCTTGTTCGACCACACCGGGAACGTCGTGATCCGGCGCCCGTACGGCCACAAGGGACCGCTGTTGAAGTCGAACTGTCCCGGGCGATTGCCGAGACCGTAGGTCCCGGTCTGCTTCGTGATGAACACGGTGTCGACGTAGACCCCGGAGAGATCCTCGATCCACATCACGATCTGCGGCGCCTGGTTCACACCCGGCGCGAGATCGAGGCGCAGCATCGGCTGGAACGCCACCTCGACGACGCGACACTCCGCGCGTGGAGCCGCGGCGGCCGGAGCCGCGAACAACGTGAGAGTCCCGAGAACCGCGAAGCGCAACATCCCGTGCATCATTGCCGGCGCGGCGCGGCGGAACAACCCCGAAAAACGTTCACATCGTCAGCGACCGTGCGTACCGCACGATCGGCTCGAGCAGCTCGCGGGCCGTCGCACGAAGGAGGTCTGACTCGCGGATCACCCCGGCGGCCGCGGGCCCGAACGTGTAGTACGCCTCGACGGCCAGCTCGCCGAGAACCGTCTTGCGCAGGAGGCCGTCGCGCACCCCGCGTAGCATCTGCACGTCGGCGGCGAGCGGCGAGCCATACGCGGCCGTCGCGATGAAGCATGCGTCGACCTCGCCCGACTCGCGGCCCGGTGTCACCAGCTCGAGCACCGTGAGCTCGCCCTGGTTGCGACAGTCATCGAACGCGCGGATACCGACGAAGTACGTCGTGCCCGGGAGCAGATTTGGCAGCGTGAACGTCTGCACCGTCCCCGGTTCACCGATCTCGATCGCCAGCTTCGGATTGATCGACCCGGGCTCGTCGAAGTTGTCGGTGGTGACCTGCGAGTGCGCGCGATAGCGGATCTCGTAGCCGGTGACCCGCCCGCGAGCGCCATCCTCACCTGGAGCCACGAACGACACCGTCGCCGTACTCTTCGTCATGTCGGCGACCCCCATCTGCGCGGGTATGCCGGGGCTGAGCTCGTCACGCTCGTACCGCGAGGCGACGCGCACCCGGTACATCCCGTCGGCGTCGGCCACCAGCGCGAACCGCGCTGCGCCGCTCCCCGGCTGCGTCGTCGTGATCGTGGTGTCGGGCGCGCGCAGATCTCCGTCGAGGCCGTCGGGATCGCCGTAGCCCGCGTAGTCCGCCGTCGACGCGACGGTCGTCACCGTCGAGACCGAGAACGGGACCTTGTAGACGACAGACGGCTGACCGCGATACGCGAGGCCCGAGCTCGCCCACGGCACGATCGGCGCTGGATAGCTCACCACGCTGTAGCTCGCGTTGTGATCGAACTCCTTCGCGACCTCGACGTAGAGCACGTAGTTCCCGGGACCGACCGAGTCGGGGAGCGGCCAGCTCAGGTTCGCGAGCAGACCGGGTGACGGCGTCGCTCGCGACACCGCATCGAACGGGTTCAGGCCCGCGAACAGGTGAACGTCCTCGTGATCGTCGCCGGGCGTGAACACCAGATCCGTCCGCGGCGGATACAGGCTGCGCTTGCTCGGATCGAGCTTGCCCTTGTCGGTGCGCGAGGTCGCCGGTGACGCGCACGTCAGCGCGTCCCAGTTCGGCTCGATCGCCTGCATCGGCCGGCAGTAGTGGTGCTCGTACGAGCTGTCGTCGACGGGGTGCGAGAGGTTCGAGTCCTCCGCATTCTGGAAGACGATCTCGGGGAACTCGAGGCCATGGCGGTGCGCCCACACCGGGAACGTCGTGATCCGGCGTCCGTACGGCCACAGCGGGCCGCTGTTGAAGTCGAACCGACCGGGGCGATTGCCCAGCCCGTAGCTGCCGGTCTGCTTCGTGATGAACACCGTGTCGACGAACACGCCGGTTGCGTCCTCGATCCACACGACGATCTGCGGCGCTGGATTGACGGCCGGCGAGAGATCCGTGCGCACGGTCGGCTGGAACGCGACGTCGACCAGCCGGCACTCGCCTTTCGGCGCCGCAGCCGCAGGGGCAGCGAGCAGCGAGAGGGTTGTCAGTGCCACGAGCCGCATGGAGGAACATCATTGCCGGCGCGGAGCCTCGGGACAACCAGGAAAGTAGGTAAGCTCGTCGGCGACGTGACCAACCGGCGGCTCGCCCTCGCGACCCTCGCGATCGTCGTCGCGGTGCACCTCGCGATCGTGGTCTCGATCGCGCGCCAGCCGCTTCGCGTCAGCTCCGCTCCGCGCGCCGAGCGCTCCGCGATCTGGTCGCTCCACCACGACACGGTGCATCGCGCGGGGCCCGGCGGAGACTTCTTCGCGATCTATCACGCGGGTATCAAGTCCTCGCGCGGCGAGAGCATGTACGACAACAAGGAGACCCCGCGCGTCACGCCGGAGTTCTTCCCGTTCCGTTACCTCCCGGTCGTCGCGCAGACCGTCGGACGCGCCGTCATCATCGTCGCACCGCAGACCGCGCATCGGGCCTGGATCATCTTCCTCGAGCTGTTGCTCGTCGGATGCGCATTCCTGTTGTGGCGCGAGCTGCGCACCGACGAATGGCGGGTCGGCGTGATCGCGCCGCTCCTCCTCAGCAGTCCCTACTTTCTCGAGCTCCACATGGGGCAGTTCACGTTCGCGACGTCAGCCCTGCTCGCGATCGGGATGCTCCTCCTCGATCGCTCGACGAAGAAGGCGCTCGTCGGCGGCACGGCGGCGTTCGCTGCCGCCGTCCTTCTGAAGGTGTTCCCGCTCGTCGCCGGCGCTGCACTCCTGCGGTACCGCCGCGGCTTCTGGGCGGGCGCCATCGCCGCCGGACTCGTGCTCGCCGTCAGCCTCCCCTACTTCCTCGGTCACGAGGCGGACTGGCGCTCGTTCGCGAAGACGAACTTCGGCAACACCAAGACCGAGGGCTTTCACGGCGGCAACTATGGCTTCCTCTATGTCCTGTTCTTGTTCGCAAAGGACACCGGTGGGCATCCGGCCGTCCTGTCGTTCCTCAAGTTTGCCGCGGTCTGGCAGATCGCGATCCTCGGTGTCACCGCAGCACTGATCCTCTGGCGCAAGCCGACCATGCTGACCGGCGGCATCGTTCTCGCGTTCGCTCACATGAGCTCCTACAAGCACGTGTGGGAGCACCACGCCTCGGGTGCGCTCGTCCTCGCCGCGTTCCTGGTGATCCGGATGAACCAGGACCGGGTGTGGTGGGGGCGCTGGGTCGTCGTGGCGTGCATCGTGATCCTCGCGCTGCCGACGCCGTTCTTCATCGTCGATGCGATCGACCCCGCCGTCTACGACCCGACCAACAGCTGGTCCAAGGTCGGGCGATACCTGCTGCCGATGTGCAAGGCAATCCCGATGCTCGTCCTCTGGATGATCGGGTGTGTGCAGTGCTTCCGCGAGCGCGGGGTCACGCCACCCCCGCCCTGGGCCTGACTACAAACTGCGTACACAGTTCGTGTTACCGCGACAGGTTGATCGGGGCACGGGGGCATGTGACGGTTGATCCGGCTGGCACTCCTGTTGCTGACCTACCTGCCGAGTGAGGGAGATTTCAACCCGCGTCCTGCTGATCGTCGCGGTCCTGCTCACCCTGGGGGGTGGCGAGGCGAGCGGGGGGAGCTTCATCGTCGATGAGGCCCGGGGCGAGCCCGACGTCGCCGACGAGGCGGGTGCCGTCACGCTGCTGGTCCGGTCGTCGCTGCTCGCCGCACGCCAGTCGCTGATCGCTCCGCCCGACGGACTCACGCTGCGCACGGCGGTGGACGCCGTGACCTCGAACAAGGCGGACGCCGCGATCCTGATCGACCTCGCCCGCGAAGGGACCGGGCTCCGCGCCACGGTCGTCCTCGCCCGCGATGGGGAGCCGCGCGTCGCCCGGATCCGCGCCGGCGACGGTGACCTCGCCGTGATCTCGCAGGGAGTTCTCGATCACCTCACCTCGACCCTGGGGCTCGAGGCGGTCAAGGTGCGCGAGGTCAGCCTCGGCGAGCTGAGACCGATCGTGGCCGCGATCCGCCTGCGCAAGGGAGACACCGCCGCCGCCGCACGCTCGCTCGCGCTCGTCGATCCCCTCACGCTGATCAAGGTCCCCGCCGCCGCCGAATCGCTGCGCGGCTTCTCCGCGACGGTCGCGGACCGACCACTGGCGGCGCTGTCCGCCCGCGCGCTCGGTGACCTCGCACAGCTCGATGCGATCGCCACCGGAACCGATCAGGCGGCGATCGCAGCGCGCGCGTTCGCCGCGATCGAGCGCGGCGCCTCTCCCGACGAAGCGGACGGGATCCTGCGCGGCGGATCGGGACGCGACGGCGGCGTGGCGATCGCGCGGATCAAGGCAACAGCGGTGCGTGGCGACAAGCGAGCGATCGCGTCTCGGATCCAGGAAGGCCTCGCGAGCGACCAGGCGCCCGGCGTGCTCGCGATCGCGTCGCGCATGCAGCTCGAACCGGGCGTCCAGCGCTCGGTTCTCGCCGCGGCAGAGCGCTCGAGTGCCACGTCGCCCGCGGTCGCCTCGCGGATCGGGTTTGCGTCCGCGCGCGCCGGCGTCGACAGGGCGCGGGCGCTCAAGCTGGTCGTCGCTCGCGACCTCGATGCGAACGAAGTCGCGCAACTCGAGAAGCTGATCGAGACGGCGACCGATGCGACGGGCCTGCGGCTACGCGCCGAGATCGCGATGCGGCGGTCCGATGGCTCGGAGCGAGCTGCGATCACCCAGCTCGCGCAGGCGGCGCCCAACGACGCGCGCACGCAGCGCTACCAGGGCTGGCAGCTGATGAGCGACGGCCGTCCGACCGACGCAGCAGCCGCGTTCGGCAAGGCAGGCCAGAAGGGCGAACGCGCGCGCGCGCTGCTCCTCAGCAACGACCTCACCGGTGCGCAGTCGGCGATCAGCGGCGCACCGACCTCCGCGACCGAGCTCGTGATCGCGTCCCGGATCGCGCTGAAGGACAACCGGCTCGACGAGGCCGCGAAGCTGCTCGCGACGGCCGAAACGCTCGCGCCCGCGAGCCCGCTGGTGCACACCGCGATCCTCGACCTCGGGCGCGTCCGCGCGGATCCCACGGGCACCGAGACGGCAAAGCGGATCCTCCTCGAGCCGACCACGGCAACAACCGTCGCCGTCACCACGCCGGAGCCCGTCGACCCCGTCACGACGACGCCGAAGACCATCACCCCGGACAAGACCAAGCGCACCGTCGCGATCGATCCGACCCCGCTCCTCGACATCCTCGAAGCGTTCCCCGCGCTCGCGCAGCTCGATGATCGACGGCTCGTGATCGCCGAGCTGCGGGTCGAGCCTCCGTGGTA
>JANOPP010000134.1:0-14493 GCA_031421915.1 Myxococcales bacterium | reverse complement strand
CCTGGTTGGAGCGGGACGGACGTCGCTCAGATGATTCCCGGCGGCGTGCCGACCGCCGAGCTGTTCACCGACAACCGGACGTACTTCGACTACCACCACTCCGAGGCCGACACGCTCGACAAGGTCGATCCGGTCGCGCTCGCGCAGGGCGTGGCGGCGATGGCCGTGATCGCCTACGTGATCGCCGACATGCCCGGCCGCGTCGACGCTCCATGAGCGTGTGGGATCTCGGGGCCCGCGCCCTCGAGGCGCCTCTCGTCGTTCGTGAGCCGCTCGCCGCCCTCGATGCGATCGTCGTGCTCGGTGCACCGCTCGGACCCGGTGCTGCGTTGACGCCGGTCCTTGCCGAGCGCGCGAACGCTGCGGCGGCGCTGTGGCGTGCGGGTGGCGCTCCGCTCGTCGTGACCAGCGGTGGCATCACGCACGGTGCCGCGCGCTCCGAAGCGGATGTGCTCGCGGATGCCCTTCGGATCGCGGGAATCCCCGACGTCCTCGTCGAGAATCGGTCGAAGACCACACGCGAGAATGCGCGGTTGACGTGGGAGCTGCTCGCCCCGCGCGGGGCGCGCACGGTATGGCTGGTGACCCAGCCGTTCCACGGTCGCCGCGCGGCGCGCCTGTTCCGCGCCGTGGGCTTTGCCGCGCATGTCTGGCACATCGACGACAGCCTGCAGTACCGCGATCGCAAGAAGGCGATGCGCTGGCTCGTTCGCGAGTACGCCGCGTGGGTCGCGCTGTTCGCGCGCGGGGGCTAGCCGCTACTTCAGGATCAGCTG
This sequence comes from Myxococcales bacterium, assembly GCA_031421915.1. Classification (GTDB taxonomy): domain Bacteria; phylum Myxococcota_A; class Polyangia; order Haliangiales; family Haliangiaceae; genus JABFXX01. The sequence goes on along the minus strand of JANOPP010000134.1, from coordinate 13,717 downwards.
CAGCTCGACCGCCCCGGCGTCGCGCAGCGGACCGACGCCGGCCTCGATCCGATCTTCGACGACGCCTTGATCGATCAGGTGCCACTTCACGGCGTCGGCGCGGCGGCGGGCGAGGTCCTCGCTGCCGTCCGTCAGCGGATGGCCGACCACGCGGATCCGGACCTGCTTGTGCTTCTTCAGCATCACGAGCACGGTGCCGAGCGCGGTCTTCGCCTTGTCGGTGACGCGCGCGCGGTTCGACTCGAACTTGAACGACACCACGAGCGCCTTCGTGACCTCGGCTGGGATCTCGTCGGGGCAGCCATCGTCCTCGGCGAACCCGTTGCGGGTCTCGGGGACGAGAACGCAGGCGTCCAGCGTGTCCGCGATCCCATCGCTGTCATTGTCGAGGTCAGGGCAGCCGTCGGTGTCCTCGAACTGATCGACGTCCTCGGGCTGGCTCGGGCACTTGTCGAGCTCACCGATGATGCGATCGCCGTCGCCATCCGCCTCGGGACAGCCGTCTTCGTCGTTGATGCCGTTCGCGGTCTCCTTCTCGACCGGGCACGCGTCGAGGCGGTTCGGCAGACCGTCGAAGTCGGTGTCGCCCTCGTCGATCGGAGGCTGCTTCGGCGGTGGCGGGATCGGGCGCGCGACCGCCTTCTTGGTCGGAAGGTCGAAGCTCGCGGCGAGCCCGAACTGGGCCTCGAACACGGATGTCGTCGGGGTGTCCTTGCCGGCCATCAGGCCGTGGCGCAGGTCCACGCGGATCTGCCACAGCGGCGAGAACGGGATCGAGACACCAGCGCCCCAGTAGAACAGCGGGTCGGTCTCCTTCCGCATGAACGGCGACTCCGACGCGACCGTGGCGCCACCGACGCCCGCGAGCAGGTGCGGGTGAGCGCCGCGGGTCCCGATCAGCTGGAGGCGGGCGTGGGCGCGCCAACCGAGGACGGGCGCGTAGTACTCCCTGCGTGCGCCGACCCCTCCGACGGTACTCCCGGTGTACGCAGACGCGAAGACCGCCTCGCCCTCGAGACCGAACCGCATGCGGAAGTCGCCGAGCAGGGCGACGTCGGGCTCGACGAGGACGTGGAGACGGGCGCCGATCAGGGGTGCGGTGCCGGGGGCCTGCTCGGGGGCCCACGAGTCACCAAGCTGAGTGTCGCCGAGGTAACCGACGCCGAGAAAGCCGCTTGCCTCCAGGCGCGGATCCGCCGCCGCCGAGGATGCAGCAAGTCCCACCGCGAGGCCGACCCCCCATCGCACGCACTCCATCATATCCCAACGTGCCCTTGTACTGGCAGTGGGTGGGAGGCAAGCTCGCAGGCGCGATGCTCACTTTCAGCACGAATCCCGACGTCGCCGAGCAGCAGATGAACGCGATCATCTTCTACCTGACCGCGTTCGGGTACATCGATGGCGAGTTCGACTTCACCGAGAAGACGTTCGTCCGGATCTACATCCGTCAGCTCGTCACGGCGCGCGCCAAGACCGCGCTGCCCGATGCCGACGCGAAGACTCGAGACGAGATCGTCAACAAGTTCGTCGGGCACTTCCACGAAGTATTCGAGCAGATCGATCGGAGTGTCAAAGAACTGTTCACCGAGGCGGTCGCCGATGGTGAGGATGTCGAGAAGTTCGTCTACTCCAAGCTCAAGCTCCGCAGCTACGAGATCTTCCAGACCTTCGAGCGCGACAACCAGCTCGAGCTTCTCTCGACGATCGACGAGCTGATCTACGCCGACGGTAGCGTTCACCCGGCCGAGGCCAAGTTCCGCCAAGAGCTCGATGCCCTGCTCGACACGACGTCGACTCTCGCACCGTCGGACATCGAGATCCTCCGCGATCAGAGCCACGTCTCGATCGAGGGTGCGACCGACAACAGGACTCGCCACGACAACCATCCGTTCTTCGCGGCGTTCGAGCAGCACTACTCCGCGGATCCCGACCGGATCGGCAAGCAGATCACTGCCGACCTCGAGCTGATGAAGCGGTTCGTCGACAAGCTCAACGAGCAGCGGCTCAAGGGTACGAACAAGCTGATGGGCCGCACGACGATCGCGGACTTCACCGGCGAGGAGCCGTTCCTCGACGGCCACGTCTATGTCCACCCCGCGAAAGCGGATCAAGTTTACGACATCACCGTGCTCGGCGATCTACACGGCTGCTACAGCTGCCTCAAGGGCGCGCTCCTCCAGGCCGACTTCTTCGCGAAGCTCGAGGCGTGGAAGCTCGACAAGAAGAGGCCCGAGCCCAAGCTGATCCTCCTCGGCGACTACATCGATCGCGGTCGGTTCAGCTACAATGGGGTGCTACGCGCGGTGATGCAGCTCTACCTCGCGGCGCCGGAGCACGTGTTCCCGCTGCGCGGAAACCACGAGTACTACATCGAGTATCGCGGGCGTATCTACGGCGGCGTGAAGCCCGCCGAGGCGATCAACACCCTGATCGGCCACATGCCCGGCGAGGTGTTTGCCGAGTACATGAAGATGTTCGAGGAGCTCCCGAACATGCTGTTCTTCGACGACCTGATGTTCGTCCACGCGGGCATCCCGCGCGACGTCGACATCAAGGCCAAGCTCGTCGACATGGCGGCGCTCAACGATCCGGACATCCGGTTCCAGATGCTGTGGAGCGATCCGTCGACGGCGGACTACATCCCCGACGAGCTTCAGGCGCAGAACGCGCGGTTCCCGTTCGGGAAGCTGCAATTCGAGGCGTTCATGCAGAAGCTCGGCTGCTCGATGCTCGTGCGCGGTCACGAGAAGGTCGATTCGGGGTTCAAGCCGATGTACAGCGACGCGACGTCGCTGATCACGCTGTTCTCCGCCGGCGGCGCCGACAACAACGATCTGCCCGAGGACTCGAGCTACCGCACGGTGACGCCGATGGCCGCGACGATCCGGCTCGAGAACGGCACCGCGCAGGTCACGCCGTGGCTGATCGACTACGCGCGGTTCAACGATCCCAAGCGCAACCGGTTCTTCGCGACCCCGCCCGAGATCGAGCACAAGGTCGGCTAGGGGTCGAGCTTCGGGACCCGATTGGTCTCGACGTCGGTCGCGTGCGGAAGTAGCTGCTTGAGGTGCCAGCGCTGCGCGTGGACGAGCGTGCTTGCATCGACCTGCGCCCTGTTGCGGCTGAGCGAGAGGAACACGACGTTCAGGATCTGCGTTCCAAGCGAGAGCCCGATGATCAGCGCCGCCGTCACGGGGTCGAGGTCGAGCGTCGGCGTCGTGAGGATCAGTGCGCCATCCTCGAACTGAATCGTCCGCGGTACGACGCCAGCGAGCTCGAGACCCAGGACCGCAACAAACGGGACGACAAAGCCAAGCACGGGCCAGCTCCAGTGAAACTTGCTCGGCTGGGTCAGGAACCCTGCGATCGCGCCGACCATGAACACGGGCATGATCATGAGCGGCCCGAACATGAGACCGCTCGCCATGAACATCGCGCTGGTTAGCAACAGCAGCACCACGAGGCCCATGCTGCGGTCGGGGACCTCCGACTTGCCGATGTGGCGCACGGCGAGCCAGCTCACGAACGAGATGACCGAGGCGCCGATCACCGGGGCGTAGGAACGCACGGGCAGAAAGTAGAGCGCCAGGGTGATCAGAAACGAGCCAAGGTAACCGCCCTGCGCGCCCTGCACGATTCGCTGGCGGGTCCGGTTCAGCTCGCGCTCGCGCGCCTCGATCGCTTCTTCCGAGACGGTGGTCGGAGCAGCGAGCATCAGGCGACCGACGATGTCCTGCGCGAGCGCGTTCGCCGGATCGACAGCGAGCGCACGGCCGGCCTCGCGCATCGCGGTCGCGCGCGCCTCGTCGCTGGAACCTGCCATCGCTTCGCGCGCGGCCCGTGCGTGCTGCGTGGCGAGCTCGCGGCGGCGAGCGAGGTCGCGGTCACCGTCGAGGTAGGCCTGGATCTTCTCCGCGAGCTGGCGCGCGGTAGGGCGCTGCTCCGGCAGCTCTGCGGTGGCGATCGCGCACAGATCGTCAAGCTCCGGCGGGATGTCAGAGGCCTTCTTGGACGGACGGTGGGCATGCGAGGTCAACGTCGCCGAGATTCCGGCGAGCCCCCTCGGCAACGCCGGAGCACGCGCGAGCACCTCGAACAGAACGCAACCAAGCGCGAACACGTCGGTGCGGGTGTCGACGCGCTCACCCCGGGCCTGCTCGGGAGACATGTATCCCGGTGTCCCGAGCAGATCGCCAACGTTGGTGAACCCGACGTCGTCACCGGACAGTGGCGCGACATCTGGCACGGACTCGTGATCATCGGAGAGCCGCGCGAGGCCCCAGTCGAGGACGTACGCCTCGCCATAGTCGCCGAACATGAGGTTGGCGGGCTTGAGATCGCGGTGGATCACACCGCGGGTGTGCGCGAACTCGGTCGCGAGACAGATGTCGACAAGCCGCGTGAGAAGCGTGCGGCGCGGCCACCGCGCCTGGACCTCAGGGTCGGACGACGCGAGTACGTCGGCGAGCGTTGTCCCCGTGAGCCGCTTCATGACGAAGTATGGATTGCCGGCAGGATCGATCCCGAGATCGTGGACCGGGACCACGGCCGGATGCTCGAGCACACCCTGCACGCGCGCCTCCCGGAAGAATCGGCCGATGGTCTCGTCGTCGCGGAGGTTCGAGCGCAGCAGCTTGACAGCAACGTCGCGGTGGATCCGTGTGTCGCGTGCGAGCCGGACCTCGCCCATGCCGCCGCGGCCGATGACGGCCCCCACGTCGTAGCGATCGCCGAGGTCGACGCGGGGCGTCTTGCCCGACGGAGCGGGCGTCGAGCGAGGATCAGGCAGCGTCGCGTCGTCGGTATCGCTCATGGCTCGGCCTTCGGTACCTTGCCCGTCGTATCGAGCTTGTCGTTCGCGCGCGGCAACATCTGCCGGAGGTGCCACGCGACCGCGTGCTGGTAGTTCTGTGCGGTCTCGGCGGCGCGTTTTCCGATCAGCGTGACGCTGGTGAGGTGCAGCGCCTGGGTCAGGAACGCCAGGCCGAACACCACGATGGCGATCGTCGGAGTGAGGTCGATCGCCCACAGCGTGAACGTCAGCCCATCAGTGCCGATGTGAAACGTCGATGGCAACACGCCCGTGTACTCGAGCAGGAGCACACCGACGAGCGGAACTGCATGTGCTCCGACTATGATCCACGGCGAATACGACGTCGGTTGCTGGAGGATTCCACCGAGGGAGCCGATCAGGAAGATCGGCATGATCAACAGCGGGCTGAAGATGATGCCCAGGAGTCCGAGCAGGCTGGAGGTCAGCGCGATGATGACCAGAAACCACGGTGTCCGCATCGGCAGGACCTTGCGCGCGAGGATGAGGCAACCAGCGCCCGTCAGCGCCGCGAGTACCAGCATCAACACGATCGGCCAGACGTGGCGGATCGGCAGCGCGAAGAATACGCAGATCACGGGGATGAACGCGATGAAGCCGTAGCCCGCCCAGCGGATCGCTTTCTGTCGCGTCTCGCCGCGCTCGTGGTCGGCGGAGGCGAGCGCCTCGGCGGGCATCGCGGCAGGCGCTTGGAGCAGCAGGCGTCCGAGGACGAACTGGGCCTTCGCATTGTCGGGGTCGAGCGAGAGTGCACGGCCGGCCTCGCGCATCGCGGTCGAGCGGGCTTCGTCGCCGGGGGTGTGCATTGCCCGGTGCGCCGCTTCGGCATGGTTCGCGGCGAGCTCGCGGCGGCGCGCCGTATCGCGATCTCCGTCGAGGTACGCCTGGATCCCGTCGGCGAGCTGGCGCGCGGTCGGGCGTTTCGTGGGATCGCCCTGCGTCGAGCGCGCACACAGGTCATCGAGCTCGGGCGGCACCTCGGCGACGACGCTCGATGGCCGCAGCTCGCTCGCCGAGATCGCGGCGACGATGCCCTGGACTCCGCGTGGCAACGCCGTCTTCCCAGCGATCGTTTCGAACAGCACGCAGCCGAGGGCGAACACGTCGGTCTGGGTATCGACCTGCTCGCCGCGTGCCTGCTCCGGTGACATGTACCCGGGCGTCCCGAGCAGATCCCCGTCAGCGGTGTGACCGACATCGTCTCCAGAGAGCGGAGCGACAGCGGGGGCCGACTCGACCTCGGCGGCAATTCGAGCGAGGCCCCAGTCGATCACGTACGCCTCGCCGTAGTCGCCGAGCATGATGTTCGCCGGCTTGAGATCGCGATGGATCACGCCGCGCTTGTGGGCGAACTCGATCGCGAGGCAGACGTCAACGAGGCGCGCGAGCAGGACGCGGCGCGGCCACCGAGTCGCGGTCTCGGGCTCCTGCGAGCCGAGCACGTCGGCGAGCGTGGTCCCGGTCAGCCGCTTCATCACGAAGAACGGATTGCCAGCGGGATCGATGCCGAGGTCGTGGACCGGAACAACCGCCGGGTGGTCGAGCACGCCCTGGACGCGGGCCTCGCGGAAGAACCGGCCGAGCGTGACATCGTCGCGGCTGGCCGAGCGCAGGAGCTTGACCGCGACATCGCGCTGGATCCGGGTGTCGCGCGCGATCCGGACCTCGCCCATCCCGCCGCGCCCGATCACCTCGCCCAGCTCGTAGCGAGTACCGAGGTCCGTGCTCGGGATGCGGCCCGAGGGTGGCTGACTGCCGCGAGAGTCCGGCAGCGTCGCGTCGTCACCCTGGCTCACGCTCCTCCAGCGTACACCGATCGAATCGGCGATACTGGCGCGGTGACCTGGTACGTCTACGTCGCGCGCTGTGCCGACGGCTCACTGTACTGCGGCATCGCACGCGACGTCGCAGAGCGGATCGCGGCGCACGATGCAGGCAAGGGTGCGCGGTACACGCGCGGGCGTGGCCCCCTCTCGGTGCTCGTCACCCGACGGTTCCGGTCCAAGGGCAACGCACTTCGGATCGAGTACGCGATCAAGCAGCTGACGCGAGCGCAGAAGGAGACCCTGATTTCGGCGATACTCGATCCCGATGGCAGTCCAGAACATCCCCGTGGTCGATCTCTCCGACTGGGCGGGCGGTGGGGCGTCGCGGCAGACCTTCGTCAAGACCGTCGGTGAATCGCTCACCGAGACCGGGTTCTTCGCCGTGCGCAACCACGGCATTCCCGACGAGCTGACCCATCGCGCGTATGCGGTCGCGAAGGCATTCTTCCACCTCCCGGCCGAGGTGAAGGCGCGCTACCACGACGCCGCGAAGAAGGGTCAGCGCGGCTTCACCGGCTTTGGCCGCGAACATGCGAAGGACTCGCAGGCGCCCGACCTCAAGGAGTTCTGGCAGGTCGGCCGTCCCGACGTACCCGACGACCATCCCGTGCATCGCCTGTTCGGCCCGAACTTCTGGCCGGCCGAGGTCCCCGACTTCGGGCCGACACTCGTCGAGCTGTACCGCCACCTCGATTCGCTCGGCGGCATCCTCCTCGAAGCCGCGGCCGCGTACCTCGACGAGCCCCCGAGCCGGTTCCGCGACATGACCAGCGACAGCGACACGATCGTGCGCGTTCTCTACTACCCACCGGTCGCACCGAACACGCCCGTCGGCGCGGTTCGCTCGGCCGCCCACGAGGACATCAACCTCATCACGTTGCTCTCGGGCGCGACGGCCGAGGGTCTCGAGCTCAAGCGCCACGACGGCACGTGGATGCCCGTGCACACCGGGTTTGACACGATCGTCGTCGACTCGGGCGACATGCTGCAGAACGTGACGAACGGGCTCTACAAGAGCACCACTCATCGCGTGGTCAATCCGTCGGACGCGTCGAAGGAGCGGTTCTCGATCCCGTGCTTCGTACACGCGCAGACCTCCGTCGACCTGACGCCACTGCCGAGCTGCGTTGCGCGGACCGGCGGCACGGCCAACTATCCGAGCGTGACAGCCGGGGAGTACCTGCTGCAGCGCCTGCGCGAGATCGGCCTCGGCTAGAGCGGTAGTAGGACGGTGAACGTCGAGCCCTGGCCGGGCGTGCTCTCGACGCTGATCGTCCCACCGTGCGCCTCGACGAGCTGGCGTGTGATCCACAGGCCGAGCCCGAGCCCGCCGAAGTTTCGCGGCGAGACGGCGCGCTCGAACCGCTCGAAGATCCTCGCTTGATCCACAGCTGAGATGCCGATTCCGCGATCGCGGACGCTCAACACAGCATGCGCCGCCTCGCGGTCGACACGCACGTCGATCTGCTCGCCGCCGCCGTACTTGAACGCGTTGGCGACGAGGTTCGTCACGACCTGATCGATCCGACCGCGATCCCAGGTGCCGATCGCCGACTCTGCGACGACCCGGACCGTGGACTTGCGCGCCGGATCCTCGGTCATCCGCTCGACGATATCTTCGACGAGGCGGGCAAGATCGAGCTCCTCGCGCACGAGCGTCACGCGACCCGCGGTGATCCGCGAGACGTCGAGCAGCTCCTCGATCAACCGGGCGAGGCGGTCGCTCTGGATGACGAGCTTCTTGGCACGCTCGCGCACCTTGCTGATCGGCATGGTGTCCGGCGCCAGCGCGAGCGACTGGTGGTGCAGCATCAGCGCTGCGAGCGGAGTGCGCAGCTCGTGGCCGGCGATCAGCAGGAACTCGTCGCGCAGGCGGATCGCGCTGGTTGCTTGATCGTAGAGCTTGCCGTTCGCGATCGCGGCGCCAGCACGCTCGCCGAGCTGCTCGCCCATCACGACGTCGTCGGGTGTGTAGCGACGCGCGTCGCTGTAGATGAACGAGATCACCCCGACCGTGCGGCCGCGATCCTTGATCGGCACGGCCATCGCGGAGGACAGACCGAGGGTACGTATGATCCGCAGGTGTTCGTCATCGATCGCACTGGCGACCAGCAGGTCGTCCGGGATCTCGGCGTACAGCTCGGAGACGCCGGTGCGCAGGATGTTGGGTGTGCCGGTTGCTGCGTTCGGATCCGGTGGGTAGCGCTTCCGCAGATCGTGCGCGAACTGGACCTTGTCGGGATCGACATGGGCGACGGCGACCTGCTGCGACACGCCCTCGTCGTCGACGAGCTCGACACCGCACCAGTCAGCCATCCCGGGAACTGCGAGCGCAGCGACGTTGCGCAGCGTCTGCTCGAAATCGAGCGATGATCCGAGCAGCTCGCTCGCACGTGCGAGGAACAGCGCACGATTGCGGGCGGTCTCGGCGTCCTTGCGCCCCTGCGTCTCTGCCTCGTACAGCCGTGCGCGTTCGAAGCCCTGTGCGGTGTGCACGGCCAGATGCACCAGGTACGCGCGCTCGTCGTCATCGAACTCGCGCTCGCCGGCGAATGTCAGCGCGATCACGCCGAGAACACTCCGATCGAGGCGGATCGGCAGCGCCGCGGTCGCAAACGCGGCAGACGGCGCCATGGTGCGGATCCGCTCCTCGGCGCCGGCATAGCGACGCACGTAGTCCGCGCGTGACGACAGGAGGATCGGTTCACCCGTGCGGGCGCACTCGGCGGCGACGAGCGGCGACGAGGGTGAGATCCGCTGCGCGAGCGCGAGCGCGGCATCGTTGAAGTTGCGAGCGCCGAGCAGCACGAGGTCCGAGGTGCTGGTCTCGATCCGCCACACCGCGGCGCTGTTGGCACCGAGTGCGGTGGCGCTCTCGCGCAGCACGATGTCGGCGACGTCGGTGACCCGCAGCGCCGTCGAAAGATGCGCGGTGACCTCCTGCAGCCGCCGCGTCCTCTCGAGCAGCTGGTTCAGTCGCTCGCTCGGATCCACGGTCCGCGACGATAAGCTGTGACCCCCATGATGCGCCAGCCCCGCGGCTGGCGGTTCGCACGCGTCAGCGAGCGTGAGGTTCGCCACGCGGATCGGGATGGCTGTGCGGGCCGGCGACGGGATACGATCTCCTCATGGTCCGGTCGCTCGTCCTCGGTAGTCTGTTTCTCGTCGCGAGTGCCGCGGCGGTCCACGCCAACGGGCGACCTGCGGGGACCTCGACGATCAACTTCCGTCAGGGCGCCGAGCAGCACATCGCCGCCGGCATGACGTTCGGCCTCGTGGTCTCCCATGACGGCGGAGCGACCTGGCGCTGGTTCTGCGAGGACGCGATCAAGTACGGCGGCATGTACGACCCGGACTACGCCTACTCGCCGACCGGTGCGCTGTTCGCGACGACGTTCGACGGCTCCCTCGTCAACCGCGACGGCTGCTCGTTCAACGTGACGCCGTTTGCCACCAAGTTCATCTCGGCCGTTGCGCTCGGTCCCACCGGCCAGGTGTTCACCGGCCTCGTGCACCCGGCCGATCCACCAACGTCTGATCCCGGTGACTCGAAGATTTATCGCAGCAGCGACGACGGCCTGACGTTTCCGGTCAGCGCGATGCCGGCGGCGGTTGGTCTGTGGTGGAGCAGCATCGAGGTCGCCCCGACCAACGCGATGCGCGTCTACCTGAGTGGCTACCGCCTCGACAATGGCAATCGGTTGTTCGAGCTCTACAAGAGCGACAACGGCGGCACGAGCTACACCGCGATCACCACGAATGGGATCACGACGACGCGCAACTCGACGATCGAGATCGTCGGGATCTCGAAGCTGAACCAGGACCACATCTACGCGCGTGTCACGTACCAGAACGAGAACTCGATCAGCGACGCGATCTATCGCAGCACTGACGGCGGCACGAGCTGGACCAACATCTACGCCAAGTCGGACGAGCTCGCGTTCGTGGTCCGCGCGAACGGCGATCTCGTCGCCGGCGGCAAGAACACGGGCGTCTCGGTCTCCCGTAGCCCGTCCAACGGCGGCACCTGGGAAGTGCTGACGAACCCGCCGCACGTGAACTGTCTGGTCGAGAACACGGCCGGCGAGGTGTGGGCGTGTACCCAGAACTTCGGGAGCCCGGCCGTGATGTCCGACGGCGCCGGCATCATGAAGTCCACGGACCTCGTGACCTGGACGAACGTGCTGAAGTACCAGGACATCCTCGGTCCGGCCGAGTGCGCCCCGGGCACGCTCCAGCAGGATCTGTGTGTCGCTCGCCAGCCCTCGTCGTGGTGTGGCCTCAAGAACCTGTTCGGGATCACCGCGAACCCGACGAACTGCCCCGCCGTGTTCGACTCGCCAACCGACGCGGTCGGCGGCGACACCACGGTCAAGGTCCCCGACCCTGGCTGCTGCGACAACAACGCAGGTGGGGGCCCGGTCGGGCTCGCCTTCAGCGCGATCGTCGGTATCCTTCTCCTACGTCCGCGACGTCGAAGGACGTGACCATGCTCCGACCGCTCGACCGCCTCGCCTATCGCACGCAGCATCTCGCGATGCTGCTCAACGCGACGTTCATGCAGGAGGCGGCGCGGATCGTGAGTCGCACGCCCCGGCCGTACGTCGCGCCGGAGGAGATCAAATGCCTCATGCGCCGCCACGCCGAGCTGCACGTGCGTGATCTCGCCAACGTCGAGGCGGGCCTCTATCCGCGCGAGCTGTTGTTCGACATTCCGGTGCGGCGCTACCTGCGCTCGCTGCCGCGCCTCGTGCGCGACACGCCGAGCGTCGTACGTCGGATGCGGCGCAAGGACTACAAGGATATCCCGGTCGTCGACAAGGACCGCTACCCCGCGTACTACCGCCGCAACTTCCACTGGCAGACGGACGGCTACTTCAGCGACTACTCCGCGGACGTGTACGAGCTGGGCGTCGAGCTGTTGTTCCGCGGCATGGCCGACGTGATGCGCCGGCAGGTGATTCCCCCGGTGACGCGGTTCATTCGCGACGCCGGTGGTGCGGACCGCGTCCGGCTGCTCGATGTCGCGTGCGGCACGGGACGAACGCTGCATCAGCTGGCGGCGGCACACCCGACGTTGCGGCTCACTGGCATCGACCTGTCGCCCGCGTACGTGCGCACCGCGCGGCGCCGCCTCGACCACGTCGCGGAGCTGACGCTCGCGGTCGAGAACGCGGAGGCGCTGCCGTGGTCCGACGGTGCGTTCGACGTTCTCACGAGCGTGTATCTGTTCCACGAGCTGCCGAGCAACGCGCGGCGCAACGTCGCGCGCGAAATGTTTCGCGTGGTGCGCCCCGGCGGACTGGTCGTGATCGAGGACTCCGCGCAGCTCTCCGACAGCGCGGAGATCGGGACCGCGCTGCGCGAGTTCCCTCGCGAGTTCCACGAGCCGTTCTACGAGAAGTACCTGGACGACGATCTCGCGGCGATGCTTCGCGAGGTCGGGTTCGTCGTCGAGAGCACCGAGGCGCACCTGGTCGCCAAGGTCGTCGTCGCGCATCGGCCCTGAGCGTGCACACCGTGCGCCCGCGCGCGTGCGGTCTCGCTACGTCAGGTCAGCCCTGTGTCTCGAAGTAGGTGAGATCAGGGCGTCTCGGTCGCGGCGCGCAGAGTCTCTGAATTGCACTACGAGGTCCGATGGGACCTTCCTGGATGGTCGAGAGGTTGAACGAAGAGACGCGGGTCCATCACACCGACACCGACGCCGACCTCGACGTGCTGTTCCGCACGGATTCGACGGCGACGCACTACATGCTGTACCTGATGCGGGTCTACGGCTTCGAGGCGCCTCACGAATCGTCGCTCGCGACGACCACGGCGCTCGATCTGATGATCAACGTGCGCGAGCGCAGCCGCGCTGCGTATCTCGCGACGGATCTGATGGCGCTCGGACTGCGAGCGAACCAGGTCGCAGAGCTCCCGCAGTGTCTGGCGATTCCGAATTATCGCGGTGCTGCCGAGGCGCTCGGCTGGATGTACGTCGTCGAGCGCTCGACGCTCGCCCACTCCGTGATCCGTCACCACCTCCTGACGCGATTGCCGGATCAGATGGCGAGGGCATCGTCGTACCTCCAGTCGTACGCCGGCATGGTCGGCAAGCGCTGGCGCGAGTTCGGCGCGACCCTCGACAACGTCGCGCGCCACCCCGCGGTCGCGGACCGGATTGTCGCCTCGGCGAACGAGGCGTTCCGGTGCCAGCGGCGCTGGCTGCAGCACCACGAGCTGGGCACGACCGCGCGCGCGGCAAGCTAGTGGCGTAGTCTCGCGGGATGTCGGATGACGCCCGCGACCGTCTGGACACCCTGCGCACCGAGCTCGGCCAGATCGACCGCGACATTCTCGCGCTCGTGTCGCGTCGCCAGGCCGTCGCTCAGAAGATCGGGCAAACCAAGCGCGACGCGGGCATTCCGACGCGCGACTACCGCCAGGAGCGCGACGTCGTCGAGCGTGCCCGCGCTGCTGCGGTCGATCACGGCCTCACCGCGCAGCTCGGCGAGGAGCTGATCCTCGCGCTGATCCGTGGCTCGCTGACCGTGCAGGAGAAGGACACCGTCGCTGCGACCGGCGAGGGCAGTGGGCGACGCGTGCTCGTGATCGGCGGCTGCGGCCTCATGGGCCGCTGGTTCGTGCGCTACCTCGGAGCGCAGGGCTTCACCGTCGAGGTCGCCGACCCCCATGGTGAACCGCCGCCGGGCATCGTGATCCATCGCGACTGGCGCACCGTCACGCTCGATCACGAGCTTGTCGTCGTCGCGGCTCCGATGCCCGCGACCGCGGAGATTCTCGACGCGATGTGCGCATCGCCGCCGAAGGGGATCGTGTTCGACGTCGGCTCGCTCAAGAGCCCGCTGCGTCGCAGTCTCCATGCCTTGCGCGCCGCGGGCGGGCAGGTGACCTCCGTGCATCCGATGTTCGGCCCGGACACCGAGCTGCTCAGCGGGCGTCACGTGATCTTTGTCGATTGTGGCGCGCCCGCCGCGACCGCCGCCGCACGCGCGCTGTTCGAGCCGACGATGGCGACGCTCGTCGAGATGGACCTCGAGAGTCACGATCGCCTGAT
>JANOPP010000133.1:0-47751 GCA_031421915.1 Myxococcales bacterium | reverse complement strand
GGAGGTCCGGCCGCCGACGTCGAGGCGAGCATGGCGAAGCTCGAGACGGGGCTCGTCAAAACGGCAACGTCGCTGCTACTCGGACGGCCCGAGCGCAGCGACGACAAGCTCACGATTCGCGTCTACGCGATCTATACGCGCTAGGCAGCCTGGGCCGCGAGGTCCGCGATCGGGCTGTCCCCGGTGAGACCCTGGAGGCAGCGCACGAGGTGCGCGCGGATCTTGTGCTTCTTCGAGTAGACCGTCTTGAGGCTGATCTGCATCTCGGCCGCGATCTCGTCGGCCTCCATGCCCTTCTGGTAGTAGAGCTCGACGAACATCCGGTCTTTTTCCGTGAAGTCCGAGAGCAGATCGTTGAGGTGACCCCAGCGCTCCTTCTCGATCAGCAGATCGAGCGGGGTGCGGTCAGCCTCCTCGTGCGGGTCGAGGTTGCCGTCGACCTTGTCGAGGAGCGGGCGGCGGCCGGCGCTGCGGAGGAAGTCGTACGCGGCGTTGACCGAGATCATGCCGATCCACGAGCCGAGCTTGGTGCCGCGGTTCGGGTTGTAGATGCGGAGCTTGTGCATGTTTTCACGCACGAGCTGCATCATGACCTCGGCGTAGATCTCGTCGAGGTCGGCGCTGCCGAGGCTCGGCGAGTACTTCAGCGTCACCTTGGTGATGCACCGATAGATGAGCGGGCGGAAGCGGCGGACCAGCTCGGCCCAGCCCCGGGCGTCGCTTCGGAGGACCACCTTGAGCAGCGCGACATCGGACCAGTCACCGGGGTTCTTCGAGGTGCGAGCTGCGAGGAGTGCCATTGGGTAGGCTTAGAGCAACCTCGGTGCCGACATCTAACCCACTGAAATCGCTGGCCGGTTCGAACTATCCACAGGTGCCCGGCACCAATTCTTGGTGAAAACAACCAGGCGAGGGAAGGAGGTATTTACGAGGGTCGTAGGAAACACTCCCGACGCGATGTAGGTAGTGCATCGCGTTACCGTTCGCGGATGTTCGGACCGCACGACGGCGTTCGCGTACACGTCCATCCCTACCGCCGGATGATGGCGTTTCTGATGCGCGGACGAAACGAGTCCGTCGTGTACTTCGAGCAGCGGCTCGATCTGACCCGGACGATGCCGTGGCTCGCCGCATGGAACGAGCGCGGCGGTCCCAAGGCAACGCTGTTCCACCTCGTCTTGTTCGCGCTCGCGGGCGTGCTCCACGAACGCGAGCGGCTGAACCGCTTCACGGTCGGCACCAAGACGTACCAGCGCAAACACGTGCGGCTGTCGTTCGCCGCGAAGAAGGCGATGTCGGACGACGCTCCGCTCGCGACCGTGAAGAAGCAGTTCGAGCGCGATGAACCCTTCGCGCAAGTGGTCGAGCGCACGAGTGGTGAGGTTCGCGGTGCGCGCGCCGAGGCACCGAGCGCGATGGACAAGGAGCTGTCGATCCTGCTCAAGCTGCCCGGCTTCCTGCTCGTGTTCCTGATCGGTGTGCTCAAGCGGGCGTACGCGTGGGGCCTCGCACCGCGCTCGCTGATCGACACCGATCCCCTGTACGCGAGCGGGTTCGTCGCGAACCTCGGCTCGATCCAGATCGACGCCGCGTATCACCACCTCTACGAGCACGGGAACTGCCCGCTGTTCGTGACGATCGGACGGATCACCGACTCGTCGGTGACGATCCGCTACTCGTTCGACGAGCGCGTCGAGGATGGTCTGTACTGCGCGAAGGCGTTGCAGCTCCTGCAGGCGCGCGTCGAGGATCCCGCGAGTCACATCACCTAGCCAGGCAACGACGGAGCGTTCGCAGGTACTGTTCTGCCATGCGCCTGCTCATGGTTGGCCTGATCTTCACCGCCAGTTGCATCAACTCGCGGCTGACACCGTGCGGGAATGTCGTTTGTTCCCACACGCAAGTGTGCGCGGCCGACCAGAGGTGTGTGACGCCCGACCAGCTCGTGGCGTGCGAGCTGATCGCGGACGGCGAGCGCTGCACGTACAGCAATACGCCGGGGTTCTGCCACAACGGAGCATGCGTGGAGAACCTGAGCCGATGCGGGGATGGAGTCCCGCAGCTGTCTCGGGACGAGCTCTGCGACTGCGGTTCGCCCGAGTTGCTGGCCGCTCCAGCCGTCGGTTGTGCGGGCTTCAACTCGAACGAGCCCGGTGCGACCTGCAGACTGAACTGCGACGACGCGGGATGTGGCGATGCGATTCGCGATCCTAGCGAGCAGTGTGATGACGGCAACACGAGGTCGGGTGATGGCTGTCGGAGCGACTGTCAGGGTCGGTTCACGAAGATGCAGACGCCGACGGCAAGCATCATCGGCGACATCGCGATCAGCGGACCGGATGAGGCATGGGCATCGGGGGCCCTGGCCGGCGTCGCGGAACTGCTGCGCTACCGCGGTGGAACATGGGCCTTCGTCGCAATGCCACCCACGTTTCGACTCACGGATGTGGGAGTCCTCGGCGGCGACGTGTATGTCTTTGGCGACGAGAGCGTGGGTCCGGCGCTGTATCGAATTGATGGGACGACGTGGGTCCCTCTGGTTCCGCCGCCGGGTGCGAGGGCACGTCAGATCTGGGGAACCTCGCGCACCGACCTGTGGGCGATCGTCTGCGATCCGACGTTTGGCAGTTGCAGTCTGACTCGCTTCAACGGACAGCAGTGGTCGCCGGTCGGTGGCATTTGTTCACTCGGCGTCGGCCCGTTCGTGTCGAGCTCGGTGATCGGAACGAGCCCGACAGACGTGTACGTCGTCGAAGCACCCGTGGGCCTTTGCCACTTCGACGGTGTCACCTGGACCCGAGTCTCGGGCGGAAGGGTCGAGTCGATGGCGCAGGTCTCATCGACCGAGATCGCCACCCTGATCGGGTCGCCCACATCGGTGATCCGATGGACCAACGGCGTCGTCAGCGCGACCCACCAACCGCCCGGCTTCACGCGAGCCGTCGCTGGGGCAGCGGGCGAGATCCTGGTGGTCGGAGGTCAAGGCGTCGTGCTCAGCCTTGTCGGTACCGAGTGGACCCATCTGGTGTCCCCGACCGAGCTCGAGCTCGTTGCGATCGAGATGACCAGCCCGACCAACGTGTTCATCGTTGGTGTAAGCGGAACGATCCTGCACTGACACCGACCGAGCCGCTCCTGCGCCCGCGACGCCTACAACCGGCGGTCGTCGCGTCGGTCGTCGGTCTCGCCGTCCTGAGGGCTCGGGGTCAGGTGGTCGTCGCTACGCCTTGGCGACGGCGATGTCCCAGCGTGCGAGGTGCTCGTTCACCTTCGCGCGGTCGGTCGTCGGCACGAACCGGCGCTGCTCGCGCCACGTCTTGCGGACCTGGTCCTGGTCCTTCCACACACCGGTCCCAAGGCCCGCGAGGAACGCGGCACCGAGCGCGGTGGTCTCGACGACGTCGGGGCGAGAGATCTCGACTCCGAGCACATCGCTCTGGAACTGCATCAAGAGGTCGTTGGCCGACGCGCCGCCGTCGACCTTGAGTGCGGTGAGCGGGCGACCAGCGTCGCGCTCCATCGCGCGCAGGATGTCGACGTTCTGCAGCGCGATGCCCTCGAGCGTCGCGCGGGCGATGTGAGCGCGCGTGGTTCCGCGGGTCAGCCCGGTGATCGCGGCGCGTGCCTCGGGACGCCAGTGCGGCGCGCCGAGCCCTGCGAACGCGGGGACGACGATCACGCCACCCGAGTCGGGCACCGAACCGGCGAGGGCCTCGATCTCCGTCGCGGACGTGAAGAAGTGGAGCCCATCGCGTAGCCACTGCACGGCGGCGCCGGCGATGAACGCCGAGCCCTCGAGCGCGTAGCGCAGCTCGTTGCCCTGCTCGGGCCCGAGCTTCCACGCGACGGTGGTGAGCAGACCGGACTTCGACGCGACCGGTTTGTCGCCGGTGTTCATCAGGATGAACGCGCCGGTGCCGTAGGTGCACTTCGCGTCGCCCGGTGTGAAGCACGCCTGGCCGAACAGCGCGGCCTGCTGATCGCCCGCGAGGCCCGCGATCGGAATCCCGTCGGGGAGGCCGGAGACGCCCTTCGTGGTGCCGACGGTGCCCGACGACGCGACGACCTCGGGGAGCAGCGTACGGGGCACGCCGATCACCTCGAGCAGCTCGTCGCTCCACGCGAGTGCGTTGATGTCGAACAGGAGCGTGCGTGACGCGTTGGTCACGTCGGTCGCGTGGACCGCGCCGGCGGTGAGGCGCGACAGCAGGTAGCAATCGATCGTCCCGAACGCGATCGCGCCCGACGCCGCACTCGCGCGCAGTCCGCCGACGTGGTCGAGCATCCAGCGGACCTTGGTCCCCGAGAAGTACGGGTCGAGCGTGAGCCCGGTGAGCTCCTTGACGCGCGCCTCTTTGCCGGCCGCCTTGAGATCGGCGCACCGATCCGCGGTGCGTCGGTCCTGCCAGACGATCGCGTTGTGCACCGCCTTGCCGGTCTTGCGATCCCACAGCACGGACGTCTCGCGCTGATTCGTGATGCCGATCGCCGCGATCGATCCCGGGTCGATGTCCTTCAGTGCTGCCTGCAGCGCGAACGTCACGGACATCCAGATGTCCTCGGGGTCGTGCTCGACCCAGCCGGGCTGCGGGTAGATCTGGCGGTACTCCTTGTAGCCGCGGCCCCGCAGTTTCAACTGCTCGTCGAGGACGAGCACGGTGGAGCCAGTGGTTCCCTGGTCGATCGCGATCACGTGGCGCATGGGGAGTCTCCGCAGGAAGTTAGAAACTGTCTGACCTCGGCGGCGACGATGTCACGTTCGACGTCGACCGCGATCAGGTGATAGCTCTGGTGCAGGATCCGGGTGCGAACGGCACGGGTTCGCACCGCGATCTGCTGGGCGCACGCGACGGGCGCCGTGTGGTCCTGCGTCGCGTGGAGAACGAGCACCGGCTGCGTCACGCGGAGAAGCGCCTCGTTGGTGATCGTCATGAACGTCATCAGCTCGGCGAGCGCGCGCGTCGGGACCGACTGGTAGCAGGGATTCTGCGCCTTCGCCTCGGGGTCGCGGATGTCGGAGCCGCCGAGCTTGGGAAGCTGGCGGACGCGCGACAGCCAGGCGCCGGGACGTGTCCAACGTGCGACTTTCGCCGACAGACCTTCGAGCCACAGCGGTGCGGCGAGGCTCGCGACGCACGCGACGTCGGTACGCCGGCTTGCCAGGTGGAGCGCGAGGAGTCCACCGAGCGACTGCCCGACCACCGCGACGCGGCGACACCGGGCGCGCAGCGCATCGAAGCTCTGCTCGACGGCGTCCGCCCAGTCCTGCCAGCGTGTTGCATCGAGGTCGGCGACCGACGTGCCGTGGCCCGGGAGTCGTGGGGCGGAGACCGTGAAACCAGCCTCGGCGAGGCGGTCGCCGAGATAGCGGATCTCGAAGGGTGTGCCCGTGAAGCCGTGCACCAGCACGACGCCGACATCGTCATCTCCGACGAGCTCGAACGGGTCGGCTAGGGTCGCGCTCCGCCCCGTCACGTGGCCGGCTTATCACACCGCCGCATACATTGACAGCGACGGTGCCCTGCGGTCAGATCGAACCGCAACGCGACGTATTCATGAGCGAGTGGAAGACCCGCATCACCAAGGTCCAGGTCGTCAAACCGGCCAAGGAAGCCGGTGAGGCGTGTCTGGTCCTGATCTATCCGCCGGGCCCCGACATGGGCAAGCGGTTCCCGCTCGCGCGCAGTGAAGTCGTTCTCGGTCGCGGGGCCGATTGCGACATCCAGGTCGACCGCGACTCCGTCTCGCGTCGCCACGCACGCGTGTTCCGCACCGGCGAGAACTGGTCCGTCGAGGATCTGCAGTCGACGAACGGCTCGTACGTCAACGACGTGCCCGTGACCAAGAGCGTCCTCCGGGACGCCGACTTCGTGAAGATCGGTGCCGCGATCTTCAAGTTCCTCTCGGGCTCCGGCGTCGAGGCGAGCTACCACGAAGAGATCTACAAGATGACGATCATCGACGCGCTGACGGGCGCGCACAACAAGCGCTACTTCCTCGAGTTCCTCGAGCGAGAGATCGCGCGCTGTGCACGCTATCGTCGTCCGCTGTCGCTGCTCATGTTCGACATCGATCACTTCAAGTCGATCAACGACAAGCACGGTCACCTCACCGGCGACTACGTGCTGCGCGAGCTGTCCAAGCGCCTGCTCGGTCGCGTTCGCCGCGAGGAGCTGCTCGCGCGCTACGGCGGCGAGGAATTCGCAGCCGTGCTCCCCGAGACCGACATCACGGGCGCTCGGACGTTCGCGGAGCAGGTCCGTCGGCTCGTCGCCGATCAGCCGTTCGAGTACGAGGGCGACACGTTCCCCGTGACGGTCTCCGTCGGAGTCGCGACCGTCGAGGGTGAGGACATCGACGTCAGCGCGATGATCAAGACGGCCGACGACAACCTGTACAAAGCCAAGCGCGAAGGCCGCAATCGCGTCGTCGGCTGATGCCGGCGGGGCGCGTCGTCGGCTGATCGTCGGTCGGGGCGTGTAACGCGGCCCGACGTTTGCTCGTCAAAGTGCGATGTCGCGGGATTCACTCGTCATCGCCGGTGCAACCGGGTTCGTCGGCCAGGCTGTGGCCAGGCGGCTCGCCGGCAGGGCGAATCCGCTCGATCTCGTCGGGCTGACGCGCGGTCGCCGCGAGGCGACGGGGGCGTGGGATCGCCTCGTATCGTGCGATCTATTCTCGCTCAAGGATGTCGAGCAGGCCCTGACGGGCGCACGTTACGCCCTCTATCTCGTGCACTCGATGCTCCCGTCCGCGCGGCTCGTCCAGGGAGAGTTCGCCGATCTCGATCTGATCTGCGCCGACAATTTCGGGCGCGCGGCGGCGAAGGCGGGAGTCGAGCAGATCGTTTACCTCGGTGGACTGATTCCGGACATCGAGCCGGGCGAGCTCTCGGCTCACCTGACGAGCCGCCTCGAGGTCGAGTCCGCGCTGGGCGCACACGGGGTCAAGGTCACGACGCTGCGCGCCGGCATGGTGATCGGTCCAGGTGGCAGCTCGTTCGAGATCCTCACGCGCCTGGTCCGCCGGCTCCCCGCGATGGTGCTGCCGAAGTGGAGCGCGCGCCGGTGTCAGGCGATCGATCTCGAGACCGTCGCCGCGCTGCTCGACTACAGCGTCGGCCGGACCGAGACCTACGGTCAGACCTACGACGTGGGAGGACCCGACGCGCTGACCTATCGCGAGATGATCCAGGTGGTCGGCGAGGAGCTCGGCACGCCTCGCAAGGCCGTCGGAGTTCCGGTGCTGACGCCGAAGCTGTCGCGGCTCTGGGTGTCGCTGATCACCGGAGCGCCACGCGCGCTGGTCGCGCCGCTGATCGAGAGTCTGCAGCACGACATGGTGTGCCGCGACCGGCGGCTCCAGACCGCGGCGGGTGTGCCGGGCCTGTCCTTCCGCGAGGCGGTCGCGTGGTCGCGCGCGACCGAGGCCGCCGCAGCGAAGGCCTCATCGACCACCATGGCGAAGATCTCGCCAGCCGCCGCGGCCGAGGCGTCGAAGCCAGCGGCCTATCGCAGCGCGCCGATCGCAGCGATGACCGGCGTGCGCTCGGTCCAGCGGATCCCACTCCCCGCAGGCCGCGATGCGGAGTGGGCCGCGCACGAGTACATGCGCTGGCTGCCCACCGGCGTATCACCGCTCCTGCGCGTCGAGGTCGACGAGGCGCGAACGTGCTCGTTCTTCCTCGGCAAGCGCTCCAAGAAGCCGCTCCTCGTCCTGTCGTTTGCGCGCGATCGCAGCGCGTCGGATCGCCAGCTGTTCTACGTCACCGGTGGACGGCTCGCGAAGCCCACCAAGCGCGGGCGCCTCGAGTTTCGTGTCACGCCCGACGGCGAGCACCTGCTGACGGCGATCCACGAGTTCGTGCCGCGCCTGCCGTGGTGGCTGTACCGGATCACCCAGGCGATCGTGCATCGCTGGGTGATGCACAGGTTCGGCAAGCACCTCGCGACGTTTCCGGCGGAGAGCACGTCGAACGTCGAACCCCACGCTTCGAGCGAACCGCGCGCTACAGCTTGAAGTCCGCGAACGCAGCATCGATCGCGATCGAGACATCGAACATGGCGCTGCGCGCGACCTCGCCATTGCCGTAGTAGCCGATCAGGTGGTAGTCGCCGTCGTCGAGTACGTACACCTCGATCGTCTTGCCGATCGGATCGACCAGCCAGTATTCGGTGATGCCAGCCTTCGCGTAGATCTTGAACTTCCTGACGCGATCGAGTGACGGCCGCGTCGACGTCACCTCGATCACGAGGTCGGGTGGGCCCTCGACACCGCGCTCCTTGACGATCTCCTGGCGTTCGCGGCGGACGACGGTCAGGTCGGGAACCACGACACGTTGCGAACTCAGGATCGTATCGAAGCGCGAGAAGAAGACGTGCGCGATCTTTCGTCCCCGCAGCTTCCGCTGGAACTCGTAGGCAATCCGAAGGAGCACCACCTCGTGCGTCCTCGTCGGCGACGGGCTCACGACCAGATCTCCGTCGAGGATCTCGTAGCGCTTGCCGTCGTCCGGGAGGCGCGCGAGGTCGTCGTACGTCCAGATCCTCGTCGTATCCATCCGCATCTCCTCTGCATGGTACCGCGCACGTAGAGCAGCAACCACCGTGCCCTTGTGGCGGAGAGACAAGTCCGTGATCTTGCGCGGCCCGTGTCCGGTGGTCGTTCCGCGCAACTCGGGTCGCCAGCGGCTCGGTGCTCTACCGGAAGACGTCGCGGAGGGGGACCTCGACATCGAACACGACGCTCTGTGCGATCTCGCCCTCACCGTAGTAGCCGGCAAGCTCGTAGCTGCCCTCGACGAGGAAGTAGACCTCGATCGTCTGTCCGATGGGATCGACCAGCCAGTACTCGGCGATGCCAGCCTTCGCGTACAGGTCGAACTTGCGTACACGGTCGAGCGCTGGTCGCGAGGACATGACCTCGATCACCAGGTCCGGTGCGCCTTCGACGCCGCGCTCGCGCACGATGGAGGCGCGCTCGCGGCGGACGGCCATCAGGTCGGGGACGACGACGCGCTGCGGAGACAGGATCGCGTCGAACGGTGACAGAAACACTTCTGCGATTCCATGCTCGTCGAGGAGCCGAGCGAGACCGAACAGCAGGTACTTGACCGCGCGTTGATGCTCTCGCGACGGCGACGGGCTCACGACCAGATCTCCGTCGAGGATCTCGTAGCGCTTGCCATCGTCCGGCAGGCGCGCGAGGTCGTCGTAGGTCCAGATCTTCGTCGTATCCATCCGCATCTCCTCTGCATGGTACCGCGCACGCAAAGCAGCAACCACCGTGCCCTCGCAGCGGAGAGGCAAGTCCGTGATCTTGCGCGGCCCGTGTCCGCTGGCTGGACCCGCGCAACGTGGGTTGCCGTTCTAGGTCAGCTGCGACTCGGGCGTGTGCACGGCGGCTTCGCGTAGAGCGCGATCGCGGATCCGCTTGTCGAGGAAGTAGTCGCGGCCGTGCCAGAACTCGAGGGCGACGCCGACGAGGGACACGGCAGCAGCGCCGTAGAGGAACCACTCCGAGTATTCGGGCATCAGCAGCGCGCACCCGACGAGGCCGCACACGCCGAGGACACGACTGCCCCACGCGAGCGCCTTGGTCGCGCGCTGGTGGTGCGAGAGCAAGTTGTCGAGGCCGCCGACGGCGAGCTCGAACGACATGATCGCGTAGATCGGCCACGCCGGTGCCGGGGTCTTCACGAGTGCAGCGATCACGAGGCCCGGCAAAGCGAGGCCGCCGATCAACCGCACGCCGTCCGCCAGCGCGAAGTCGCCGCGGCCGCGGAGCTGCTTCCAGCCGATCACGATGTAGTCGAGGCCGCTGATCCAGGTGATGCCGACGACGGCGAGCATGATCCAGCGGACCGCGAGGGTCTCGTCGTACACGTACACGGCGAGGATCGGGGCGACCGAGCCGCTCATCACGAGCGCGCCTTTGAAGAACTTCTTCTTGATCAACCAGAACGCGGCCATCACGAGCAGCGGAATCGCGGTGAGGATCGCGAGCGACCAGATCATCAGCTCGCGGTTACTGACGAGCGGAAACAGCAGCATCACGCCGATGCCCTGCATCTGCGTCCAGGTCTTCACCTTGGCGAGGTAGCTGGTCTTGAGCGTCAGGTTGCGCTGCTCGTAGGCCGAGCGCAGCGACGTGATGAAGAACTCGCGCGTGAACATCAGCGCCACCGCCCACCACGGCACGAGCCCGAGGCCGACGGCGTCGTCGCAGAACGGCAGGTAGGCGAACGCGATGAACACCTTGTCGGCGATCGGATCGAGCAGGCCGCCGAGCACGGTCGGGCCGTACTTGCGGGCGAGCATGCCGTCGACCCAGTCGGTCGAGGCGACCACCGTGCCCGCGATCAGCGCGGCCCACATATACGGGTTGTTGCGAAGGCTCCCCGACTCGCCGCCCTGATAGATCAGCCAGCTCAGGAGCGGCATGGGGAACAGGCGCGCCAGGGTGACCTGGTTGGCGGTGATCCACGGCTTCCCGGGGGCAGGCACGACGCGGGGGACCCTATCACACCAGCGGATCACGAGCCGAAACGACGACGGGCGAGGACTGCATCCTCGCCCGTGCGAATCGCGATGAGCTAGCTGCTCAGACCGCGTCGGTGACGCAGTACGCGATCACGTGAGTCTCGGGCGGCGGCGTCTCCGCGCGCTCGATCTTCAGCGTGAAGTGATCGCTGAGCGGGCAGTTCATCAGGTCGACGTTGATGCGCCAGCACGGCTTGACGCTCGCGTTGGCGTCGCACTGCGGCATCACGTTCTCGGACTGAGTCGGCTTGCCGACGTTCGTGACGTCCGAGACCGAGCAGTCGTACTGCGGGCCCGGTGTGGCCAGGTCGACGTCGGACAGCTTGCCCTCGATGCACGGGTCACCGATGACGCTCTTGAGGAGCTGAGCGATGAGCACGAGACCATCCGAGAGGTTCTGCTGGCAGATCGTGGTGAACGTCGAGCGGTTCGGGAACTGGTCGAGGAGGAACTTGATGCGCGTCGGCGGATCCGCGACCTCGAGGCCGTTGGCGCCGGTGTAGCTGCACGAGTGCGCGACGGCCTGCTGCGCCGTACCACCGCCGGGCGGGGCACGGAGCTCGACCTGGTAGGGCTCCGTGACGCCCATGATGCCGGCGACGATGATCTTGCTGGAGTCAGCCTTCAGCTTCTTGAGGAAGTCGACGTAGACCGAGACCTTCTCGAGGTACGGGCTGTTCTCGTTCGGGTGGCACTGCGTCTTGGTGCCGACCTGGTTCATCTGGTCGGGGCTCGTGCCACCGACGTCGCAGATGTGGCCGAAGCGGTTGCAGCGGAACGACTGGAGGGGGCCGAGGGCCGCGCTCTCGGGTCCGAGCATCGCGGACTTGCTCATCGAGCAGTCATCCTCGTCGGCGATGAAGATCACCGCGAGGAATGCATCGGGGCGGAGGAAGCCCGCGTTCTGCGGGTTGTTGTTGAGGGCGCGGCGCATCGCCTCGAGCGGCTGCTCGAAGCCGCAACCTCCGGCGCCGGCACCACGCGCCATGGCGCCGAACACCATGTCGAGGTTACCGGTGTAGTTCTTGGTTCGCGTGCCGTTCGTCTGCTTGATGTCGCTGATGTACGTACCAGTGACCATCTGACCGAACGTCTGGAGGTTGCCACCGTCGCCGGTGCCGGAGCAGCCGCCATTGCCGATCTGACCGATCGCGGGGCCGGGCGCCGAGTCCTGCGTCGCCTTCGTGCCGACGTCAGTCGTCACGACGCCGATGTGCACGTCGGGCAGACCGCCCTGAATCGTGTTGAGGACGTTGATGAAGTTCGGGAAGTTCGTCGACAAGTTTGTCTGCTTGTCGGCCATCGACGGCGAGTCGTCGATGACGAACAGGATGTCGACGTTCCGGTTCACGGTGACCGGGATGTCCTTGTACTCGACGCGACCTTGCTGAGGAGTGACCTCGGAGATCGATCGGTCGGGACAGCCGGTCATCAGACCGATAGCTGCCAACCCCAGGAACGATGCAGTTGTGATGTGGCGCATGGGTAGTCGAACCTCCAAAGCTCGAGCAGCATAGAGCAACTGCGTGACCAAGTTCAGTCTCCAGCAGTTTCAGACGCTTACTTTTCTCATCGATTGCCCGAGCTGCCAACTAAGTTGGCGATCGGGATCGATCGTTGGCATCTGATTCTCTACGGATTCTCGCGGGTTGCGCCTACCGGGTCACGCAATTGCCGCGGACGTGCGTACCCATCGGCGGGTAATCGCGACGCACGATCTCGAGCACGAGGTTGTCCGAGTCATTCCACGTCGGGCAGTTCTGGAGGTCCTTCTTCAGCGTCCAGCACGGCCGCGCCGCGGGGTTGGTCGCACACGCGGAGATCACCGCCTCGTGGACGACTCGCTCGGTCTCCTGGTTTCCATTCTTGACGAGCACGTCGCTGATCGAGCACTCGGGCACCGGGCCGAGCCGACCCTCGAGGCACGGGGCGCCCCACTGTCCGCCGCCGGAGATCGGAAGGTAGAGGTCGGCGGTCACGTCGTCTGCGCGGAGCGGACTGACCACGGACCGATCCTGGAACGCAGCCACGAACGCGTCGAGCCGCGTGGCGGGCTTGTCGTAGATGCCGGCGACGAACACCTGATACGGCAGTGCGGTGCCCTTGAGGTAGGCGATGTGGTCCTCGATCGGTCCGGCGGATCCGTCGTCGCTGCCGTTGACGATCATGACGAGGAGGTTCGCCCCGTCCCGGCGAAAACCCGCGTTGCGAGGCTCCTCGAGCGCGCGGCGAACCGCGGCGAGCGGCTGCTGGTTCGGACATCCCGAGCTACCGACCGTCGCGAGCCGCGCGAACGCGTCCTCGAGCGTGCCTTCGTAGTTCGCGGTGTGGCGATCGTCGATGTGGCGCCACTCGATCAGGAACGGCGAGCCGACGAGGCCCGCGTTCATGAACAGAGCGTCGTCGCCGCGCTCGCTGCAGCTGGCGCCGCCGAGGTCCGAGGTGATCACCGCGAGGTGCCAGTCCGGATCGCCACGACGCTGCGCCATGCCACCGAACATCTCGGCGACCTGCGGGATCGCGCGCTCGGCATGACCCGCCATCGCGGGTGAATTATCCACGACGACGAGGATGTCGTACTGGATCTGGACGGCCGCCGGAATGTCGAAGTAGGTCGCCGAATGCTGCGTCGGCTCTTCCGGCAGAGTCACCGTTCGATCGTCATTGGTGCACGCGCCGAGCAGGACCGTCACGACCATCGCACTCGCTCTCATCCAGCGAGCCACGAGCAAGGGGCTCGCCACGTCGGTGCACGCGGTCTTGCGCGGTTGAGCGCGTCGTGTCGCCAACCAGGTTGGCGTATCGCCAGGTCCGTTGTCGCCAGCATGATCACACCGCGTCCGTCACGCAGTACGCGATCACGTGCGTCTCGGGCGGTGGCGTCTCCGCGCGCTCGACCTTCAGCACGAACTGAGCGTTCGGCGTGCCGTCGGGGTTCTGCGCCGGGCAGTTCATCGTGTCCTTCTGGATCTTCCAGCACGGCTTGATGCTGTTGGTGCCATCGCAGGCTGGCATCACGTCCTCGGCCTGCGTCGGCTTGCCGACGTTCGTGACGTCCGAGACCGAGCAGTCGTACTGCGGGCCCGGCGTGTCGAGATCGACGTCGGACAGCGTGCCGTTGATGCACGGGTCACCGATGAGGATCTTGAGGAGCTGACCGATCAGGACGAGACCGTCGGTCAGGTCCGACTTGCAGATCGTGGTCGCCGTCGAGCGGTTCGGGAACTGGTCGAGGAAGAACTGTAGGCGCGTCGGTGGATCCGCGACCTCGAGGCCGGTCGGGTTCGCGGGCGTGATCATGCCGGTGTAGCTGCACGAGTGCGCGACCGCCTGCTGCGCGGTGCCGCCACCCGGCGGGGAGCGGAGCTCGACCTGGTATGGCTCGGTGACGCCCATGATGCCGGCGACGATGATCTTCTCGGTGGCTCCTGGCTTCAGACCCTTGAGGAAGTCGACGTAGACCGAGACCTTCTCGAGGTACGGGCTGTTCTCGTTCGGGTGGCACTGGCTCTTCGTGCCGACCTGGTTCATCTGATCGGGGCTCGTGCCACCGACGTTGCAGATGTGACCGAAGCGATTGCAGCGGAACGACTGGAGCGGGCCGAGCGCGGCGCTCTCGGGTCCGAGCATCGCGGACTTGCTCATCGAGCAGTCATCCTCGTCGGCAATGAACACGACGGCGAGGTAGGCGTCGGGGCGGAGGAAGCCCGCATTCTGCGGGTTGTTGTTGAGCGCGCGCTTCATCGCCTCGAGCGGTTGCTCGAAGCCGCAGCCACCGGCGCCCGCGCCCTTCGCGATCGCGCCGAACACCTGATCGAGGTTGCCGGTGTAGTTCTTGGTTCGCGTGCCGTTCGGCTGCTTGATGTCACTGATGTACGTGCCGGTGACGGCCTGACCGAACGTCTGCAGATTCCCCGCGTCGCCGGTGCCCGAGCAGCCGCCATTGCTGAGCTGACCGATCGCGGGGCCGGGCATCGCGTCCTGCGTTGCCTTCGTGCCGACGTCCGTCGTCACGACGCCGATGTGCACGTCGGGCAGACCGCCTTGAATCGTGTTGAGGACGTTGATGAAGTTGATGAAGTTCGTCGACAGGTTCGCCTGCTTGTCGGCCATCGACGGCGAATCATCGATGACGAACAGGATGTCGACGTTCCGGTTCACGGTGACCGGGATGTCCTTGTACTCGACGCGACCTTGCTGAGGAGTCACCTCGGAGATCGAGCGATCAGGACAGCCGGTGAGGAGACCGCTCGCCGCGAGCGCTAGAAACGATGCACTACCGATGTGACGCATTCGATCGAGTTGGTGCGCGCCCCCCGCAGATCCATCACGAGCCGTGGTGAAAATCTCGCGCGTGATACCGTGGGTCGTCATGTGCCGATCGATGGTTCTGCTCGGAGCGTTGCTGCTCCTCGCGTCGTGCGGGGAGCAAGAGACCGAGACCGACGTCATCGATGCGGGCGACGGCGGCGCGTCGACGTGCGATCCGCTCGAACAGACCGGCTGCGCCAAGGGCCGCTGCACGTGGCTGAACGCGCAGGATCGACCTCCGCTCGGACTCGTGACCTGCGCGTCGAACGGTTCGCTCGCTCGCGGCGCCGCATGCACGGCACCTCCGGCGGGACCGATGGGCTACGACGATTGCGTGCGCGGCTCGATCTGCGTCGCGGGAACCTGCCGCGCGATCTGCAGCGTTCGCGCGCCGAGCTGCGACGCGGGTCGCGCATGCGTCACGTCCGCCGATGTCTTCACGGACCTCCCGGCGGTCGGCACCTGCGAGCCATAGATGCCCGCGATTCCGCGCCGCCAATCGCGTGGCTCGATGCGCAGCATTGTCCTGTAGAGTCCACGCATGGACCGTTCGAGCTGGACGACCCGGAAGACGCGGCGGGACGAACTGACCGACGACCTCGTCCCCGGAACTCCTGGGGAGCGCATCCAGATGGTTCGGCAGCTAACCCTCGACGCGTGGGCGTTCGCAGGCATTCATGATGAACCCCGACTTCAGCGACATCTTGTCCGAGCTTATCGCCGCGGGCGCTGAGTTCATGATCGTTGGCGCGTTTGCGGTCGCCGCACACGGCAACCCACGCGCGACCGGCGATATCGACATCTGGATCCGACCCAGCCCCGCCAATGCACAGCGGGTCCTGGAAGCACTTGGCCGGTTCGGTGCACCGCTCGGCGAGCTATCGGCTGACGACCTGGTCGGCGAGCAGACCGTGTTTCAGATCGGCGTCGCACCCGTTCGGATCGATATCCTCACCGGGATCGACGGAGTGTCGTTCGAGGACGCATGGCCTCGTCGAATCGAAGCGAACCTTGGAAACCTTGTCGTGCCAGTGCTCGGCCTCACGGATCTCGCGACGAACAAGCGTGCAGCAGCACGACCCAAAGACCTGGTGGATCTCGCTTGGATCGACGAGCAGTTGCGTCGCCGCGAGTGACATCGAGAGGCGCGTGGTAACGTTGAGCTTCGTGAGCGGGTCCCCGGTCCAACGGGTGCTGATCGTCGGCCCCGACGACGATGCGCGACGCGCATTGCACGTGATGCTCGACCGCGCGGGCAAGCAGGTCGTCGCGACCGCCGCGCCGGACGATGCGCAGCGCTACCTCGAGACCCATGACTGCGATGCGGTGATCGCGTCGGGGTTCCTCGCAGCGCACATCGTCGAGGTCGCGAACGGGCGGGGGCCCCCGGTGATCGCGATCGTCGAGCGGGCGGATGTCGCGTTCTCGCTGTCGCTACTCGCGGCGGGGGTGCACGACGTCGTTGCGGAGCCCGTCGACGAGCTCGGTGTGATGCTCGCGCTGCGGCGCGCGGCGCTGGTGCCACGGATCGCGACGGCCGGCACGGCGCCTCCGACGCTGATCGGCGACGGCGAGGCAATGCAGGCACTGCGCGCGATGATCAAGCAGATCGCCGGGCACAAGACGACGGTGCTCGTTCTCGGCGAGAGCGGGACGGGCAAGGAGCTGGTCGCGCGCGCGATCCACGACGCGTCGCCGCGGCACGCGCGGAAGTTCGTCGCGATCAACTGCGCCGCGATCCCGCCGAACCTGCTCGAGTCGGAGCTGTTCGGTCACACGCGCGGCGCGTTCACCGATGCCGTGCGCGACAAGGTCGGCTTGTTCGAGGAGGCCGATGGGGGAACGCTGTTCCT
Organism: Myxococcales bacterium; assembly: GCA_031421915.1. Taxonomy (GTDB): domain Bacteria; phylum Myxococcota_A; class Polyangia; order Haliangiales; family Haliangiaceae; genus JABFXX01. The sequence goes on along the minus strand of JANOPP010000133.1, from coordinate 31,046 downwards.
CGACGAGGTCGGAGAGCTTCCGATTCCCCTGCAGGCGAAGCTGTTGCGCGCGCTGCAGGAGGGCGAGATCCGGCGCGTCGGTGACACGGCGCCGATCAAGATCGACGTGCGCCTGGTCGCGGCGACGCTGCGCGACCTCGCGGTCGATGTCGCCGATGGACGGTTTCGCGAGGATCTCTATTACCGGCTCAACGTCGTGCCGGTCGCGATCCCACCACTGCGCGACCGAACGGAGGACATCGCGCAGCTCGCGCGGTTCTTCGCCGAGCGCCATGCGGCACGCCACGGTCGTGGGTCTGTCGAGCTGACGGACGTCGCGCTCGCGGCACTCGGCGAGCAGCCATGGCCGGGAAATGTCCGCGAGCTGGAGAACGTGATCGAGCGGGCGCTCGTGCTCTCGGAGGGGCCGACGATCGACCTGGCGTTCCTGGGTACCGTGATGAACGTACGTGCAGCCCCTCCGCCAACCGACACCGACGAGCTGTCGATCAAGAAGGCCACCCGCGAGCTCGAGGCGAGCCTGATCGCGCGAGCGCTGGTCGTAACCCAAGGAAACCGTACGAATGCCGCGAAGCTCCTCGAGATCAGCCACCGCGCGCTGCTCTACAAAATGAAGGAGTACGGGATCAGCTGACTTATCGAAGGGCGCGCCAACGCAGACGCTTTTTGGAGATCCGTCGGTATCGGCCTAGAATTATCGCCGCAGGGGTTTCATGGCCAAACAGTGCATCGGGCTCGATATCGGCAGCTCCTCCGTCAAGGTGGTGCAGCTGCGCCGCAAAGGCACGGGCTGGGCGTTGCAAGCGTTCGGCATGCAGCCGCTCGTTCCACAGACGATCGTCGACGGAACGATCATGGATCAGGGCGCGGTCGCAGATGCGATCCGGCAGCTCTGGGGGCGTCTCAAGTTGAAGACGAAGGATGTCGCGATCGCGATCGCGGGTCACTCCGTCATCATCAAGAAGATCTCGGTGCCGCAGATGACACCCGAGATGCTCGCCGCGAACATCCGCAGCGAGGCCGAGCACCACATCCCGTTCGGTAAAGATGACGTCGAGATCGACTACCACGTGACGAATCCGGCGAACTCGAGCGGGCAGACCGAGCTGTTGCTCGTCGCCGCGAAGAAGGAAGTCGTCGCCGACTACGTCCAGGTCGTGCGCGATGCCGGCCTCATACCGCACGTCGTCGACGTTGCCGCCTTCGCGAGCCAGAACGGCTTCGAGGCCAACTACCCACTCGATCCGCGCGAGACGATCGTGCTGATCAACATCGGCGCCGCGATCTCCAACATCAACATCGTGCGCAGCGGCGTGTCGCTGTTCACGCGCGACGTGACCATCGGTGGCAACGCATTCACCGAAGAGATCCAGAAGCAGCTCGGCATCGCTGCCGACGAGGCCGAGGCCTACAAGGTCGGCGGTTCGCAGACCGAGGACGGCGTCGTCCCGCAGGAGGTCATCAAGGTGATGGATGGCGTGTCCGAGGTGATGGCCGGCGAGTTCCAGCGGTCCCTCGACTTCTTCCTCGCGACGACGACCGACGCGAACGTCACCCGCATCGTCCTGGCGGGTGGTAGCTCCAAGGTCGGCTCGCTGCACCGCGCCATCGAGCGCCGTTCCCGTCTCCCCCTCGAAGTTGCGGATGCATGGCGTCGAGTCGAGATCGATGGCACGCTGGACCGGATGTACCTGGGGGCGCACTCACCTGAAGCGCTGATTGGCGTCGGTCTCGCCATGCGCGCTGCGGGAGACAAGTAGGGATCCGCCATGATCAAGGTAAACCTACTCCCTCAACGCCGCGCCAAGCGCAGCGCCGTCTCGTCGGATCCGTCGTCGAAGCAAGCGCTCGTCGGCGTGGTCGCCCTCGCAGCCGCAGCGGCGGGTGTGTTCTTCGTCGTCGATATGCCACGGCGCCAGCGCCTCGGTGATCTGCGCGAGGCGAACACCCAGCTCCAGCGCGAGATCACCCAGAAGAACCAGCAGCTCGTCGGCTACGCCGAGCTCCAGAAGGCCGAGGCCGAGGCGATCCGCCGCGCCGAGGCGATCAACCGGCTCCTCGGGACGAAGGTCGTTCCGGCGCACATCCTCCACGAGCTTGGCAAGGTGCTCACCCGCGAAGGACCGACGATGACCGAGGCGATGGCCAAGGCCGCTGGCACCGGACCGGAGAGCAACCCGAACAAGCAATTCCAGAGCGACTGGGATCCTGGCCACGTGTGGATGTCGAACTTCGTCGACAAAGACGGCACGTTCATTCTCGGTGGTGGCGCGCAGTCGGAGTCTGACGTCACGCAGCTGTCCAAGCGCCTCGCGGCATCGGTCTACTTCCTCGACGTCACGCCCGCTGGTGGTGAGCGCGTCGTCGATCGCGAGACGAACCTCAACTATTACAAGTTCACGATCACCGGAAGGTTGGCGTACTGATGGCGTCCTCCGGCGTAATGGCCGACTTCGGTCGGATGCCCCCGCAGCGCAAAGCTGCCGTGTTCGTCGTGATCGGCGCGGCGCTCGGTCTTTTGTACTTCCAGTTCGTGTGGAAGCCGCTCAAGGCTGACCTCGCGGCCGCAGAGCAGGACAACAAGTCGAAGTCCGCTCTCAACAAAAAGCTCGCCGCCGACATCCCGAAGTTCGACGCGCTCAAGACGAAGATGAAGGAGCTCACGCAGGTGATCTCCGAGAATCAGAAGGCGCTGCCGACGGAGGCCGAGGTTCCGGCGTTCTTCGAGACGCTCGAGCGCAAGGTCACGGAGTCGGGCGTCGAGATCAACAAGTGGAAGAAGCTCAAGGAAGAGCCCGTCGAGCAGTTCGTCAAGGTGCCCGTCGAGATCGAGATCACTGGCACGTTCATGCAGATCAAGCGCTTCTTCGCATCGCTCGTGCAGAAGGACGTCGCTCCGGCTGTCAGTGCCAGTGGCCAGGTCGAGGAGCGTGATCGCATCGTGTCGATCGACAACCTTGCCTTGACCACGCCGGTCGTGAAGAACCGCGAGATCCACCTGACCGCGAAGTTCGTCGCGGTCACGTTCCGCCAGGAAGATCCGGCGGCCGTCGCGCCGGCAGCCGCAGCACCGGCCAAGAAGGGTGCCGCGCCTGCAGCACCTGCCGGGAGCACGGCGCCGCCACTGCCGAGCGCGGGAACGCCGGCTGGCGCCAAGGCGCGCGTCGAAGATGCGCTCGACAAGGGTGACACGGTCAACCGCAGCGCGACGGGCGTCGACGAGGCGAAGACCCCGACAGACTCCCAGCGACTCAAGGGAGGCATGTGATGCGTAGCCCATGGATCCTGATCTTCGCGCTCGTTGGCTGCGGTGACGACCCGGCGCCTCCGCCTCCTCCAGGTGGGCCGGGATCGCCAGCGGCGGCAAAGCCGGCGGCCAAGGCCGCGACGAAGAAGCTCGTCCCCAAGCTCAAGGTCGAGGATCGCGTTCCCGATCCGGCCGAGAAGCTCTCGATCCGTCACCAGTTCAGGGATCGCGACTTCGCCGTCGAGGTCTCGAACCGCGATCCGTTCCAGTCGTTCGTGCTCGGCCAGAAGGGCCTTGCTCCGGCGGACGGCTCGAAGCTGGCGCAGGACGTGACGAAGCGCTGCCAGCGCGACGATCAGTTCGTCGCGACGAACTACAGCTACACGGATCTCCGGCTCGTCGGCATCGTTGCCGAGCGGGCGCAGCGCAAGGTTCTGATGATGGACGCCGGCAATCTCGGCCACATCATCAAGAAGGGCGACTGCGTCGGGCGCGAGAAGGCCGTCGTGAAGGATATCGGCGCCGGCTTCATCACGTTCCAGGTCCAGCCCGAGGACACGTCGACCGGCCAGCAGCGCACGGTCGAGGAACACTCGGTCCAGCTCTATCCGAACCAGATTCCGGTGCAGTCGCAGCCGACGCCGGATGCTCCGAAGACGACGACCCCCGTGGTCGCGCCGTCCGCGTCGAACCCGCAGCAGGTTCCGCAGGGCGTTCCGGTCGAATCGCCGTAGCCTCCGGCTAAGTTTTCTTTCGGCATCTCGATCGAAAATTTGTGATCCGGACCTGAGCGGGCGAAAATTTTCTCGCTACGCGGCTGTTCGCGGGTCCTGCGTCGTGACGACGCAACGCCCCCCGTCTGCCCGCAGAGCTCGAGGACACGTCATGACCATGACCCATCCCAGGAATCTGATCGCCACGCTCTTCGTGGCCCTCGTCGCGATCCACGCTCGCCCGGCACTCGCCGACGGCAAGAACGAGATCCGCGCGGTCACCTTCGACGAGGACGGAGGCACGACACGCGTACACGTACGCGGCGCTCAGACGCCAACGTTCACCGTCTACAAGCTCGAACGACCCAGTCGAGTCGTGATCGACGTACCGCAAGCGCGGCTCGCCGAAGCACTGCGCGGTCACGAGGGAGGGGCAGGGTTCACACCGAACACCTGGGCCGTCTCGACCATCGCAGCCCAGCAGATCGACGACGGTGGTCAGGTCGTGCGCGTGATCGTCACGCTCGCGCGACCCGGTCGCTATGACGTCAAGACAGACGGCAACGAGGTTGTCGTGATGGTGACCGCACGCGACGCGGCACCCAAGGGCGCAAACCCCGAAGCGCTCGCAAAGGCCCAAGCGGAGAGCGAGCAAGCCAAGCGTGCCGCCGCGACCGCGGAGCAGGCACGCGCCCAGGCGGAGAAGGCTAGCGCCGCGGCACAGGCCGAGGCAGAGCGCCTCCGCAAGGCAGCGGCCGACCAGACGGCACGCGCAGAGGCAGCGCAGCGCGCGGCAGACGCCGCGAAGCGTGCCGGCCAGCAGGCGAGTGCGGCAGATATCGAGAAGGCGAAGTCGATCGCTGCGATGGCGAACGCCGAAGCAGCGAAGGCGAAGGCTCAGGCGACACGCGCGCAGGACGAAGCGGCGAAGGCGAAGCAGCAAGTCGCGGTTGCCGTCGACGAGGCGGTCCGGATGCGTACCGCGGCCGAGCAGGCGAAGCAGGAAGCGCTCGGCGAGGCGGATCGCGCTCGCAAGGAAGCGGCGCTCGCGAAGCAGGACGCCGATGCGGCGCGCAAGGACATGTCGGTCGCTCAGCAGGATGCACAGCGCACCAAGGCCGAGGCCGAGGCGGCGAAGCGTGCGGCGGCGAAGGACATGATGCAGACCAAGACCGCGGCCGCCGAGGAGATGGCGCGTGCGCGGGCCGAGGCCGAGGCCATCAAGCGCGACGCCGCCGAGGAAGTCGCCGCGGCGAACCGCGCTCGCGCCGAGGCAGAGACGGCGCGCAAGGAAGCCGAGCTCGCTCGCAAGGAAGCGGCGAAGACCAAGGATGCAGCGGTGCGTGCGAAGGCGGAGGCCGAGGTGGCTCGTGCCGATGCGGCGCGCACCAAGGCGGAGGCCGAGGCCGCGCGGATCGAAGTCGACCAGGCGCGGCGCGATGCCGCGCAGAAGCGCATGGAAGCCGAAGCAGCGAAGAACGACATCGCGAAGACCAATGCAGTCGCGATGCGCGCGCAGAGCGAGGCCGAGGCGGCGAAGGCGGATGCCGCTCGCGCTCGCACCGAGGCGAAGTCGGCACGTGCCGAGGCCGAGGCGGCCAAGGCAGCGGCTGCGCTCGACAAGCGCCAGGCCGAGGCGGACAAGCAGCGCGCCGAGAAGCTGCAGAAGGACGCCAAGGTCCAGCTCGCGGCGCTCGACAAGAAGACCCTCGAGATCCAGTCGCTCGAGGACAAGGCGCGTGCGGGTGTTGCCGCGGCGCAGGCCCGCGAGGAAGCCGCGAGCGAGACCGTGGCGCGCGCGAATCGCGAGCGCGAGGCGGCCGAGGCCGCCGCAAAGCAGGCAGCGCTGGCGCGTGACCGCTCGTCGACGCAGGTCGCGGCGGATCGCGAGCGGCTGATCGCCGAGGCGAAGGTCGCCGAGGATCGGCTCGCGAAGGCCAAGCGCGCGGCCGAGGACGCGGAGGCGCGCAAGATCGCCGCCGAGACCGCCGCGACGGGTGCGAAGAAGGATCTCGACTCGACGCGCGTGAGTCTCGCGACCGTCGAGCAGCAGCGCACCGCCGCCGAGCGTGCGGCGACGGAGGCCTCGCGCAAGCGTGGCGAGGCCGAGGCAGCCGCGTCGGATGCAACGCGCCGCCGCAGCGAGGCCGAGACGGCCGCGGCGTATGCTGCACGGCAGCGCATCGAGGCGGAGTCTGCGGCGCAGCTCGCGTCGAAGCAGCGCACCGAGGCGGAGCAGCAGCGCACCGCCGCCGAGAATCAGCGCAAGGCCGCCGAGCTCGCGGCACGCGAGGCGAATGCCGCCAAGATCGCGGCCGAGAAGCAGCGCTCGGTTGCCGAGGCTGCGGCACAGAAGGCCGTCGGCGCGAAGCACAATGCCGAGGCGGGTCTCGAGGAGCTGATGGCGCGCCGCCAGGCCGCCGAGAAGGCAGCGGATCAGCTCGAGGCGCGCAGCAAGGCCGAGGCGAAGGCGCAGGCCCAGGTCGCTGCCGCCACCGCACGCAAGGCGACCGAGTCCGAGCTCGCGAAGGCGAAGACCGACGCGACGCGGCTCGCCGACGAGCGCAAGCGCGCCGAGTCCGAGCTCGCGGATCGCCGTACCGCGGTTGCCGCGCAGCAGCGCGAGACCGATCGCCTCGAGCTCGCCGCGGCCTCCGCGCGTGACGCCGCCGAGCGCGAGGAGCGTCGCCGGGCGCAGCTCGCCGAGCAGCGGATCGCCGAGGAGCAGGAGCTCGCTCGCATCAAGACCCAGAAGGCCGACGCGGTGAAGATCGCGGCGGTTCCCGTCGTGACGTCCGCACCGGCTCCCATCGCCGCGACGCCGGTCGCAGCGCCAGTCGTCGTCAAGCCGGTCCGCGCGGCGTTCGTCAAGGACATCACGTTCAGGGGCGACGAGGCGAACAGCCGCGTCGACATCGCGATGACCGGCGAGGGCCAGGTCTCGCTCGGTGAGGTCACGGCGACCCACGTCGAGCTGATCATCGACGGTGCCGAGCTCGGCACCAAGCTCGAGCGCAAGCTCGACGTCAGCAAATTCGGTAGCTCCGTCCGCGCGATCTCGTCGTTCCGCGACCGCCGCACGCCGAACCGCGTGCGCCTGATCGCCGAGCTGAGCTCGCCGGTGACACCGACGCTCGATCGCACCTCGGGAGGTGTGACGTGGAGCTTTGCCGCGGCGCAGGTCGCGAAGCGCGCACCGCGCACGCAGAACCTCCCGCCCCCCGTCGTCGGTGGCTTCGGTGCGGCGTCGACGCCGATCGCGCAGCAGTCGGTCTCGCAGGTGCCGGGCGCGGTGCCCCGCAACCGCCGCGTGTATCGCGGAGCGACCGTCGACTTCGACTTCAAGGACGCGCCGATCCACGACCTGCTCCGCACGATCGCGGATACCGGCAAGGTCAACATCGTCGTCCCCGACGGCATCAGCGCGCGCGTCACGGTTCGCCTCAAGCGCGTGCCGTGGGATCAGGCGCTCGAGGTGATCCTCGCGTCGCACGGTCTCTGGTACCGCCGCGACGGCAACCTATTCCGCATCGCCCCGCGCAAGGAGCTCGACGCCGAGGACGAGGCCGAGGCCGCGCGCCGCGAGGCGATGATCAAGTCCGAGACGCCGCGCCCCGAGATCGTGCCGCTGAACTACGCGTCGTCGTCCGAGCTCAGGGGCAAGCTCGAGGCGATGCTGTCGCCGAAGGGCCGCATCGAGGTCGACGAGCGCACCAACTCGCTGATCATCCACGACGTCGCCGGCAATCGTCAGCAGATCCGGGCCCTCGCGCTGTCGCTCGATCTCCAGACGCCGCAGATCTCGATCGAGGCACGCATCGTCGAAGCGCGCTCGACGTTCCTCCGCCAGTTCGGCATCCAGTGGGGTGGGCGTGCACTCGCGGGCGCCAACGGTGGTAACGCGACCGGCCTGATCTTCCCGTCGTCGATCGGCCTGGCCGGCGGCAACGACAGCAACACCACGCCGAGCGGCGGTGTCGCGCAGCCGTCGGACTTCGCGATCAACCTGCCGGCCGCGACGGGCGGCGGCGAGGGTGGTGCGATCGGCTTGTCGCTCGGCTCCGTCGGCGGCAACTTCAACTTGAACCTCCGCCTGTCGGCCCTCGAGGACACCGGTACGATCCGCATCATCTCGGCGCCGAAGATCACGGTGCTCAACAACAAGGAAGCGAAGATCAGCCAGGGTGTCTCGATCCCGATCTCGGTCGTCTCGGCCGCGGGTACCCAGACGCAGTTCGTCCAGGCCGACCTCGCACTGACCGTCACGCCGTACGTCTCGATGGCTGACTGTGCGATCGCGATGAACGTGACCGTCACGAAGAACGAGCCCGACTTCGTCAACGTCGGTGCACGTGGTGACCCGTCGATTCTCCGCAAGGAAGCGAAGACGTCGATGCTCGTCAGCGACGGCGAGACCTCGGTCCTCGGCGGTATCTACACGCGCAACACCGGTCTCGCGTACAAGAAGGTCCCGTTCTTCAGCGACATCCCGGTGCTCGGCTGGTTCTTCAAGAACCGTCGCGAGAACGACGACCGCACCGAGATCCTCGTGTTCATCACGCCGAAGATCACGAACAAGGCGCTCCTCCGCTGCCAGTAGGTCCGGAGTCGGGCCACACTGGGGATGAATGCCCGCGCCGCTCTTCCTCATCGGCTTCATGGCCGCCGGCAAGACCACCGTGGGTCGCGCCGTGGCGACCGCGACCGGGCGCAGGTTCCTCGATCTCGATGACGTGATCGCCGCCTCGGGAGAGTCCGTGGCGGCGCTGGTCGCGAACGACGAGGCCGAATTTCGGCGCCGCGAGGCAGCGGCGCTCATCGACGTGATCGCCGGCGCGGCCGATGGTCCGGTGATCGCGACCGGTGGCGGTGCCGCCGTGTTCGGCGACAACCTCGAGAAGATGCGCGCGGCGGGTCTCGTGATCGCCCTCGGTGTCGATGTTCGCGAGGCCGAGCGCCGTGCACAGGGTGGCCCACCACGGCCGCTGCTCGCGTCGGCCGCCACGCTCGCCGCCAAGCGCGCGCCCGTCTATCGCCGGGCGCATGCGGTGATCGACACCACCGGTCGCTCCATCGGCGAGGTCGCCACCTCGGTCCAGGCGGTGCAGCGCACGTGGCAGCGCCTCCCGGCGGCGCACCGCGATGCGACGATCCTCGCGCTCGGCGATCGCAGCTATCCGATCACCGTCGACACCGGCACGATCGACGGCGCGCTGCTCCACGCTATCCTCGGTTCTCCGACGAAGATCGCCGTGATCACCGACCGGAACGTCGCCGCAACGTGGCTCGCTCCCGTGCTCTCGGCGATGGCAGGTGCCGAGGTGCCCGGAATGGAGCGAGCCGAGGTTCCCCCGGTGAGCGTGCCCGAGGCGGAGCGAGCCGGGGTTCCCCCGGTGAGCGTGATCGAGATCGATCCGGGCGAGGCGAGCAAGGCGTTCTCCGTCTACGAGTCGCTGTGTACGCGGCTCGTCGCGATGGGCCTCGATCGCAGCTCGGCGATCGTCGCCCTCGGTGGCGGCGTCGTCGGTGACCTCGCCGGCTTCGTCGCGGCATCGCTGTTCCGTGGGATTCCGTTCATCCAGCTTCCGACGACGATCGTCGCGATGACCGACGCTGCGATCGGCGGCAAGACGGCCGTGGATCTCCCGGCCGGCAAGAACCTGGTCGGCGCGTTCTGGCAGCCGAAGCTCGTCGCGTGTGGCCTCGCGACGCTGAGCACCCTGCCACCTCGCGAGAAGCGTGCAGGGTTCGGCGAGTTATGGAAGTACGCGCTCCTCGACGGGCCGGACCTGTGGCAGAGCGTCGCGGCCTGCGCGTCCTGGGCCGCACGCGATGATCAGGCACCGCCTCCGGCGCAGATGCGCGATGTGATCGATCGCTCGATCTCGTACAAGGCCGCCATCGTCGGCCGCGACGAGCGCGAGCAGACCGGCCACCGGGCGCTGCTCAACCTCGGGCACACCATCGGCCACGCGATCGAATCCGCGTCGGCCGGCAAGCTCCTTCACGGCGAGGCGGTCGGGCTCGGTCTCGTCGCCGCCTGCAGGATCTCGACCGCGGTCGCCGGCACCCGCGCGGAGCTGGCCGACGAGGTCACCGGGGCGCTCCAGGCCTCCGGGCTCCCCGCCGATCTACGCCCCTGGCTGACCGACGATGTCCTGGCCCGCGTCCAGGTCGACAAGAAGCGCATCGGCGCCAACCTCCGCTTCATCGTCGTTCGCGAGGTGGGAGTGTGTGAGGTCGCCGAGATCGCCGTCACCGAAGTACGAAGAATTTTGCGTCCCGATTCCCCGCCCTGATACGATTTCTCCTCGGAGGACCCATGCACCGCGTGTTTTCTATCCCTGCTGTCTGCGCTCTGGTCGCGGCTGCCCTCGCGGGTTGTGCCGCAGACAATGGCGACGAGGGGATCATCATCCTCAGCAACACGGCGCCTCCGGACGACAATTGCGCGTTCGATGGGTCCGAGTCCCAGCCGTTCCTGCCGCACGGGACCTACTCCGTGTTCGCGTCGGAGGGATACACGTTGTTCCCGCTGATGAAGAGCAAGCTTATCGCGACCGAGGACAAGGTCGACTCGCGCACGATCGCCGTCGAGGGCGCACGCATCAACTTGACCTTCCCCGACGAGACCGTGTTCTCGGCCGCGCAGCAGGACGAGCTCCGCAGCCGCGGCATCATGCGATTCACGTCGCTGTTCGCCGCGCCCCTGAAGCCCAACGGCGGCACGTCGAACGGCTTGTTCGACGTCATCACCCCGGCGCTGCTGAGCGAGCTGATCGCCGCCAAGGGCGCCGCGATCACCGGGTCCAGCTCGTTCCGGGCCGAGGTCGTCGCGACCGTGGTCGTCTATGGCGATGTCGCCGGGGACGAGGTCGTGAGCCAGGAGTTCCAGTACCCCATCACGATCTGCAACGACTGCATCGTGAACGTCGTCGGGACGTGCCCTCTGCCGGCGGGCTTCGAGCCGCGCTTTGGCAACGTGTGCGGTGTGTTTCAGGACGGCGGTGTGGACTGCTGCACCCAGGGCACCGACATCGTGTGCCCGGCGATCGTCTCAACGCCCTAGCAATCAGCTGGTTCGTGGCCTAGCGCCGCCCTCGGGCCCTCTAGTAACGTTCACGTCAAGGTGGCCCTTGTTCGCTGAAACGCTCAAGAAGATCGTCGACAACATCGACGGTGGAATCGCCGCGGTGATCATGGGACTCGACGGAATTCCGGTCGAGACCTACGTCCGCCAGAACGACAAAGTCGACGTCAACACCGTCGCGATGGAGTTCTCCTTCATCCTCGGCCAGGTGCGGAAGGCCGGCGACAGCCTGCAGGTCGGCAGCCTCGAAGAGCTGTCGGTCAAGGCGCAGCGCTTGTTCCTCGTCTGCAGGATGATCTCGCCGCAGTACTTCGTCGCGATCGCGATGTCCTCCGAGGGCAACTTCGGCAAGGCTCGCTTCCTCGCGCGGCTCGCGACGCCCACGCTCGTCGCCCAGCTCTAGGCGATGCCTCGCGCGGCTCTGCGCATCCAGGTCATTCACGGCCCGAACCTCAATCTCCTGGGGACGCGGGATCCGGCGGTCTACGGCACCACCACGCTCGCCGAGATCGATCGCGAGCTGACCAACCGCGCCAAGGCGCGCGGAGCCGTGGTCCGCTGCCACCACTCCAACGTGGAGGGCAAGCTGGTCGACCTGATCCAGAAGGCCCGCGGCTGGGCCGACGCGATCGTGATCAACCCCGGCGGCTACACGCACACCTCGGTCGCCATCCGCGACGCGATCGACGCCGTGGCGGTGCCCACCATCGAGGTCCACCTCTCCAACATCCACGCCCGCGAGCCGTTCCGGCACGAATCGATCACCGCCGCGAAGTGCATCGGCCAGATCAGCGGCTTTGGAGCACAAAGCTACTACCTGGGACTGGACGCGGCCCTGTCGCACGTGGAATCTACGGTTCGCGATGGCCAAAAAAGGCAAGGACGACGCTGATCAAGGTGGTTCGGACGACGTGGTTGCGATGGCCCGCGGGCTGGCGCAGATCGTCACCGATCACCACCTGACGGAGCTGGTCGTCGAGACCAACGGAACGACGGTCACCGTGCGCCGCGAGGCCGCGGTCACGATGGCTGCCCCGATGCAGATGCAGATGCCGGCGCCGTCCTATGGCGCGGCCTACGGTGCCGCGCTTGGCCCGCCGCCTGCCGCCGCTGCGGCTCCGGCCGCCGCCGTCGATGACAAGGCACACACGGTGACGTCGCCGTTCGTCGGAACGTTCTACCGCAAGCCGAACCCCGACTCGCCGAACTACGTCGCGCTCAACGACAAGATCGAAAAGGGCGCGGTGCTCTGCATCGTCGAAGCGATGAAGCTCATGAACGAGATCGAGGCGGACGTCGCCGGCACGATCATCGGAATCCTCGTCGAGGATGGCGCGCCTGTGGAGTACGGGCAGCCGCTGTTCAAGATCGCGACGTAGAGGCTCCGATGTTTCGCAAGGTCCTGGTCGCCAACCGAGGAGAGATCGCGCTGCGCGTGATCCGCGCGTGCAAGGAGCTCGGCCTCGAGTCGGTCGCCGTGCATTCGACGGCCGATGCCGACGCGCTGCACGTGAAGTTCGCTGATCAGGCGGTGTGCATCGGTCCGCCACCGTCGGCGAAGAGCTACCTCAACGTTCCGATGATCATCTCGGCCGCCGAGGTCACGGGCGCCGACGCGATCCACCCCGGCTACGGCTTTCTCTCGGAGAACGCCGACTTCGCCGAGGTCTGTCGCAAGTGCAAGCTGACGTGGATCGGCCCGTCGCCGGATGCGATGCGCCTGATGGGCGACAAGATCCGCGCGCGCGAGGCAATGGCGAAGGCCGGCGTGCCGATGCTGCCGGGCACCGCGGGCATCCACGACGAGATCGCGCTGATCGAGGCGGCCGAGCGGATCGGCTTCCCCGTGATCCTCAAGGCGAGCGCCGGCGGTGGCGGGCGCGGCATGAAGATCGTCTACGAGAAATCCAAGCTCCTCGACGCGTGGTCGGCGGGACGCACCGAGGCGCAGGCCGCGTTCGGCAATCCCGAAATGTTCATGGAGCGGTACTGCCAGAGGCCGCGCCACATCGAGATCCAGGTGATCGGCGACAAGCACGGTCACTACACGCACCTCAACGAGCGCGAGTGTTCGATCCAGCGCCGGCACCAGAAGGTGATCGAGGAAGCACCGAGCGTCGCGCTGTCCGAAGAGACGCGCAAGGCGATGTGCGACGCCTCCGTGAAGGCGATCGCTGCGATCGGCTACACGAACGTCGGCACGATGGAGTACCTCCTCGACGAGGACGGCCGCTTCTACTTCATGGAGATGAACACGCGTCTCCAGGTCGAGCATCCCGTCACCGAGCTCGTCACGGGTCTCGATCTCGTGCGCGAGCAGATCAAGATCGCCGCGGGCGAGCCGCTGTCCTGGAACATCGAGGAGCAGCGCAAGCCGCGCGGTCACGCGATCGAGCTACGGATCAATGCCGAGGATCCGGTCTCGTTTGCACCCTGGCCGGGCAAGATCACGGCGTTGCACATGCCGGGTGGGCTCGGTGTACGTGTAGATACGCACGTGTATGCAGGCTACGTGGTGCCCCCCAACTACGACTCGATGCTCGCCAAGGTGATCGTCCACGACGTCGATCGTCCTGCGGCAATCCGACGGGCGCGCCGATGCCTCGACGAGATCGTCGTCGAGGGGATTCGCACCAACATCCCGTTCTTGCGGCGGATCATCAACAACCCGGAGTTCATCCGCGGTGAGTTCGATACCGGCTTTGTCGGTCGTCTGTTGGCCGAGCGCTCGCCTGCTGCCTGACCATTCGAGCAGCGAAGGATTCGCAGGACCACATGTGATCCTGCGTCATGCGCAACGCACGGGAAATGCTCGTGCTTTTCCTTGACCCGACCTCGCGCAGAGCCGTACGATTTTCGAATGCGAGGGGCATATTTCCGTGTGCCCTGTACGCGTAACCAACCTGTGATGCCCCGCACCAGGAGCCTTCAGTAACGCCGTGGCCTTCAACAAAGAAAAGGTCATGGATGCGGCGCGGAAATTTGTCGATAAGGGACAGATCGACAAGGCCGTGAAGGAGTACCTGCGGATCGTCAACGAAGATCCGAAGGACGTCCGTGTCTGGCTCAAGATCGGCGACCTCTACGCCAAGAAGGGCGCGAAGCAGGACGCGATCGAGACCTACCTCAAGGTCGCGCGCTTCTATCACGAGCAAGGTTTCTTCCTCAAAGCGGTCGCGGTCTACAAGCAGATCCTCAAGCTCGACCCGCGTCTTGTCGACGTGATCCTCAAGCTCGCGGAGCTCTATCGCCAGCTCGGCCTGATGTCCGATGCGATGCAGCACTTCGAGTCGGTCGCCGCGCACTTTCATCGCGAAGGCAACACCAAGGAAGCGCTCGCGACGGTCAAGAAGCTCGTCGATCTCGATCCCGAGAACATCGCGACGCGCATCAAGCTCGCGGAGCTCTACTCGAAGGAAGGCATCGTCGAGGACGCGGCCACCGAGTTTCAGATCGCGTGCGAGCAGCTCCGCCGACAGGGTCGGCAGGATGACTTCCTCAAGGTCGCGGAGCGTCTGCTCTGGCACAAGCCCGACAACCACGCGCTGAACCGCGAGCTGTCGGGGCTCTACCTCCGTCGCAACGATCCGCGCCGCGCACTGCAGAAGCTCCAGGCGTGCTTCAAGGCCGACCCGCGCGACGTCGAGACGCTCGGCCTCCTCGCGCAGGCGTTCCAGGCGCTCGATCAGAAGGCGAAGACCGTCTCGGTCCTCAAGGAGCTCGCGCGCGTTCACGTCGAGAACAAGCAGAAGGACAAGGCGGGCGAGGTGTTCCGCAAGATCCTCGAGTTCGTTCCGAAGGATCCGGACGCGATCGAGTTCCTCGGTCCGTCGGCTGCCACGCCTCCGCCTGCACGCGTTGCTCCGCCTCCTGCGCCCCCGCGCGCGGCCACGCCGATCCCCGCGGTCGTCCGCTCGGCGACGAACAACGCGAAGTTCAACATCACCGGCGACCTCCCCGCGTACACGCCCACGCCGCCGTCGAACATGACCGGCTCGATGCCGCTCGTCGACGAGCAGAGCCTCTCGGGCGTCGACTTCGCGCTGCCCGAGTACGACGACGCAGACTTCTCCGCGGACATGGAGCCCGCGCCGGATCCGCGCCAGATGTCTGCGGCCGGCGAGCAGCACGCCGACGAGATCTCGAAGATCCTCGCCGAGACCGACGTCTACGTGAAGTACGGCCTGCACCAGAAGGCCGTCGATCACCTGCGCCGCGTGTTCGGTCTCGACCCCGAGAACGTCGAAGCGCACGAGCGCCTCAAGGACATCTTCGTTTCGCAAGGACGCGAGCAGGAGGCCGAGGTCGAGCTGCTCAAGCTCGCCGAGGTGATCGCGCCGAGCGATCCCGATCGCGCCGAGGCGTACCTCCAGGAGCTGCTCGCGATGAACGGCACCCACACCGGTGCGTTCGAGCTCGCGCGGCGGTTCCGCTTGCGCGTCGCGCGCATGAGCTCCGTCTCCGCGGAGGTCGAGTACGGCCTCGGTGGCGGCAATGTCGCGGTGATCGATCCCGACATGGACGAGCTGGCGCTCGACGACGGTCCGCGCCACGGCCGCCCGATGGGCATCGCGCGCGGTGGCGGTGGCGGTGGCGGTGGTGGTGGCGGCGTCGCCAGTCGCGACTCCGTCGACGAGTTCGATCCGGACGAGCTGATCGGCCGCGTCGCGCACGGGAGCCCCGCTCCGTCGCGTCCGCCCCAGCGCCCGAACGATCAGAACTTCGATCTCGAGTTCGAGCCGTCGCTCTCGCAGTCGACGCGCCAGATGTCACCGGCGCACGTCGAGGCGCTCGCACGTGCGGAGCCCGAGGAGCTCGATGATCCGATCGAGATCGACGGCGCGGGCTGGGCCAACGACCAGCAGGCCTATGCCGTCGATCGCCAGCTCGACGATGGCGAGCTCGGTGACGAGATCGATCACGAGGTCGCGGCCGAGCTCGCGAACAGCGCCGCCGGTGGCGAGGATCTCCCGTTCGATCCCGACGAGGCGCGACGGTTCGACATGGCCGTTCCCGGGGACCAGTTCGGGGACAGCGCCGCTCTCGGCGAGACGACCAGCGCTGGCTACGATCCCGCAGACGCCCTGTCGGTCTCCGGCAGCTACGACCCGTACGCCACCGAGGCGCTGCAGACGCCTCCGTACGACGCGACCGCGGCGCACGTGGTCGGCCCTGGTGGTCACCCGTTCGACGATGACGTCGTCGAGCAGCCGCGCGCAGAGAGCCTGGTCGAGGACGATCTCGACGAGGCCGATTTCTACTCCGGCCAGGGCATGTATGCGGAGGCGATCGACGTCCTCCACGCTCTCCTCGAGCGCTACCCGAATCACCGCCTCATCCTCAACAAGCTCCGCGACGTCGAGATGCTCCAGGGTGGCACCGAGGATCCGATCGAGGTCGCCCACGACTCGATCGAGCAGGAGATCAACACCGGCGGCACCGACGCGATCAACATCGACGAGATCGAGGAGGTCCCCGTCGACGATCTCGACGAGATGGACTCCGACCATCACGCGCCGCCCAAGAAGAAGCGCCAGCCGACGGTGATGCTCGAGAAGCCCGTCGCCGAGAACGACGCCGAGACGCACTACGATCTCGGCCTCGCGTACAAGGAGATGGGCCTCATGGACGAGGCCATCAAGGCGTTCGAGAAGGCCGTGCGCGCGCCCGGCCGCGAGGTCGGCTGCCGCTTGATGATCGGCATCTGCCATCGCGAGCAGGGCAACCACTCCGAGGCGATCCACCAGTTCAAGCAGGGCCTCCACGCGGATCCGCACGAGCGCGAGCGCCAGTCGCTCTACTACGAGATCGCGTGCACCTACGAGGCGCTCGGTGATGCCGGCGAGGCGCTCTACTACTTCGAGATGGTACTCAAGCGCGATCCGAACTTCGCGGACGTCAACTCGCGCGTGATCCAGCTGCGCGAGCAGGGCAGCCACGCGCAGCACACCGACGACGATCTCTGATCGACTTCGTCGCGCTCACCCGCTCCGATGATCCGCTGCTCGAGCGGTTCTATCGCGGCATCTACTGGGACGCGTTCGCCGCGCAGCAGGAGCCGCTCGAGGTCTGGCAGCGCGCGCTGCACGGCGAGCTTCCCTACGAATTGACGGTGCGGCTCGCGCTCGACAGAGACGCGATCCAGGCCGGCATCTGCTACGAGCGCTATCCACGCAGCGGCTGCGGCCTCGTGACGTACATGGTCGTTGCGCCCGAGGCGCGAGGGCAGGGGCTCGGAGAGCGGCTCCTGCGCGACGCTGCGCAGGCCCTGTACGCGGGCGGCGCGCCGGTCGTGTTCGGCGAGGTGGTGATGCCTGACGTGGTGTCGCGCGACCACGGCGACTTCGAGGGGGCGACCGTCGCGCGGAAGCGGATCGAACGGTTCCAGCGCTGGGGCGCGCGGGTCGCGCAGGTCCGCTATGTCCAGCCGGCGCTCGGTCCCGAGCTCCACCGCGACGGGGAGCTGATGCTGATCGTGCTCGCAGGCGAGGCGCCGCTACCGGCCGACGTGCCGGGCGAGGTCGTCCGCGCGTTCGTCGAGGAGCTGTACGCGGTGACGGAGGGAGGTGCCCCTGACGAGCGGATCGTCGTCGGTGAGCGCGTCCCGCTCGCCATCGCGAGGTGGTAAGTCTCGTCTATGGGGACGCGCAGCGAATCCGACAGCATGGGAGCGATCGACGTCGAGGACGCGCGGTACTGGGGGGCCCAGACGCAGCGCTCGCTCGAGAACTTCCGGATCGGGACCGAGAAGATGCCGCCCTCGATGATCGGCGCGCTCGCCACGATCAAGAAGGCATCGGCCGCCGTGAACCACGAGCTCGGCCTCCTGCCCGAGACCATCGCCGCGCTGATCACGACCGCCGCCGACGAGGTGATCAAGGGAAACCACGACGCCGAGTTCCCGCTCGTCGTCTGGCAGACCGGCAGCGGCACGCAGACCAACATGAACGTCAACGAGGTGATCGCGAACCGCGCGATCGAGCTCGCGGGCGGGACGCGGGGCACGAAGCAGCCGGTGCATCCCAACGATCACGTCAACATGTCGCAGAGCAGCAACGACGTGTTCCCGACGGCGATGCACATCGCGATCGCTGCGCGGATCGACTCGCACCTGCTGCCGCGCGTGATGCAGCTCCGCGAGGCGCTCGACGCCAAGGCCACCGCGTTCATGGAGATCGTCAAGATCGGGCGCACGCACCTCCAGGACGCGACGCCGCTGACGCTCGGCCAGGAGATGAGTGGCTGGGTCGCACAGCTCGATCTCGGGATCGCGGCGATCCGCGCCACGCTCCCCGCGCTCTACGAGCTCGCGCTCGGTGGCACCGCCGTCGGTACCGGCCTCAACGCGCACCCGGACTACGCGGTCAAGGTCGCGGCGAAGATCGCCGAGCTGACGGGCCGGCCGTTCGTGACGGCGAAGAACAAGTTCGCGGCACTCGCCTCGCACGACGCGATCGTCGCGTGCCACGGCGCGATCAAGACGCTCGCGACGAGCCTGATGAAGATCGCGAACGACATCCGCTGGCTCGCGAGCGGACCGCGCAGCGGCCTCGGCGAGCTCACGATTCCCGAGAACGAGCCGGGGAGCTCGATCATGCCGGGCAAGGTGAACCCCACGCAGTGCGAGGCGATGACGATGGTCTGTGCCCAGGTGATGGGCAACGACGTCACGATCTCGATCGGCGGGGCGAGCGGCAACTTCGAGCTCAACGTGTTCAAGCCGCTGATCGCGCACAACGCGCTGCAGTCGATCCGCCTCCTCGGCGACGCGTGCAGCTCGTTCGAGGAGCACTGTGCGCGCGGCATCGAGCCGAACCGCGCCGAGATCAAGCGCAAGCTCGACGGCAGCCTGATGCTGGTCACTGCCCTCGCGCCGCACATCGGCTACGACAAGGCGGCGAAGATCGCGAAGCACGCGCACGAACAGGGCTCGAACCTGCGCGACGCCGCGATCGGGCTCGGCTTCGTCACCGCCGAGCAGTTCGATCAGTGGGTCGTTCCCGCCGATATGACCCGCCCCGGATAAAGGGGTCAGGGGCCACCATTTCTTAGCGGTGGCCGCCGATGCGCATCGCGAGGTTTGTCGCGGTGACCCGGTGGACGATCATCGTGACCTTCGACGGGCGGAAGCCATCGAACACGACCTCGAGCTGATCGAGGCCGTCGAAGTGCAGGCGGTCTGCCGTGATCAACAGTGGCCCGAGGCGGAGATCCTTGATCGTGGTGTCGACGCTGCCGATCGTACCGACCAGGCGACCGGGGCCTTCCTGGCGGATCTCACCGTTGACCTTGAGATCGACCATGCCGGGCTCGTCGTCACCGCCGAACATGATGAGGCCACTGCCGACCTCGAGCGAGCGCGGTGCGAGGAGCGAGAGCGCGATGTCGATCGCTTCGACGGTGAGGGACTGGAGCGTCTTGCGCTTGTCGTCGTCGGGGTCGGGTACACCCGCCGGCGTGTCGCGGTTCGCCTTGCGGCGGACATCTGCGAGCGAGCGGATCGGGACGCGACCGAACGCGGCGAGCGTCTCCGCGTCCTCGTCGAGCTTCCACGCGATCAGATCCTTGCCGCCACCGAAGATCGGGACCTTCCACTTGAGGGCGAGCTTGTCTCGCTCGTGCGTGATGTCGAGGAACGAACCCTCGAGCCAGTCGAGGCTCTCCTCGAGGGCGCGGAAGTCGAGGCTGCCGTCCACGATCGGGACCGCGAGCTTCTGATCGAGCGTGCGCTTCTTGATCACCGGGAGATCGAGGACGACCTTCACCGTCAGGTTGATGCGACCGGCGAGGCTGTCGAGGAAGCGCAGGCGATCCTGGCGCAGTGTCGGCGTGGCATCGGGCGGTGACGCCGGCGCGGGTCCCTTGTCCGTGCTGCGACCGAACGGTCCCTTCACCGTCAGCTTCATCTCCGAGAACGTCACGTGCGGCGACACGATCTCGACGCCGCTCTCCGCGCGCGTGAGCATCACGCCGTTCGACATCTCGATCCGGTTGATGGCGATGTCGAACCGACCGTGGTCGTCGCGGATCCACGCCGCACCGAGCGACGCTGCGTCCGCCGTCCAGCGCAGCGTGTCGAGCCTTCCCTCGAGCCCATCAAAGATGCAGTCCTCGACGCCATAGTTGACGGTTCCGGATCTCCCCTCGACCCGCTGGGTCTCGGCGCGAGGAAAGATCAGCCGGCGACCGGCGTCGTCGGCGTAGCTAAACCGTTGAACCTTGATGTCGGTCTCGACGCGTGTCGGCACTTACCTCGCAGTGTAACGCGACGCGCTGTCAGGAATCGGTAGCCGACTCGATCCGATTTCACGCGACGCCCGTATGTCGACACACAGCCAGAGGGGGGCCAAATGGCCAAACGAGTCCTGGTGGTGCTGAGCGCTGCGCCTGTTGCGTTGCTCGGTTGCCACTCTTCGTCAGAGACAGATCTGCCTACTGCCGCGCCGACCACCGTGACCATGGTTGCAACGGGAGGCTTCACGTCGCCTTCGGATGCTGTTGCCAGTCCCGACGGCAAGACCTTCTACTTCACCGCACACGCCAAGGACGAAGACAGGTCCCCCGCCGTGTTCGCGACCTCTGCGGAGCCGGGGGGCACCGCAGAAGCCATCGCACTCGGTGCGCCACTCGACATGCCGATCGGCCTGGTGATGTCGTGCGACGGCGGCACGCTGTACGTCGCCGACACCGGCGGTGACAACGGTGCGGTGTTCTCGATGTCGTCCGCGGGCGGCGAGCTCAGCGCCATGGCGGCCTCCGAGCTCACCCGTCCCGGCGGCCTCGCGATGGGCCCCGACTGCCGCACGGTCTACGCGACCGGTCGCACCATCGACGGTACGCCCGCACTGTTCGCGATTCCGACCGACGGCGCCGCCGCCTCGATCATCTTCAAGGGCGCGCCGCTGGTCTCGCCGACTGGCGTCCACGTCGACAAGGATGGCGTTGCGTGGGTGATGGATCACCTCGCGCACGGTGCGAACGGCGAAGGCATCCTGTTCGCGATTCCGTCCGACGGCTCCGCCGCGACGGAGGTCATCTCCAACCTCAAGATGGGTACGCCGGGTGGCGTCTCCCTCACCGCTGGCGGCGGTACCGCCGTGATGCCGACGCACGACGACGAAGGTCGTGCACAGCTGACCTCGGTCGACATCGCATCCGGCGAGATGCAGCAGCTCGCCACCCCCGACATCGTCGACGTCGGCGGACTTCGCACCGCTCGTTCCGCGGGCGTGTTCGCAGTCGTCGATACCGAAGCCGGCGCCATCTACCGCGCGGAATAACGAAAGGACCTCACCACCATGAAGCTCAAGAACATCATCGCATCCGTCGCCGGTCTCTCCATCGCCGCCGCCGGAATCACCGCCATCGCCTCCAGCCACCGCGAAGCCCCGATGATCGCGGAAGACCAGAGCGTCGATAACACCGACGTCTACTCCTTCAT
The DNA here is from genome assembly GCA_031421915.1 of Myxococcales bacterium. Taxonomy (GTDB): domain Bacteria; phylum Myxococcota_A; class Polyangia; order Haliangiales; family Haliangiaceae; genus JABFXX01. The sequence goes on along the minus strand of JANOPP010000133.1, from coordinate 9,555 downwards.
CAGCCCGAGCAACCCCGATCGCCTCGTGATCGTGGCGAACTACATCCCGCTCCTCCTCCCGGCCTCCGGCCCGAACTTCTACCGGTTCGCCGACGACGCCCGCTACGAGATCCACATCGACAACGACGGCGACGCCGTTGCCGACTGGACCTACCGCTGGACGTTCCTCAACGAGGTGAAGAACGGCAACACGTTCCTCTACAACACGGGCCCGGTCGACTCGATCTACAGCCAGAACCTCAACGTCACCCAGTGGTACAAGCTCGAGAAGATCAACGAGCGCAACGGCCAGAAGACGCGCATCTTCAACAAGGCGCCGGTCGCTCCGTGGAACGTCGGCAAGCGCTCGTTCCCGAACTACGACGCGGTCGCGCAGCAGGCGATCCAGAGCGCTGGCGGAACGATGTCGTTCGCCGGTCCGCGTGACGAGCCGTTCTTCGTCGACCTCCACGTGTTCGACCTCCTCGGCGTCGCTGGCGCCAAGACCACCGACGGCGTCAACGTGATGACGCTCGCCCTCGAGATCCCGATCACCGACGTGGCCAAGAACGGCCAGCGCCCGACGGTCGCGACCGAGAAGACCTCGGTCCTCGGCATCAACGCCTCGGCGAGCCGCCCGCAGGTCCGCATTCTCCGCAAGTTCCGCGACGCCGATGACGTCGGTCAGTTCATCCAGGTCTCGCGCCTCGGCTGGCCGCTCGTCAACGAGGTCATCATCCCGCTCAAGGACAAGGACACCTACAACCGCAGCCAGCCGCGCCACGACGTCTCGAACTTCGGCGCGTACATCCTCGACCCCGAGGTCCCCAAGCTCCTGAACCTCGTCCTCAACGCGGGCTGCGCGCCGACGCCGAGCGGTGGTCGTACGGACATCGTCGGTCTTCTCGCGCCCAACGACACGACGGCCGCCGATCTCCTGCGCATCAACATCGCGCAGGGTCAGACCAACGCGCAGTCGCACTTCCCCAACGGTCGCGCGCTGACCGACGACGTCACGGACACGCTGCTCACCGTCGCATGCAACAACGGCGGCGCGATCGGTGACGGCGTCAACGGTAACGACAAGCCGTTCGGCACCTCGTTCCCGTACCTGGCGTCGCCGCACTCCGGCAACCCGTAAGCACCACGCCCAGCACACCGACGGAGAACGCCATGACCACCATCCATCGCACGCTGCTGCCCCTGCTCGTCACCATCACCGCGTGTAGCTCGGAAGAGCGCCGCGTCGCCCCGCCCGCCGAACCGGCACTGCCCGCTCTCGTGGCCTCCACCCAGAGCGATCTGGGACGCGAGATCGACGACGCCGACCGCCGCGGAACGTGGATCGAGGTGAAGCGCCGGTGGCAGGGACAGCAGCTGCGATGGTCGGTGACCCGTCAGCGCGCGCTCTGCAAGACCGCCGAGATGTGCAACGTGGCCGCCTTCCCGATCCAGCGCCCCGCGCTCCACGGCTGGATGCCTCTCATCAAGTTTGCCCCCGGTGAGATGGCCAAGCTCGACGCCGCGTGCGGCACCGCGGAGCAGTGTGACTTCACCTTCGACGGCACGCTCTCCGAGCTCGACATCTCCGGCGAGCTGCCCACGCGGATGACCTTCTCGAACGTCCGCGTCGTCTCGACGAAGATCGCGTCGCTCTAGCTCTTAGCCCCCGACCACGGACACCGCTCTCGCGTTTTCGTAATTACACCGTAATTACCGAATCGCGGGAGAGTTACCTTCCGTTGTGCCCAGCCCCCTTGTCGACCGATCCTAATCGGCGAACACGACGGTCTTGCCGGCGTAGACCAGGATGCGGTCCTCGAGATGACACCGCACCGCATGCGCGAGCACGCGCTTCTCTAGATCCCGACCCTTCCGCACCAGGTCCTCGACAGCGTCACGATGCGAGCAGCGGGTCGTCCCCTGCTCGATGATCGGACCCTGATCGAGGTCTTCTGTCACGTAGTGACTGGTCGCCCCGATCATCTTCACGCCCTTCTCGTAGGCCTGGCGATACGGATTCGCACCGACGAACGCGGGCAAGAACGAGTGATGGATGTTGATGATCCGCGCCGGGTACTTCTCGACGAACGAGGGCGACAGGATCTGCATGTACCGCGCGAGGACGATCAGCTCGACCCCCGCCGCCGCGATCAGCTCGTGCGTCCTCGCCTCCGCCGCCTCCTTGGTCTGCGCCGTCACCGGCACGTGATGGAACGCGACGCCGAAGTGCCGCGCGATGGGCTCCGCTTCTGCATGATTCGAGATCACCATCGCGATCTCGCACGCGAGCTCTCCGGCGCGATGCCGGATCAACAGGTCATACAGACAGTGCTCGAGCTTCGACGCGAAGATCGCGACCTTCCGCACCCGCTCGCCATACGACAGCTTCCAGTCCATCGCGAACCGCGCGCCGACCTCGCGGATCCCGGCCTCCAGCGAAACCCGGTCCGTCGTCAGCGACGACAGGTCGAACCGCAGCCGCTGAAAGAACATCGAGGCGATCTGATCCGAGTGCTGATCCGAATCGAGGATGTTCGCGCCATGCCCGTACAGCACTTGCGCAAGCGAAGCGACCAGGCCTTTACGATCCGGGCACGCGACGAGGAGGGTCGCGAGTTGCGCGCTCATCGCTCGAATGTATCCGGTCTTGCGTGGTACAGCGGGCGCCATGAACAAACTCGGTGTCGTCCTCGGCATGTGCTTCCTCGGTGCGGACCTCGTCTCTGCTCAACCGAAGCCCGCAGCGCCCGCCGCCGGTGCTGATCCGGCGCTCGCGGAGCGCATCGTCACCAAGATGGCGGCCGTCAAAGAGGGCGACATCGTCGAGATCTCGACAGGGCCGCAGGACCTCGCGATGGCCGAGGAGATCGCGCTCGCCGTTCGCACGAAGGGCGCGTTCGCGTTCATCACGTACACGAGCGAGGCCCACGATAAGAAGCTCGTCGCGACCCTGCCCGCGAAGTACGACGCGAAGCCGAACGCCGCGGCAATGGGCCTCGCGAAGCTCGTCACGGTCAGGATCTCCCTCCCGGCGATCCGCGACGAGGGCATCTGGGGCGCGCTCGACCCCGCTCGCCGCGCGACGATCGCGAAGGCCAACCAGCCCGTGTTCGAGACCGCGCAGAAGCGCAACGTCCGCACCGTCGCCCTCGACAACGGCATGGCGCCGTCGCCGTCGCGCGCGAAGCTCAACGGTCAGACCGAGGCCGAGATGAGCAAGGTGTTCTGGGACGGCATCGCCGCCGACTACACGGGCATCGAGGACAAGGGCAAGGCGCTCAAGGCCGCGCTCGGTGGTGGCAGCGAGCTCCGCATCCAGCTCCCCAACGGCACCGACCTCAAGATGAAGGTCAAGGGTCGCAAGACGTTCGTCAGCGATGGCGTCATCTCCGCCGACGACATCAAGGCCGGCAAGAACTCGGTCCTCGTCTGGCTCCCCGCGGGCGAGGTCTACCTCGTCCCCGTCCCCGGCACCGCCGAGGGCAAGCTCGTCGACGACCGCATGCTGTTCGACGGCAAGGAGCTGACGGGTGTCACCGCCGAGATCAAGGCCGGCAAGATCACGACGATCACCGCCAAGACCGGCTGGGACGGCATCAAGGCGCAGTACGACGCGGCCGGCCCGGGCAAGAACGAGATCTCGGTCTTCGACCTCGGTATCAACCCCTCGGTCAAGGCGACCGCCAAGGCCGAGAACTTCGTGGCGGCCGGGATCGTGACGATCAACACAGGGAACAACGTCTGGGCCGGCGGTACCAACAAGGAACCGTTCGGTTTGTCGTTCTTCCTCACCGGGGCGACCGTGACCCTGGACGGCAAGCCCCTGGTCGAGAACGGCGTCCTCAAGTAGCCCTGGAAGCGGCCCCGAAGATCGCGGATGATGCAGGCCATGAGGATGGCCATTGGCGTCGCTGTGTTTTTCGCGATCTCCGGCTGTGGTGATGACGGCGGCAGCGGCACCGCCGACGCGCCCAAGGCAATCGACGCACCGGGCACGCAGCCCGATGCGTTCGTGCCTGACGGGTACACGCGGATCATCGGAGGCTCCTGGAGTCTCACGCCAGGCCAGCTCGACACCTATCGGTGCGTGCGGTTCACGACTGCCGCCGAGTTGTACATCACCAGCATCGTGGCGCAGGCTCCGCAGGGCACGCACCACACGGTCCTCTCGATCTCGAGCAGCCGCACGGCGGGTCCCGACGGCGAGTACGCGTGCGACGTTGGCGAGATCGGTACCAAGATGATGTACGCGTCGGGCGTCGGTACATCGCCGCTCGACTTCCCGGCCGGTGTCGGTGTGCACGTTCCCGCGGGAACGCAGCTCCACCTGAACCTGCATTTGTTCAACGCCAGCGATGCACCGCTCTCGGGCGAGTCGGCGATCCACGTCAAGTCGCAGACCACCGCTCCGGCTACGCTCGCCGAGATGGTGTTCGCCGGCGCGTTCGGAATCCGCTTGCAGCCGCAGGCTACACCTCAGAACGTCAGCGGTGGTTGCACCGTCGCTACGCCGTACACTCTCTTCGCTGTGTGGCCGCACATGCACCAGCTCGCGACGCACCAGAAGGTCGAGCTGACGCGTATGGGGACGACGACGGTCCTCCACAATCTCGACTTCGACTTTGCCGAGCAGACCTACTACCTCAAGACGCCTGAGATTCAGGTACTCAAGGATGATGTCATCCGCGTCACGTGCACGTACATCAACACCACCGGAGTTCAGGTTACCTGGGGAGATAGCTCGAACCAGGAGATGTGCTTCAGCGGCTTCTACCGTTACCCCGCCCTCAACGACGGCCTCGCGAAGTGCACCGATACCGGCGGCATCGGTTTCTAAGGTAAGGTAGTTGGTCGGCTACCGAGCGACCACGCTTCCCTCTCACTGCTCGAACGCGCCTAAGTCAGCGCCAGCTCCTTGCGGGCGCGCGGCCCCCAGGAAGTCATGGTCGGTCGAGACCAGAGGCGCGGTAGAAGCGGCGCCAAGCGCGGGGCTCGTCGCCCTGAGCCTGAAGTTCTTCGCTGACGCATTTTCGAACTGAGGGTCAGCAACGATGTTGCCGGCTGGTGCCCCGGGTTGCGGGCGAAGAACGTTGTTAACGAGCGAACAGGTGGCGTTGTCGACGGCTTTCGTCGCCCCATTCGCTACGATGATGTTGTTCTCGAAGACGCCGTTGAAGAAGCTCGCGCTACTCGGGCAGAGAGCGTTCCGTCCCGTGGCCTCCACCACGATCGTGTTGAACGCCAGGAATGCCTCGCTCCCCGGCGCTTGCGAATCGCTGGTACTGAGTGAAAGAAAGACGTCGTCGAGCACGGAGTTCGTGAGTCTCAGTGAGACGCGCACGCCCAACGTCGAAATGGATGTGTTGCGGCCGACGAAGAGTATCCGGTCTCCAGTGAACCGCGTGTTGGTGGCGAAGAGCATGCCGCCTTGTGTTGACGTGGAACGAGACTCCACTCTGGTCATCGCGACGGTACAGCCGACGGTGACCACGAGGCTCGTACTCACATTTGGGTTCTCGAAGAACAGGGAATCCTCGACGATGAGCGTTGTCTGGAGGTCTCCGTTGGATCCGCAGAGAAGCGCGTGATTCCCGCCCGTGAGCGAGATGCCGCGAATCTTCACGTCGGCTCCGCCTCGAACATTCATGGCGACAAAGGGAGAACGAATGGTGGCACCCGTTGCCACGATCTCGAGCGGAGCGGTGGTTGGTGCGAGCACCTCGAGCGGGGTTGTGTACGTACCCGGAAGGAGCCGAACGATCTTTGGTGTGCCACCTCCGATGGAGGCCAGCTCGAGCGCCCGGGGGATCGAACCGGGATCTGAAAGGGTGCCGTTCGCAACGTTGGAGCCCGTCGAGCTCGCATAGACGATCTCCGACCTGTCGACGCACGCGCCTTGGCCGCAGACCAAACTCTCGCACTCGGTGTCGGCCGCGCAGACGCGGCACTGGCTCGTCGTCTGATCGCAGATCGGCGCGGCGGTGGTGCAATCCGTGTCTGTGGCGCACGACCGGCATCCGCCGACCGCGATGTTGCAGCCGAGCGGGCAGTCCTTCAACTCGAAGTTGTCTCCGGCGCTGTTGCAGGTGACAGCCTCCGAGCCACGGCACACCGCGACCTCGGCCGGCGTGCACGAGACAGCGATGCACGCCAGCGGCGCACCTGCCACCGCGCCATCGACATCACAGAACGGCAACGCTGGGTCGCTGCACGTCCCATCGGCACACGACCTCGGGTTCGGCGTCGTACATGACGCGAGCAGCACCAGCACCCACAAGCCACACAGACGCGCCATGCGCCTATTCTTGATCATCGGCTGCTCGGCGTCGCGTGTTTCCGTCACGGCGTTCCGGGACACGAGAGCGTCGCGAGATCCGCGGCACCGTCCGCCTTACGGATGCGCAGCCGCAGCTCGTAGTGCCAGGGCGATTCGCCCTCGGGATCGACGGTGTACGAGTCGATCTTGCAGTACCAGTACGCCGGATCGCTCGGCGGATCGATCGGCGCAAGCGTGTCCGCCGACGGGAACTCCTGGCAGCCGCCGGTCAACCGGTGTGTGTCCTTGGAGCCCGGCTCGCCGGTGCCGTTCGTGACGAGCATCGCGACGTACTCGCCGAGCGTCTGGTCTGGTGGGCAGCCACGCGTGTTGATCGACGCGTCATCGAAGCGATACAGCGTGTGGGGCGCGACGGCAGCGCGGACACCGTCGAGATCGGGTGCGGGGGTGGGTGGCGGGGAGCCACCGGTCCTGGTCGGTGTCGAAGGCGCAGGGTTGCCGCACGCAGCGAGCACGACGAGCAGGCGTCTCATCGGGAACACCATACCTGCGGCCGCGGGGAAGCGCTGCGTATGCGAGACTCGGAAGCCGCGATGTCCGACGAACACGGCGTGACCCACCGCCGACCGTGGCGACGACCGATGCTCGCACGCAATCGGGAGGAGCACCATCGGGTGGCCACGCCCCTCGAGCTCCTGTTCGATCTCTGCTTCGTCGTCGCGGTCGCCCAGGCCGCGGCGGCTCTGCACCACGCGATCTCCGCGGGGCACGTCACCGAAGGAGTGATCTCGTTCGGCCTCGTGTTCTTCGCGATCTGGTGGGCGTGGATGAACTTCACGTGGTTCGCATCGGCGTACGACACCGACGACGTTCCGTATCGACTCAAGGTGCTCGTGCAGATCGTCGGGGTCCTCGTCCTCGCCGCCGGGGTGCCGCGCGCGTTCACGCAGCGTGACTACTCGCTCGTCACGCTCGGCTACGCGATCATGCGCGCGGGACTGGTCGCATGCTGGCTCCGGGCGGGACGGGGCGATGAGGATCCCGGTCGACGACGAACCGCGCGCCGCTACGCCTTCGGGGTAACGCTGTGCGAGGTGGGTTGGCTCGCGCTGCTGCTGCTCCCGGCTCACCTGTGGATCGTGGGGTGGCTGGTGATGCTGCCGGTCGAGCTCGGCGTCCCGATGTGGGCCGAGCGGACGGGCGCGACGTCGTGGCACCCGCACCACATCGTCGAGCGCTACTCCCTGCTGACGCTGATCGTGATCGGCGAGTCGGTGCTCGCGGCGACGATCGCGATCCAGGTAGCGGTCGATGCGGGTCACACGTCGGCCCACCTCGTATCGAGCATCGCGGGCGCGATCCTGATCCTGTTCTCGTCGTGGTGGATCTACTTCGAGCAGCCCGCTCACCACATCACGCGGACCAATCGCGATGCGTTCATCTGGGGCTATGGCCACTTCTTCATCTACGGGGCGCTCACCGCGATGGGGGCAGGGATCGCGGCGGCGACCGACATCCTCGTCGGGCGCTCGAGTGTTCCGAGCTGGCACGCGGGTGCGGCCGTCGCGATTCCCGTCGCGGTGTTCCTCGCCGGCATGTGGCTCTTGGTCCTTCGCCCGGCGCGGCGAGGACCGAGGCTCGCGCTCGGCTACGCGGTCGCCATCGTCGCGGTGCTGCTCGCCGCGTTCTCACCGTGGCCGCTGATCACGGTCGGCGCGGTGATGGTCCTCGTGACCGTCGCGAGCTCGCGCTGAACGACAAGAGGCCCGATCGTTTCCGATCGAGCCTCTTGCCGTGCGCGGAGCCCGAGCTCAGTTGCCCATCAGGCGACCAGCCTGCTGGCCGAGCCACGTGCCCGCGCGGTAGATGCCCTGGCCCGCGGCCTGACCCGCCGACTGCAGGTGCTTGGCTGCGGTCTCGCTGCCCAGCATCTCACCGGCCGCGCGTCCCGCCTCGCCACCCCAGTACTTGTAGGTGGGCTCGTTGATCCCCTGCTGCGCCGGCTCGGGGTTCGGACCCGGGCCGTTCGGAGCGCCGCCGGTGACAGTCGCGAGGTCGAGGATGCTGATGTTCTCCATGGTGAGCTGCTTTCTTCGTCTGGGTTCGAGTGGATGCTGTTGGTAGCGACCAGACTCCTACTCACGATGCGTGCCAGCTCTCGCGCACAATGTGATCGCGCACCTGCACGCGTTGCGCAGCGAAGGGCCGTCTTCTCGACAAGACGCCCTGCCTTCCACGCGTGACACCGACCGAGCTTGGTCCACAATGTCCGCGATGTTGTTCGATCCGATCCAGTTGCGCTGCGGTCTCGTCCTCCCCAACCGGGTCTCGCTCGCACCGCTGACAAACATGCAGTCCCACGCCGACGGTCTCCTCGGTGACGACGAGCTCGCGTTCCTCGCGCGTCGCGCCGACGGAGGGTTCGGTCTCGTGATGACGTGCGCCGCCTACGTCGCGCTCGACGGCAAGGCGTGGGACGGCGAGCTCGCGATCGATCGCGATGCGTGTCTCCACGGTCTCACCCGCCTCGCCACGCGCATCCACGCGCCCGGCGCACGCGCGATGGTGCAGCTGTTCCACGGCGGCGTCCGTGCCGACCGCGCGCTGACGGGCGAGCAGCCGTGGAGTGCGACCACGTGGCACGAGGACACGCCGGACTTCGTCGATCCGCGCCCCGCAACGGCCGACGACCTCGCGCGCGTGATCGAGCAGTTCGCCGCCGCCGCCGCTCGCGCCGAGACCGCGGGCTTCGATGGGGTCGAGCTCCACGGTGCGCACGGCTACCTCCTGTCGCAGTTCCTGTCGCGCACGCAGAACACGCGCACGGACGGGTGGGGCACCGACCTCGTCGGTCGCGCACGCCTGATCCGCGAGGTCACGCGGGCGGTGCGCAAGCGCTGTCGCTCGACGTTCGCGATCGGCGTCCGCCTCTCGCTCGAGGACTTCGGTCAGGCGCGCGGCCAGGATCTCGACGACAACCTGCAGGTCGCGCAGTGGCTCGCCGACGACGGCGTCGACTTCATCCACGCGTCGCTGTGGGACGTGACGCGGATGTCGGCGAAGCGGCCCGACGCGCACGTGCTGACGCTGCTCCGCGCCGCCTTGCCACGCGAGGTCGCGATCTTCACCGCGGGCAAGATCTGGTCGCGCGACGATGCGACCGCGGCCCTCGCACGCGGCGCCGACGTGATCGCGCTCGGGCGCGCCGGCATCCTCAACCCGGACTGGCCGAAGGACGCCGAGATCAAGCGCCCACCGATCACGAGGGCCGAGCTCGTCGAGCGCGCCGTGTCGCC
>JANOPP010000132.1:0-13005 GCA_031421915.1 Myxococcales bacterium | reverse complement strand
GGTCAATCTGCGAGGCGCTGCGACGGTGTCCGCTATCGCACGCGTGACCCTCGCCCGTCGTTCTCCACGTACCAACGATCGCCTCGCTGATCCGCGAGTCGCTGCGTCGCCCACGACCGCTCGGGTGATCGTCGACGACGTGCGTCTCGTACGTGGCATCGCTGTCCAATCTGCGAGGCGCTGCGACGGTTCCCGCGATCGCACGAGTGACCGCTCGCCCGACGTTCTTCACGTACCAACGATCGCCTTGCTGGTCCGCGAGTCGTTGCGACGCCCGCGACCGCTCGCCCGACGTTGCTTGCGTACCGGCAATCGCTGGTGTGATCCGCGAGGCGCTGCGCTGGTGACCGCTCGGCAAGGACCAATTCGCCGAGCGTCGCTTACTCGCCGGCGCACAGGTCGACGTCGACCCAGATCGGCCAGTGGTCGGAGCCGTCGACGTGCTCGACGCCCGACGCGACGATCGGCAGGCCGCGCGCGTAGAGGTTGTCGATCCGCATCCCGACGCCGGGCAGGCGCATCGTCGAGGTCGACAGCGGGATCGCACCGACCATGCCCTTGCCGGTCAGATAGTCGTCGACGACAGCCGCCTGGTGCTGCCCGACGATCGCCTCGGTGCCGGTCAGCGGCAGGATCCCGTCGACCCACGCCCATGGGTTGGTGTTGAAGTCGCCGCCGACGAGGACCTTGTCGGCGATGTCGTTGACCGCCGGGTGGAGCTGCGCGATGCGATCGATGGGACCGAGCCGCACGTCGAGGTGGACGTTGACGATCTGCAGGCGATGCGCGCCGAGCACGAGCTCGCTCGACATCGCGATCCGGTTGCGCGGGTTGTGCGGCTGGTCGAAGAACGGGAGCTGGCGGATGGCAGGCGCCTCGAGTGGATGGCGGCTGAGGATCCCGATGCCGTGCGTGCCGGCGTCCTCCGCACGCGCGGGCGCGTAGATCCACGTCATGTCGAGCGCGCGGGCGAGCCGGGCGCTGCGCGTGCCGGTCTCGTCGGGGTAGGCTTCGATCTCCTGGACGAGGATCACGTCGGCCTTCGCGATCTCCGTCGATGCGGCGAGCTGCGCCGCGAGATCGTCGACGTCGGCGCCGAAGTGGACGTTCCACGACGCGATCCGCGCGATGCAGCCCTCGGCGCGCAGCGAGTCCGGCGTCGGCCCGAGCTCGGGCGCGAGATCGCCGGTCACCTGCGTCGCAGCTTCCCACGACGCTCCGTCGTCGGTGAAGTCGGTGCAACCCGTGCTCGTGGCAACGGCTGCGAGTAACGCCCCGCGCATCACGGGCGGAAGCCGATCGCGACGCCCACCCACGGAGCGATGCCACCTTCACCGACGACGATCGAGGCTGCCGTGCGCACCACGACGCGCTGGCCCGCGCGCTCCCAGCCGAGAGAGGCGAACCCGCCACCGCCCGAGTCCGACATGCCGTGCCAGTCGTCGACCGTGGAGGGCAAGCGGCTGTAGACGAACGTGGCACCGAGCTCGGTGAACAGCGCGTGTGGCCCGCCGCGAACGATCGTCCCGTGCACGTAGGGCGCGATCGTCGTCAGCTGCTGATCGCGGATCACCGCGAACGATCCGGCGACGCCCAGCGACAGCCGCGCCGTCAGCGTGCGTTCGTAGCCGACGCCGTACAGCCCGGCTTTGCCGAGTCCTTCCACGTAAACGAGGTTCTTTCCAGGAACCTCGTCAGCGTCGGCGCTCTCGCTCAGCTCGTCGGCAGAGACCGACGAAGCACCCAGCAGAACCATCGCGGCAAACAACCGGTGCATCGCGACGACAGACCCTAGCGGTTCGCGTGCCGATGCCCGGCAACGCTCGTTCTGCCGGGGCCTGCCTCGCGTTTACAGCTTGTGCGCCCGCTGCCGGGGGATGCGTGAAGTCCGGTACACGGGTAGGAGATTCACGCGCTCGTCCCAGCTCGGGTGTCGGCGTGCGAACCAATCGAGGCGCTCGGCAGTCGTCAGCCCCGGCGAGGCGGCCTCCCAGGCGGCTCGCAGCGCCGGATCGGCCGCGAGCATCTCGCGGGCCTCGGTCTCGATCACGTAGGGCTCGATGTACTCCTTGCGCTCGAAGACGGCGTTGAAGAATCCCCACTGGACGAACGAGTCGGCGAGCTCGGGCTCGAACAGATGGACGACCAGGCGTGCGCGGCGCTGCGCTGCGGGTACGAAGATCGCTCCCGTCTCGAGTGCGCGCGTCTCCGCGGTCCACGTGCCCGCGACCTGGGCGCGGGTGCGGCCCTCGTACGGCGGGGCGAACGTGACCTTCGTCGCGCGGAACACGTCGACGACCGCCGAGTGATCCTTTTCGTCGATCGGGTAGTAATCGATCCCGTGCGCGTCGAGCACCGTACGCACGGTCGCGGCGAAGCCACCGTCGACGATGTACCCGCCGCTCGGCACCGCGATTGTCGCACCCGGGAGCAGCTCGTCGTAGAGCGGCACGTTCCAGATCTCCGGGGTCTTCTCGTCATAGACGAGCCACGTCCCGCCGGTGAGGTCCGAGAGTCGCTTGTCGTATGCGTACCCGCGGAACGGAATCTCGTGATTGCCGGGGCCGTTGTCCCAGACCATCGTCACGTCGGTCCCGGCGAGCCGGATGTCCGAGAGATCATTCGCGCGCATCAGGTCGCGCCAAGCACCCGCGCTCCGCGTCGCCTCCTCGAGCAGCGCTTGCAGCGTGTGATAGGTGCTCTGCTCGCGCTCGCGGTACGTGCGCCAGCTATGCGTCTCGACGAGCACGGCTATGCGGCTGCGCGCCGCCATGTAGAAGTTGCCGAACCGCGCCGGCGCCTCGCCCTTCGCGAACCCGGAGTGCGGGTTGGTGTCGTCGACAAACGACGGATAGAAGTCGAGTGGCAGGTGGCCGAGCTCCGTGAGTCGCTTCTGCAGCACGTCCGAGAGCGCGGTCGCAGCCTCCTCGAGTCCGTCCTCGCGGGGGGCGACCGGCGAGGTCATCACCGCGATGTCGTGCTCGAACTGTGCGCCATCCGTCGCGTGCAGATCGACGAGCATCACGGGGTCGCGTTCGCGGATGATGCCGACGAGCGCCTTGATCTCCGGAGAGTCCAGCTTCACCCAGTCGCGGTTGAGGTTGAGCCGCGCCGCGTTGGTGCGAAAGCCCATCTCCTCGGGACCCCGCTGATTCGGGCGATTGTTCGGACCGAACCGCTCGTGACCATCGGGGTTGAGCACCGGGACGAACACGATCGAGACGGCATCGAGGACGCCAGGGGCGACCTTGCCGTCGAGGACATCACGCAGGATCCGGAACCCGGCGTCCTTACCCTCGATCTCGCCGGCATGGATGCCGCCCTGGATCAGGATCACCGGCGCATTCGCGCGTCGCGTGATCGACAGCGCGACGAGCGGACGTCCTTCGGTGGTCGTGCCGATCTGCTCGCAGCGCACGCTGGCGTAGGCGAGAGCGAAGTCGTGACACATCGCGACCGCTTCGGCGTAGCGACCGGTGCGCAGCCACTGCGAGGTCTCGGCCGTACTCGTCACGCTCGGGCGTGGGCGCGTCACGGGTGTACACGCACTGATCGCAACGAGCGATGCGAAGGCCACGACGCGCATGGTCTTCGCATATCACACAGCGCTGCCGTCTAGCGACGATGGTCGCGGATCACGGGGCGGCTGCGACGATCGCCGCGATCGTAGGTGCGACCGCGCTGGTTGTCGCGTCGGACCGTGTAGCCGGCCGGGCGGTAGTGCCGGTAGTTGCTCGGGCTCCGGATCGAGAGTACCGCCCGGGGCGGGCTCGCGTACGCCCAGCCACGGTCGTAGTAGTTCGACCGGTACCATCGACCGTAGTTGTCGCTGCGCCAGTAGTAGTTGTCCGTATAGAACACGGGCTCGTCGTAGTCCGCGATCACCGACACGCCCGGGCTCACGTAGACGAGATCCGGCGTGTAGGTCGACGCAGTCACGTAGCCGCCACCGTTGGTGGCGACCGTGCCCGTGCAGCCAACCGCGAGCGCGGCAGCCGCGAGCATGGCGGGAAGGGTGAATCGAGACATGAGTTGAGTCCTCCGAGGAGGAAACGAGCATCTGCCGTGCCATCACCACTAACACCGCGAGATCAGGAAATGGCTGACGCGGTAGGCTCGCAGGACCATGGTCTCGAGTGCTGCAACAACGGTTGATCGGTACCTCGCATCTCTCCCGCCCGATCGTCGCGCCGAGATCGAGCGCGTGCGCGCGGTCGTCAACTCGAGGCTCCCTCGCGGCTACCAGGAGGGAATGCTCTACGGAATGATCGGCTGGTACATCCCGCTCGCGGACTACCCCGCGACCTACAACAGGCAACCGCTCTGCCTCGCCGGTCTCGCTGCGCAGAAGCAGCACAACGCGCTCTACATGATGACCGTCTACGGCGACAAGCGAGTCGAAGAGCGCTTCAAGGCGGGCTTCAAGGCGGCAGGCAAGAAGCTCGACATGGGCAAGTCGTGCGTGCGGTTCAAGGCCGCCGACAGTCTCGCGCTCGACGTGATCGCTGACACCATCAGCAAGGTCTCGACCGAGGCGTACATCGCCGCCTACGAGCTCGCTCGCGGCGCGATCCCGGCGGGTGCCAAGCGGCAGGTCGCCGCGAAGGCAAGGAAGCCTGCGAGCAAGAAGCCTGCGACCAAGAAGCCCGCGACCAAGAAGCCCGTCGCGAAGAAGAAGCGGTAGCGCGCCCGATCGGGCGGCGTCGTCGTCGGCGAACCGTGCGCGACGTGAGCTAGCGGTTCAGCGTCGCGGTCATCGTGATGCTCGCGACCGCGGCGAGGGCGCGCGACAGCGGGCAGCCCTTCTTCGCGTTGTCGGCGAACGTCTGGAACTCGTCCTGCGTGATCCCGGGCACCGTGCCGACGAGCTCGAGGTGGATGCTGACGATCGTCCAGCCGATGTCCTGCTTCTCCATCGACACGGTCGCTTCCGTCTTCAGCTCCGTCGGCTCCTTGCCGGCGTTCGTGATCTGGAAGGCAGCCGCCATCGTGAAGCAGCCCGCGTGCGCCGCGCCGACGAGCTCCTCGGGATTCGTCCCGGCCTTGCCGTCCTCCGACGCGAACCGCGTGTTGAACCCGTAGGGCTGGTCTTTCAGCGCACCCGAGAGCGTCGAGATCGCGCCCGTTCCCTTGGGCCCCGTACCGCGCCACACTGCCGTTGCTGTTCTCTTGAGCATGACGCGGGTATACCGCAGCCGAGGGTCAGGCGATCTCGATCCACAGCTCGTTGCGACGAAGCTGCGGGAGTGTCCACGGCGCGTCGTAGCCCGCGAACATCACGCTGCCCTTCGCGGACAGGCCCGCACTGACGAGCTCCTCGAGCAGCTCGCGCTCGCGCCACTCGATGTTGTGCTTGGTGTGGCGGCCCTTGAACCGCAGCACCGCCATCCGGCGCTCGGGCACCTCGCGGAGCTCGACGCGATGGTCCTCGGGGCTCGGCAACGACGACAGGGTCCGCTCGGGCGGCATCACGAACGAGACCTCGTAGCGACCGTCGCGCATCGTGGCGATCACCGGCGCCGTCATCGACAGCTTTTCATTTCCTGTATTCGCGCCGAACAGGAAGCACGCGAGCCGATCGAACCCGCGATCGAGTGCAGACTCGATGTCCTTGGCCTCGAGCTCCGCGCGCGCGTCCACCCGCACCGGATAGCGGCGTAGCTCGAGCTCTCCGATCCGCCCCTCGACCTCGTACGCCGGCTCCGCGGTGAACCAGCGGGCCATCTGCCAGCGCAGGGCACCGAGCGCCAGCGCCGCGATCCCGCCCGCGATGAGCCCATTCCGCACGGGCCGCGAGGTCAAGAGGCCAGCGACCACAGGCGCGGCGACCAGGCCTGACAGAAGCGCGATGTTGCGCGGGATCAGCGAATGCTGCTGCTGCGTCGCGATCCTCGGGAATCGATCGAAGATCGGCGGGACGTGGACAGCGGGCTCGTTCGTCGTCGTCGTGATGTTCATGCACCTACACGCAGCAAGCCGCGTTCCAGGTGCGCTGCGAGAAACGCTCAGCGCTTGCGGAGGCGCGATGCCTTCGAGGCCGCGAACGCCATGCCGGCGTCCGTCATCACGGGGAAGTCGAAGGCCATCGACGTCACCGTCGCATCGCAGTCGCCGACCGGCGTCGAGCGGTAGTTGTTGTCGGGGTCGACCGTGACGTGCGTGAACGAGACGTTCGACAGCGTGCCCTTGAGGTTGGGCGTCGTCGTCATGATGTTGATCGTCCCGCCGGTCGCCATGTACACGCCGTCGTCCTGGAACATGTTGTCCGGATCGAGGTCGACGTAGATCAGGACGCACGCGCCGCACGTCTCGTAGTTCGTCTCGGGACCGCTGAGCGCGACGACGCCCGGAACGATCTCGCCCGTCGTGTACGCGCCGAGGCCCTTGAAGAACTGCAGCGACAGGTTGTCGAACTTGGGGTCCGTGTTGATCGCCGCGTCGTAGAAGATCTCCGCGGGATTCACGTCCGCGCTGCGCGACGCGATCTCGTCCATCGGCGTCACGGTGCCGTACATCGGCGTCGCGCCGCACGGCTTGGGGGCGTCGGTCGGCGCATCCGGCTGGACGATGATCGAGGCGTCGGGGCGGCTCTCGCCACCACCACACGCGACGAGGAACAACGAGGCGACGAGCGAGGCGTTACGCATGAGGGCCGCGAACCTACGCCATCACGACAGATCCGTGAACCCGAAAAACGACGTGGCCCCCGTCGGTGAGACGGAGGCCACAAGATTCACGGGCTTGACTCAGCGGGTCGCGAGGGTACCGCTCGTCGTCGCCGCTGCTTCGACAACACTATTGACTCGAACGTATGTTCGGTCTGGTGTGTTGATCCGTACACGCCCGAGGCCACCACCTCCGCCGCCGGCCATTGCCTGCGGATAGTTGGTGCTCATCCCAGCTGTCGCTGGTAGTCCTGGCGCGGCACCGCTTCCACCAGCTCCACAGCGGTTCGAAGGAACTGAGCAGGGAGCGCCGAGTTGCGGCAATCCATCATCCGCCGGGGCGGGCGAAGGATTGTTGCTCTGTCCCGCACCTCCACCGCCTCCGATCGCAATCAGGTTCGACCCGATACCGAGCGTGACTTTTGGGGCTTCGAGAAGAATGCCTCCGCCAGCTCCCCCGCCGGCAAGATAGTATGGAGCGCTCGGATCTCCCATTCGGCTTGGTACATGCTGCCAGCAGTGCCAGCGCAGCGAGGCCAGACTTCCAGAACGCACTGAATCGATTCTTCATGATGATCATGTCGATCCTACGCTTGGAGGGTTGCGTGACTCGAGGCCAGGCAATCGGCGAGCTGGCCAGCTCACGGCGGAGTGAAGTCCGCTCCGCACAACGCGACGCTGTAGGGGACCGGGCCTGTCCCCGGCGAATAGAGGCCAGTCCACAGCCAGTACGTCGTGCTGGGTTTGACCGCGAAGGTTTGGAACTCCTGCTGCGCCTCTCCGCTGCGTCCAACACCGACGGACGGTAAGGCTGCCTCGAACAGGTAGATGTCGAGGTCGGTAGCCCCTGTCCAGTTCACACGGACCGAGACCTCGTCCGTCGTCGGACCGGTGGTGAAGGAGAACGTGTCGCGGTCCTTGTAACTTCCCACCGCCGCAACCTCGGCAAGGTTGCCGGTGATCCGATAGTTTGTCGTCGCGCCGATCGTCCCGCCAATCGCGACCTCCGGCAGGTCGGTCGTTGCGGCCGACAACACCTCTACTTGTGCAGGCGGGGCCGCTGAGTAGTTGATGTCGACGACATTGTTCGAGGTGTTCCCGGTGTCCGTGCCCTCGACGTGGTTCGCCGGAGCGGTGATCGCCGGGCAGCGTAGCGACGGGTCGTCCGTCGAGATCACGACTTTGTACGAGATCGGGGCGGTGGCCGCTGTCGGGTTCAGCGCGATCACTGCGAACTCGAGGGGCCCGGCCGTCGCGAACGAGTCCATGTAGAACACGTGCGTGCCGTGGAGCGTGCTCTCGGCCTCGATGTCCCCGAAGTTCTGGCCGCTGTACACGCCGAGGATGACCTCACCGAGCGCCTCGAGGCCCACACCCGAGACGGTCACCTTGAGCCGGCCCGCCGGCACCGTGACGACGTAGCCGTCGATGTCCACGATCTCGTCGGCCGCCTCGAAATGTGTCGAGTCGACCTGTCCGCACAGCGTCAGCGACGTGGCGCCGAGCGTCTTGCCCGTTGTCTCCGGAGCGCCCGACCCCGCGACGTCGTCGTTGGTCGCGTCGAGAAGCTCGGCGTAGTCGCAGCCGCCTGGCAGCGGCGGGGCGTCGATCGTCATCGGCGCGTCGATCGTCGTCGGCGCATCGGGATTGGACGACCCGTCGTCGCCGCACGCGGCGGCACACAGGATGACTGCAGCAGGGAAGATCGATCGCATGTCATCAACTCGACCATGACCCCGTGCTCCGCGTCCAGCCCCAACGGGGGGCGAGCGGAGCGCAGATCACGCCCGTCGGCGTTGACGATCGTTTCGCGTTGCGATCAGCCGCGGCGCGGCGTGATCCACCACGTCGGCGCAGCCTGGACGACCGTGGTCGCCTGCGCGTTGCGCTGCTGCATCAGCATCATGAACAGCATCATCTCTTGCGGGTTGATGCCGTTCTGCGCGCCGACGCTCTTGATCTGCTTGATCGAGTCGAGCAGACCGGTCAGCTGGCCGACCAGTGCGTTGGTCTCGCTCGTTCCGCCGGTGACCTGCTCCAGCGCGGCGGGGTCGATTCCAGGTAGCTCGTCCTTCGGGGGCTTCGACATGGGCATGTCCTTGGTGGGGTGACCACCCAGACAACAGCAGCCGACGTGCCACGCGTCTCCGATCGGGATCTCGGGACGTTGCCGCCGTCCGATCGGGCGCTGGGGGCCCAGGCCGCCTACCGAGGAACGCAGCGCCAGCGGCCGATGCGCAAGTCGCGCACGGGCCGCGTGGTCATCCCGGGCACCGATACGCGTCGATGAACACCTCGTACCGCTTCTCGGGACACGTCACCGCGTAGCGATCGATCATCCGACCACACCGTCCACCGACGCCGGCGTTGCCGGTTCTCGAGTCCGCAGCCTCCCCGCGATTCGCGAATGGCTTCGAGCCATCCGTACACGTCAGGCGCGTCAGATACGCCGCCTCGTCGGGCATCCCGCACACCTCGATCGGGCGCTCCAGCGACGACGGCGAATCCGCGAACGTCTTGTCCTTCCGCCCGTAGCTCGTCTCGATGTCTGCGGTCGACACGCCTGCCGGCGTGAGCAGCTCCGGCGCATCCGGCGCGACCTTACATGCCGCCGTCGGGCCGCGGTACGTCCCGCCTTCCTCGCGCACCTTCATCGAGCACGCCCGCAGGTCATCGCACGACGTCTCGAACATGCACTGCTCGATCGTCGAGATGTAGATGCTGCCCACGACGGAGCAATCCTCGAGGAGCGATGGGTCCACCCGGTCGAAGGGGCGGCAGCCATCGTCGCGGAACGTCTTCGCGCGATCGCAGAGCTTCCTGCGCTCGGTCACAAAATCCACGACCGCCGGTCCCGAGATCCCGCCGCTGTTCTGCGGCGGCGGTGGCGGCTGTTGCGCCGCCGGTTTCGTCGACGGGCCGCAGGCGGCGAGCACGAGCACGAGTGCGAACCTCATACCGACGAGCATAGGCCTAGTCCTCGCGCCGCCACAGCCGCCGGACCGCGTCGGTCCACTCGATCGTGTTCTGCGCCGCCGCCTTCAGCATCCGGTACATCGAGCCCTCGTGCGCGACGGCCTCGTGCGGCTCCGTCGGGGTGACATTGGGCAGCACCATCTCGATCGACATCACGCCGCCGCCGACCTCGATGGTCCGCTCGGGCGCGATGGTCTCGATCAAGCCTGCCATTCCCGTGTTCGAGCCCAGCACCTCGCAGCGAAACCTCTCGAGCCCGCGCTCCGCCGCCGCCGCACACAGCCGCATGAACAGCAGCTTCCCGAGCCCACGTCCCTGCATGTCGTCCGCGACCGCGATCGCCGCCTCTGCCGTTGCGTGCAGCTCGGGCAACCGGATGAACCTCGCGATGCCGACACCGACGGCTTCACCCGTGCCGTCGCCGTTCTCCAGGATCGCGCCCATCGCGAAGTGATTCTCCTGGTCGACCACGGTCAGGTACGTCAGCTCGTCCTCGGTCAATGTGGTCTTCGACGCCAGAAATCGCGCGTAGCGCGACTCGGACGACCACTGATTGAACCCGGCCTCGAGCAGCGCCCGATCCTCGGGGACGATGAGGCGGAGGAAGATCTTGGTGCCATCGCGCAACGTCACGTGCTCGACGTAGTCAGCCGTGAAGAACCGCGGCGTCGTCATCGCGGCCATTCTCGCCCGGCGGGCTGCCCGAAGGTCGGTCAATCCGGTGCAATCTAAGCCTCGTGGATCAGCGGCTCACGATCGGCCCGTGGATAGGCAACCCAGAACGGCTCCCGTCGGCGCTGGGCGGGCTCGACACGTGGGAGCTGACCCGGTGTACGCGCCTCATCTACGACGACGGTGAAGGCGCCCCGACCCTCGAGCTGACCCTCGAAGGCCCGAAAGCTCGCATCAGGCTGCAATGCGAAGGTGTTGCTTCTGTCGAGATACCGCCCTGGCAGACGAAGCTATGGCTACCGCAGTTCGAAATCGGGTGCAGTTCCCGATCTGGCGCAGAGAAGCGGGAGCAGTTCCGATCACTTGCGTGATCTGAGTTGAAGTACGGGGCCGCCCTGCGGCAGATATCGGGTTCCTACACCAACGAACTCGACCGCAAAGGGCCCCGTGACGACCAGTATCGACGTCCGCGATCGCGACGTCCAGCGTGCATTTCAAGAAGCTCTCTCGATCGTTCGAGGCGCGACGAGCGCGTCGCTCGATCAGATCGAAGGCTCGCTGTGGCGAGCCCTGCTCTCGCTCGGGCGAGCGCTGATCGCGCTCTACCTCGTACGTGTCGCGGCGCGACCGCGAGCCACCGAGTACGTTCACGACGGCGCACGGTGGATACTCGCCGGAGCGGTGCGTTCGGAGATCGGCACGCGGTTCGGTAAGGTGATCTTCGAACGACCGGTGGGCCGGCGGATCGGCTGGCGTCGAGCCACCTGTGACCGGCCCGTCGATCGTGCGCTCGGGCTGGGAGGAGGGTTCAGCCTCGCGACGATGCTGTCGGTGACCCGGCTCTGCGCGCAGCTGGCGTTCGCGAATGCCCGAGCGACGTTCGCGCAGTTCTGCGAGTGGTCGCCCAGCCAGCGGTCGACGCTTCGCATGGTCGACGCCGTCGGAGCCGAGGCACGCACGTTTCTTGAACAAGCGCCCGCGCCTGAGGACGACGGCGAGATCCTGGTAGTTCAGGTCGACGGCGGCGGCGCACCTCACGTGGACTGCGCCGAGCTCGAGAGACGACGGCGACCTCACGTGAAGCGGCGAGGCTCCAAGCGACGCGGTCGTCGACAGCGGCGCCAAGCCCGCGAGCGACCACGCAGAGCCAAGGGAGACAAGAGCAAGAACGCCAAGGTCGCGTTCATCGGCGTGATCTACACGCTTGCGAAGACTGCCGACGGTTCGTGCGAGGGACCGATCAACAAGCGCCTGTGCGCCACGTTCGAGAGTCATGCCGCGTTGTTCAAGTGGCTCCATCGCGAAGCCGTCAAGCGCGGCTACGGAACCAAGCGCACGCTGTTCCTCGCCGACGGCGCCGATGCGATCTGGGACCAGCAAGCGATCTGGTTCCCCAAGGCCGAGCCGTGCATCGACTGGGTCCACATCGTCGAGAAGCTGTGGGCCGTCGGACGTTGTCTGCACCCCGAGGGTTCCGCCCAGCTCGCTGCGTGGGTCGCCGACCGAGTCCGCGATCTGCGTCGCCGCAGCGGCGCCGACAAGGTCATCACGACATTGTCGGCTGCCTACGCCTCGATCGCGAAGACCGGACCGGGCAACAAGGCCAAGCGCGAGAAGCTGCTCGACGTCCTCACCCACCTCAACAAGCATCGCCATCGCATGCGCTACCACGCGTTCCGGCGCGACGACCTCGACATCGCCACCGGCGCCGTCGAAGGCGCGGTCCGCAACCTCGTCCGCATGCGCCTCGACGGCCCGGGAATGCGCTGGAGCCGAGGCCGATCCGAATGCGTGCTCCATCTGCGTTGCATCCTGCTCAACGGTCAATGGGACGAGTTCGCTGCTCATCTCGCTCGCCGTCCTCCGCTTCAGCTCGCAGCTACGCCAACGCCGACGCGAGCGCACGATGCCGCGAAGAGGGCTGCGTGATCATGCAATCCAGGATCTGCACCCATGGCATATGGTGGGTTGCCGACCAAGACAGTGCTAGCCAAGTTTGACTTCACCGCCGCTGCAAGGTTCGCCTCCTCGGCTACGCTCGTACCGAGAAAGTCCAGCTGTCGTGGAACGCGAGGCTCGAGCGTGTTGGTGAGGAAGACGCGAAGGCGGTCGTTCTTCGCGAACGTAAAGCCTGTCTCCTGTAGTGCGAGGCCGAGGCGCAAGTGGCTCACGATGTACGGTGCCATCATGAGTTCGAAGCCGTTGATGCGCGGCAAGAGATCCTTGCGGACGTAGCTGATCCACGCCTTCTTGGCGGCCTCGTCGTCGAGCCCCTGCTTCTTGAACTCCGTCTGCATCGTCTCGTGGATGACCTCGATGACGCGCAGAAGAAAAGTGCCCGTGCCGAGCGCAGGGTCGAGCACCTGGACGAAAGGTGCCTTCCGATCGACGTCCTCGGGCACATCGATCTTGTTCGCCTTGGCGAACGCGGCCCACGTCGTCGTGTCGGCAAGTCCGAGGGGCAGGCCGAAGTCGTTCTGCAGCGCAGCGTGCGCCGTCCGCACGATGTACGTGACCACCTCGTCGGGCGTGTAATAGACGCCCTGGTCCTTACGGACCTGCGGATCGTACGCGTCGAGAAAGGTCTCGTAGAAGTGAATCGACGGGTCGCGCTTCTCATCCTGAAAAACCTGTACGACGCTCGTGCGAGCGAGCAGGCTCGTAATGTCGTCGAGCAGCCATGTCAGGTTCT
>JANOPP010000131.1:0-1550 GCA_031421915.1 Myxococcales bacterium | reverse complement strand
CACTGCGGCATACTATAACGTCACGGGACGGGGACATCTGCGGAAATTCCGTGACAATCGACGAAGCTCGGGTACCCCACACACCGGGGGAGGGCGAACCTAGCCCTGCGCAGGCCGCGGGGCAAGCGACGAGATCGCAGTCACAACTCGTTGCCAGCCAAGGACTTCTGTGTCGATCACGGCATCCGCCGTGGCGTAGCGGTCTCGACGTTGTGAAAGCAGCCGGGCCAGATTTGCGACCGGATCCCCGCTCGCGAGGAGGGGGCGCAGGCGGATCCGGGGGCCCATTCTCGCTACCGCGGCCGTGGGACTGACCTTCAGCCACACGATCGTCGCTCCAGGTTTGACGAGCTCGACGTTGCCCGGATCCATGATCCACCCCCCACCCGGCGCAACGACGCTGGGCGGTTCGAAGGCCAGGGCCTCGGTGGCGGCCCGTTCGAGTGCGCGAAACGCCGGCTCGCCATCCTGCGCGAAGATCTCCGCGATCGACCGACCGGCGAGCTGTACAATACGCTTGTCGAGATCGATGAACGGCCGCTGCAACCGGCGCGCCGCGCGCCGGCCGTGGGTGGATTTTCCGGCGCCGGGGATGCCGATCAAAATCAGATGAGCCGGCAGGACCACCGCGTCGTTGCTCACCGCAATCGCTGCGCGACCTGGGCGAGATACGCGTCGTAATTGCGGTGCATCTCGGGCAGCGAGTCACCACCGAACTTCTCGACCATCGCATCAGCCAGGACCAGCGCGAGCATCGCTTCCGCAATCACACCCATGGCCGGCACGGCGGTCACATCGCTCCGTTCCACCACCGCCGCGGCCGACGACGACGTCGTAGTGTCGATGGTCTGCAGCGGCTTCATCAGGGTCGCGATCGGCTTCATGGCGACGCGGACGACGACTGGCTCGCCGTTGGTCATCCCGCCATCCAGCCCGCCGGCGCGATTGGTCGTTCGCCGCACGTTGCCGGCGATCGTCCGCCCCGCCTCCATCACGATCGCATCGTGCACCTCGGCACCCGTCAGCCGCGCGGCGTCGAAGCCAATGCCAATTTCGACACCCTTGACCGCCGGAATCGAAAGCATCGCCTGACCGATCCGGCCGTCGAGTTTCCGATCCCAGCTGACGTGTGATCCGAGCCCGACGGGCAGCCCCCGCGCCACCACTTCACAGATGCCGCCGAGGGTGTTGCCTTCCGCCTTGGCGGCGTCGATGCGGGCGATGATGCGAGCTTCCGCCTCGCGATCGAGTGTGCGCACCGGGCTCAGATCAGCCACGGCGTTGATGTCGTCCGGCAGCTCGGCGGGCGCCGCATCCACGCCGCCGAGATGCACCAGATGGCTGCCGATGCTGACGCCGAACGATTTCAGGAGCGTGCGCGCGATCGCGGCACCGGCCACTCGGGCCGTGGTCTCGCGCGCCGACGCGCGTTCGAGGATGTCCCTGGCATCATCGCGGTCGTACTTGAGGATGCCGGTGAGGTCGGCGTGCCCGGGCCGCGGACGCGTCACGGAGCGATTGCGGGGGCCATCGGCGTCGGTCTCGCGCGG
>JANOPP010000130.1:0-1713 GCA_031421915.1 Myxococcales bacterium | reverse complement strand
CAAGCTCGCGGAGTGGATCGACGAGCCGGCGAACAAGCATCTCCACGTGATCGAGAAGGTCGCGACGCTCCACTCCAAGTTCATGGGGATCTTCCCGTGGGCCAAGGAGTCGGGCCGCACGATCCGCATCGCGTCGAACCTCCTGCTCCAGGAGGGCGGCTACCCGATCGCGATCGTCCACTCGATCGATCGCCAGCGCTACTACGAGGCCCTCCGCGGTGATCACCTCGGGCTGACCTCGCTCTATCTCGAGGCCGTGCAGACGACCGCCGAGACCGAGATGCGCGTCTACGACGAGGCGAACAAGGGCACGACGAAGAAGCGCGCGAAGAAGTCTTCTTCGTCGTCCGGCACGCCGAATACTTGATAGATCGGGGCGGGTCCCATGCAGGACATCGTCGTAACGCCGTGGCTGACCATTCCCTCCGGGGAGCTGTCCGTCTCGTTCGCCCGTTCGGGCGGTTCGGGCGGACAGAACGTCAACAAGGTCTCGAGCAAGGTCGACCTCCGCTGGAGCATCGAGGCCTCGGCCGTGCTGAGCGCCGAGGACCGCGTGTGGCTACTGCAGAAGCTGCGCAGCAAGCTGACCACCGACGGCACACTGATCGTGACGTCGACGCTCACGCGCGACCAGATCAAGAATCGCAATGACGCAGAGAGCAAGCTCGCGCTGATCGTGCGCGCGGCGCTCGATCGTCCGAAGACGCGCAAGCCGACGAAGGTCTCCAAGGGTGCGAAGCGCCGGCGCGTCGCCGACAAGCGGCACAAGTCCGAGATCAAGAAGAACCGCCGCGGCACGGGCGACTGATCGCCTGCGACACCGCGTGCGGTCGCCGGTACGCGACGTGTCGTGAGGTATTGGTCGCGATCGCGATGCGGGTTCGCGATCCTGCAGCGGTGAAGCGACTCGTGCTGGTGCTGGCGATCGGGGCGTGCGCGGACGAGCCGCTGACGGTCGACACCTACCCGGCCATCTGGCGCGACGCGGGTTGCGATCTGCTCTTCCGCTGCGGTGTGACGCCGACGCTTCAGCAGTGTCTCGAGACGCGCTCCGCATTTCCGTATTCGGCGAACCTGGTCGCGGCGGTCGAAGCTGGAACCGTGCGCTGGCACGCCGATGCCGCCGAGGACTGTGTCGAGCGGCTCGGTCAGCTCACCTGCGATCGAACGAGCGAGAGCTTTCGTTACCTCGGCTGCGATCGCGTGTTCACGGGAGCGCTCGAGGCGGACGAGTCCTGTGTGCTCGACGTCGAGTGCATCGGGGGCGAGTGCTGGACAGGGAGCTGTACCGATGCGTGCTGCATCGGCTACTGCGTCGGAGACACGCCTCCCACCCCCGCCGAGCTCGGAGAGGTTTGTGGGATCGCGAGCTGCGTCGCCGGTGCGTACTGCAAAGATCGCGAGTGCGTTTCGCTCCTTGGCGCAGGCGAGACGTGCGACGGGCGAGACGGAGAGACGTGCGGGTACGGCCTCGTCTGCATCGACACCGTCTGTCAAGCCTCCGCCGATACGGGCGCTCCGTGCACGAAGAACGAGCAATGTTTCGTCCTCGGCGACATGTGCGATCAGCGCGGTGTGTGCGCGCCAGCGGGGCAGGTCGGTGCACCGTGCGCTTCTACGGAGAACTGCGCGCTGCATCTCGTCTGCGATGTGTATCAGCGGTGCGCCCGCGGTCCGCGCGTCGGCGAACGCTGCGACTCGCTGTGGGGCAGT
>JANOPP010000129.1:0-32316 GCA_031421915.1 Myxococcales bacterium | reverse complement strand
CTTGCAGTACTGCTCGAACCTGCACGTGTCGCCGATCTCGCCGACGGCCGGCTCCCAGAAGCAGCGGCCATGGTCGCACTGCTGGCCCTCCGCGCACGTGTCCGCCGAGGTGCACGGTGCGCCCTTGGTGACGGTGATCGTCGGCGCCGTCGTCGTGACGTCGATGTCGTCCTTGGCCTTCACCACGAGATCGAGGACACCGTCGGGGACGTCGGCGGGGATCGGGAGACCGTAGGCCGACTCGGGCTGACCGTTCGCGCCGAACGCGGCACCGCGCGCTGTCTTCCACAGGTAGCCGTTGATCCACAGCTCGACCGTCTTGATGCCGCGCTGTGCGAACGCGGTCGCGAGGACGGTGGTGTTCGGAGCGATCGTCGTGTTCGGTGCGGGCCCCGTGACGGTGACGGTCGGCGCGGCGGTGATCGGCGTTCCCGCACCGATCACGCTGAGCAGCTTGAGGTGCGAGTTCTGGTTCGCGCCGCACGAACACGGGCGCGGACTGTTCTCGCCGCAGGTCGCGGTCTCGTTGCGGAAGAACTTCTGCCCGCCGCAGTCGTTGCGGTAGGTCATCGGAT
This sequence comes from Myxococcales bacterium, assembly GCA_031421915.1. Taxonomy (GTDB): domain Bacteria; phylum Myxococcota_A; class Polyangia; order Haliangiales; family Haliangiaceae; genus JABFXX01. The sequence continues at coordinate 31,741 of JANOPP010000129.1, read as the reverse complement.
CGCGGCAGCCCGAGGTGCCGTCGGCAAACGCGTAGGTGTGATCGAGGCCGAACGAGTGGCCACTCTCCTGCGCGGCGACCGCGCACAGATCGAACACGCGGCCGTTCGGGCCGTAGTTGTTCGCGAACGTGTAGTTGATCGTGTAGTTGTACGCGCCGCAGTCACCGGTGATCGGAGCGATGCCGCCGATGCCGCTGCGACCGATCTCGCTCGGACGCCCGGCGATGATCGACTCGTTGTACGGAATGCCTGGGGGCGGCTGCGTGTCGGTGACGTCGATCTTGTAAGGAGAGTAGACCTCCTTCATGCACGTCACGATCGCGGCCCACTCGGTGTCGCCCCAGGCGAACTCGCTGATGTCGTAGTCCGTCGCGCTACCGACGGGGATCGTCGACGCGCGCGTGCGGGCATCGTTGAGGCCGCTCTTGATGACGCGACAGCCGCCGGTGCAGCGATTGAGGAACAGCGTGCCGACCGCGGCGTGATGCGCCTCGCGGGGAATCAGCACCGTCTCGAGGCGACCCGCGGTGTCTGCCGCCGCCGGCGCGGCGACCGCGAAGGTGACGAGCAGCGCCGCGAGCGTGCGGCTCAAACGCGCCGCCGACGGATGACGATGAAGCCGAGGATGCCGAGGCCGAGGACCGCCGGCGCCCACGGCGTCTCGCCGTCGCCGACGCTGCAGCAGCCGGTGTCGGTCTCTGCGAAGAAGCAGATGCCCTGGCCCGGGTTGGTCTCGATGCAGGTGAACTCGCCGCCCTCGGGGCAGCTGTCGACCACGCCGGGGATGCAGGCCTGCGTGCAGATCGTCTGCTCCGCGGTGCCCTGACAGATGCCGCTCTCGCAGAACTGCGGGAACGTGCAGGCGTCGCCGATCACACCGGTCGGCGCCTCCCAGAAGCACTTGCCGTCCGTGCAGAGCTGGCCCTTGAGGCAGGTGTCCGCCGTCTGGCAGGGTGCGCCCTTGTTCGCGGTGATCGTGGCGGAGTCCGTGTACGTGCCGAGATCGTCGAGCGCGCGGACGCGGATGTCGTACTTGCTGTTCGGGGCCATCGCGGGGACGAGGAGCGAGTAGTTGGCAGCGAGCTGCCCCTCCGGTCCGAACGCGTTGCCCTTGGTCTCGGCCCACTTGTAGTCGTTGAGGAACAGCTCGAGCTTCGCGATACCGCGCTTCGAGAACGCGTTCGCGGTGATCGAGACGCCGATCGTGCCGCCGAGCGGCGGAGTGACCGTGACCGTTGGCTTCGGGGTGGTCGGCGTACCCGCGCCGAACACCGAGAGGAGCTTGAGGTGCGAGTTCTGGGTCGCACCGCACGAGCACGGGCGCGCCGCGAACTCGCCACACGTCGCCTGATCGTTGCGGAAGAACTTCTGGCCGCCGCAGTCGCTGCGATAGGTCATCGGATCGTTGCACGAGGACCGCGGCGGCGAGCCGGGGAACGAGTACGAGTGGTCGAGCGAGTACGAGTGCGCGCTCTCCTGCCCGATCACGCCGCACATGTAAAAGACCCGCGCATCGCCGTTGCCGCCGGTCGAGTTCGCGAACGTGAACGTGACGAGGTTGTCGACGGCGTTGCAGCCCACGCCCGGCGAGATGCCGCCGATGTCAGGGTCGAGCATCAGCTCGCCCGGCGTGCCGCCTACCACTGCGTGGTGGAACGTCGGCGAGGTCGGCACCTGGTCGGTCACCATCGTGTTGAACGGCGAGTAGATCTCCTTGACGCAGGCCACGACCTTGTCCCACTCCTCGTTCGCCAGGTCACCGGTCTGACCCAGTCCGTTCTCGTACTCGGAGATCGGGAACTTCTGACCGGGCGTGCCGCCCTGGCTGAGCGGGATCGACGAGTTGAGCGAGCTCGCGTCGTTCGTCGTGGCCGCCGTCACCTCGCACGGGGTCGCCGAGGCGCCCTTGTAGTTCGGGCGGCAGCGGTTGAGGTAGATGATCGGGGACACGGCCGCGTGCGGCTTGACGAGGTTGGAGGGCTGCGGCGTGTACGGGACGACCGGGAAGCGCTTGCCCTCGAACAGCTCGGCGACGGTTGCCTCGTCGGGCTGCGCGACCGAGGAGGTGGTGGGCTCCGCGGCGACAACCCCCGAGATCAAGGTCACGGCGACGAACGCAAACGACTGCACAGTGCGGCTCATAGAGAGAGGGCTACTACACTCCGGCCGCTCTGGTCAGCAGCTTTCGTCACGGGTTCGGCCAACGGCTCCAACACACTCCAACAGAGTGAGATGGCGACGTTATCGACGGCGTCGCCGACGCAGCGCGAACGCAAGGATTGCAGCGGCGAGGCCGGTGTGAACCCAGGGTCCGTGGGGCCCGGGACCGACGCTGCAGCAGCTCCCCTCCTCGACAAAGCAGATCCCCGCCCCCTCCCCGGCCGAGGTGCAGATCAGGTCGCCGGGGCACGTGTTGTCGCTCAGCGGGTCGCAGGGCTCGGTGCAGATCTGGAGGTCCGAGGTGCCGCGACACAGCCCGCTCTTGCAGAACTGGGCGTACGGACACTCGTCGCCGAGCTCGCCCGCGGGTGGCTCCCAGAAGCACTTCCCCTCCTCGCACTTCTGTCCCATGGCGCAGGTCGATGCCGAGGTACACGGTGCACCCTTGGTCACGGTCGTGATGTTCGAGTCGGTGAATGCGCCGAGGTCGTCGTAGGCGCGGAGCTGCACGTCGATGATGCTGTCGGGCAGGGTCGCGGGGAACGGCATCGAGTAGGTGCCCATCGGCGGCTGGCCATTCATGCCGAACGGCAACCCGGGGACCTCGGCCCACGCGGCACCGTTGACCCGGAGCTCGACCTTCTTGACGCCGCGCTTGGATCCCGCAGTGCCGCCGGCCAGCTGCGAGAAGCCACCCGTCGCGGTCGGCAGCGTGAGCGCGACGGTGGGATTCCCGGTGATCGGCGTGCCATCGCCGAACACGGTGCGCAGCTTCTGGTGCGAGTTCTGCGTCGCCCCACACCGGCACGGGCGCGCGGCGTTCTCACCGCAGGTCGCACTCTGATTGCGGAAGAACCGCTGGCCGCCGCAGTCGACCCGGTAGGTCATCGGATCGCTGCACGCCGAGCGACCGTCGCTGAACTCGTACTCGTGATCGAGGCCGAACGCGTGGGCGCTCTCCTGCGAGACGGTCCAGCACAACGTCAACGCGCGCGCCGGATCGACGAGCGAGTGCTGGTTCGCGAACGAGAACGAGATGACGTTGTTCTGCGGGCTGCAGTCGCCGGCGAGCGGCGCGATGCCGAGGATGTCGGCGCCTTGCCCGATGTTCTGCGGGCGGCCCGCGAGGATCGCGAGGTGATAGGGACCGCTGCTCGGTCGCACGTCGGTGACGGTGACGTCGAACGGCGAGTAGACCTCCTTCACGCACTGCACGACTGCGTTCCACTCCGCGTCGGCGAGGGTCCCCGTCATGCCCGCCGAGTTGACGAACTCCTCGACGGTGGACTGTGCCGCGCTGGGAATCGTCGAGACGGTGTTCGCGGCATCGTTGCTGCCCTTGGTGACGGTGCAGCCACCCCGGCAGCGCTCGAGCACGAGCGTGTTCGCGATCTGCGCATGTGCAACGGGCGGAACCACGACGGTGACGCGCCGGCCGGGATCGCCGGCCACGGTGAGCGGCGCGCCGACCTGGGGCGCATCGGCATGGGCGGATCCCGTCCACGCGAGCGCGAGCAGGATCACGGTGCTGCGAACGACCATGTTCTCCCAGTAGAGCACAGAGGTGGTCATTGGAGATCCAGGTTGGAGCGCGGAGCGTCGCGACGCCCGGTGATCCGGGGTGACAGATTCAACACGCCCTCCGCCCAGCCGACCTGGACCTCGACGTCGAGTTGCTCCGGCCCGCTGGGAAACTTGATCCGGACCACGGCGAGCTCGAGGCAGAGCCGCAGCGAGGGCGAGCTCTCACCGTTCGCGGACGCGGAGTGTGGAATGCCGTCCGCGTTGACCGTCAGGCGCACGATCATGTTCGCCTCGAGGTGCGCGTTGCCCAGGTCGTCGCGCCGCTCGGCCCACTCGGCGAAGCAGCCATCGAAGATCCCCTCGGAGTCGATGATCGCCTTGTTGACCTCGAACACCTGTGATGGCTTGCGCGGCGACGCGGCGGCGGGCCGCACGGCCTGCGTCGTCTCGAGCTCGGTGACCTTCCGGATCAGGCCCTGGATCTGCTCGTCCTTCTCGGCGAGCGCCTTCTCGAGTCGCGGCAGGTCGACGGAGCGTGCTTCGAGCTCCTTGATCAGCTTGCGGCGCTCCTTGTCGAGCTGATTGATCTGCGCCTTCAGCTCGTTGATCTGCTCGAACAACAGATCGCGATCGTTCGGGGGCTGGTTCTCGGGCGTGGGATCCTTCTGTGCCATCACCGCGGCAGCCGCGCCGGTGACGAGCAACAGGCCACCGAGACCCATCGCGACGATCCGCGCGTTGAACCGCGGCGCGGGTGGCACGAGCTCGCCCATCAGCTGCGCCATCGTCGGCCAGCGCTTCGCGCGATCACGCTCGAGCCCGCGCGCGACGGCCTTGTTGATGTTCGTCGGGACGCGCGTGTTGTCGGGCGGCGGCAGCGCCTTGTCGCCCTTCTCGAGCATCGAGACGCTCGTCGAGCCCGGCAGCGGGTGCTCGCCATAGAGCCCCTCGTGGAGCGCGACGCAGAAGCTGAACTGGTCGGCACGCGCGTCGATGTCGGGGCCAGGTGGGGATGGACTGACGAGCTGCTCGGGCGGCATGTAGCGTGGCGTGCCGAGCACCGTGCCCGTCGCCGTGAGCTGCGAGTTGAGCGCGGTCGGCATCTGCGGCGTCGGACCGCGGCCGGACTCCTCGTCGAGGTGCGCGATCAGCGACCGCGCGAGCCCGAAATCGGTCACCCGGACCCGGCCGTCGCCGCCGACCAGGACATTGTCGGGCTTGAAGTCGCGGTGCAAAAGACCAACCGAGTGCGCGGCGACCAGACCGCGCGCGGCCTGGAGGAACACGTCGATGATCTCGCGCCACGTGCGCGGCCAGCGCTTGAGCCAGGTCGTCAGGGTGTCGCCCTCGACGAACTCCATCGCGATGTAGAGGTCCCCGTCGTCCGTGGTGCCGACGTCGTAGACGCCGACGACGTTGGGGTGGCTGAGCTGGGCAATCGCCTGCGCCTCGCGCTGGAGCCGCTTGCGGGCGTCCTTGGTCGCGAGCTGAAGGCCCGAGCGCAGGAGCTTGAGCGCGACCTTGCGGTCGAGCTGCGGGTCGTACGCGGCGAACACCACGCCCATGCCGCCGGTGCCGAGCGTCGAGAGGACGAGGTAGCGACCGACGCGATCCCCGACGGACAGGGTCTTCTTCGGAAGCTCGGCGACCTGCGAGGCCGACATCCTCTCGTGCTTGACCGTCTTGACGTTGGAGTCGGCCATCGCGTCCTGGGCCATCGCGGCGACCAGATCGCGACAGTCGCGGCAGCCGGCGAGGTGACCCTCGACCTTGGTCAGGAAGCTGGGCGGGAGGGCGCCGGACACGAACTCCGAGACCGCGTTGTCGTCCAGGCACTCCACGAGGCTCCAAGGTAGCAAACGCGTCTCGGCAAACCGTTGAAATGCTATGACCTGTTGCTGGGGTCAGCCGGCCCTTGCAATGACCGGCCGTACAAGGTAGCAATCCCGCGCGGTTATCTACTCTTTCTCTTTTTCGGGAGTCCGTTCACGTGTTCACCGACCTGTCCAAAGTCCGCAACATCGGAATCTCCGCTCACATCGACAGTGGCAAGACCACGCTGACGGAGCGAATCCTCTACTACACCGCGCGCATTCACGCGATTCACGAGGTCAAGGGCAAGGACGGCGTCGGCGCGAAGATGGACTCGATGGAGCTCGAGCGCGAGCGCGGCATCACCATCCAGTCGGCCGCGACGTTCTGCCAGTGGCCGCCCGACCCGAAGGCCAAGGCCGTCATGCCGGTCCCGGGCTCGCCGATCAAAGACCAGCACCACATCAACATCATCGACACCCCGGGCCACGTCGACTTCACCGTCGAGGTCGAGCGCTCGCTGCGCGTCCTCGACGGCGCGATCATGGTGCTGTGCGGTGTCGCCGGCGTGCAGTCGCAGTCGTACACGGTCGATCGCCAGATGCGCCGGTACAAGGTTCCGCGCATCGCGTTCATCAACAAGCTCGACCGCACCGGCGCGAACCCGTTCCGCGTCCGCGATCAGCTCCGCGAGAAGCTCAAGCTCCACCCGGTGATGATCCAGCTCCCGATCGGCCTCGAGGACAAGCTCGAGGGCGTCGTCGATCTCGTCGAGATGGTGTCGTTCAAGTTCTACGGCGACAACGGCGAGCAGATCGAGCGCGGCCCGATCGACGCCGACATGGTCGAGGAGGCGCAGAAGGCGCGCGACCTGATGCTCGACCAGCTGTCGATGGTGAACGACGAGCTCACCGAGGCGATCCTCGAGGAGAAGGTCACCCCGATCCTGCTCCGCAAGTGCCTCCGTGACTCGACGATCGCGCTCAAGTGCACGCCCGTCATGCTCGGCTCGGCGCTCGGCAACAAGGGCGTCCAGCTCCTGCTCGACGGCGTCTGCAACTACCTGCCCGAGCCGCGCGAGGTCGAGAACATCGCCCTCGATCTCGACAACGAAGAGGCTCCGCTCGTCGTCGAGTGCGATGCCAAGAAGCCGCTCGTCATGCTCGCGTTCAAGCTCGAGGATGGTCGTTACGGCCAGCTGACGTACATCCGGCTCTACTCGGGCACGGTCGCGAAGGACGACTTCATCGTCAACTCGCGCAACGGCAAGAAGGTCAAGGTCGGCCGCCTCGTGCGCATGCACTCGGACGACAAGGAAGACATCACCGAGGCGAGCGCGGGCGACATCTGCGCGCTGTTCGGCGTCGACTGCAACTCCGGTGACACGTTCACCGACGGTTCGGTCAACTACGCGATGACGTCGATGTTCGTCGCGAGCCCGGTCATCTCCGTCGCGATCAAGGCGAAGGACTCCGGCGCCGAGATCCAGATGAGCAAGGCGCTCAACCGGTTCACGAAGGAAGACCCCACGTTCAAGTGCTGGGTCGATCCCGAGTCGAACGAGACCATCGTCGCCGGCATGGGCGAGCTCCACCTCGAGGTCTACATCGAGCGCATGAAGCGCGAGTACAAGGCCGAGGTCATCACCTCGCCGCCGCAGGTCGCGTATCGCGAGACCATCGGCGCGAAGGTCGAGTTCAACTACACGCACAAGAAGCAGACCGGTGGCTCCGGTCAGTACGGGCGCGTCGGCGGTTACGCCGAGCCGTTCGATGGCGACTTCGAGTTCGCCGACGAGATCAAGGGCGGCTCGATTCCGCGCGAGTTCATCTCGTCCTGCGAGAAGGGCTTCAAGTCCATGATCGCGAAGAGCCCGCGCCTCGGCGTGCCGGTCGTCGGCCTCCGCGTCGCTCTCAACGATGGTCAGGCCCACGCGGTCGACTCCAGCGACAACGCGTTCCAGGAAGCCGCCCGCGGTGCCTTCCGCGAGTTCTTCCCGCGCGCGAAGCCCAGGATTCTCGAGCCGATCATGAAGGTCTCGCTCGAGGGCCCGGCCGAGTTCGCCGGCAACATGCTGTCGCTGATCATGCAGCGCCGCGGCATCGTGCTCGGCTCGACGGAAGAGGACGGCAACGCGCGCGTCGACGCCGAGGTGCCGCTCGCCGACATGTTCTCGTTCTCGACCCCGCTTCGCTCGGCGACGCAGGGCAAGTGCGAGTTCACCATGGAGTTCGCGAAGTACTCCGAGGTGCCGAACAACATCGGTGAAGAGCTGCTCGCCAAGTCCAAGAAGGCCAAGGAAGAGGCCGCGAAGAAGTAAGCGCCCGGTCCACCGAACGAGCCGAGCCGAGCGATTCGCGTCGCTCGGCTTTTTTGCGTCCCGGCTGCGAGCTCCGCTTACACAGACCTGACGCGCCGAGGACAACGCACGTCGAGGCGACGGCGTCCGATGGGCATTCCCCAACCCGGAGGCCCCGATGCGTACCGTCTTGCTTCTCTCTGTTCTCACTGCATGTGCCACTCCTCTCGCGAACGCCGCTCCTGCGCCGAGCACGAACACCAGCTTCGAGAACGCGGCGATGCTGTCGCCGATCCAGGTCGACAGCCTGACGCTGACGCCGCTCGTCGCGGCGACGCCTCCGACGAGAGGTGTCGACTTCATCGTGCTCGACGAAGGAATGGCGAACGACGCCGTCGTGATCACCGAGGCCCCGAGCGAGAGCGTCAACAACCTCGTCATCATCAACCGCAGCGATCGCGATCTGTTCATCCTCGCCGGCGAAGTGATCATCGGCGGCAAGCAGGACCGCATCATCGGCCGCAACACGGTCATCCCGGGGAAGACGCGGCAGACGGTGCCCGTGTTCTGCGTCGAGCACGGCCGGTGGGACAACTCGAGCAAGAAGTTCCGCTCCGCGAACGCGCTCGCCCACGGTCGACTCCGCGGTCAGGCGAGTTACTCGAACCAGCAGGAGGTCTGGAACGAGGTCGCGATCAAGAACGAGCTGCGCCAGACCACGAGCTCGACGGACACGTATCGAAAGATCGCGACGCAGCAGTCCGACGGCACGCTCGCGACCCAGCACGAGAAGCTCGCCGCGGCGCTCGCACGGATTCCACGGGCGGATCGCGCGCGCATGATCGGCTACGTCGTCGCGATCAACGGCAACGTCGCGACGGTCGACATGTTCGGGTCGCCCGGATTGTTCCGGAAGCTCGAGGGCAAGCTGGTGAAGAGCTACATCACCGAGGCGGTCGACGTGACGCCAGTGGCGAACGTGGCACCACCCTCCGCGAAGGCGATCCAGGTGTTCATGTCCGACGCCGATAGCGTCTCCGAGGAGAAGAGCTACGAGACGACGAAGTCGAAGACGAGCGTGCAGCGTGGCTCGAATGCGAACCAGTCGAACGTCTATGTCGGTCCCGAGAACACGAACGTCTACAAGAACTACCAGGCGCGGTGATCAGCTCCGGGAGTCGCACGGGAGCTCGATCCGGAACACGGTGCCCGCGCGCGTCGACATCGCGGAGATCCTGCCGTGGTGGGCCCGCACGATCTCGCTGACGATGTACAGCCCGAGGCCGAGGCCCTGAGCGTTGTGCTTGCCATCGTTACCACGCTGGTACGGATCGAACAGCGTGGCGAGCTTGGCAGCGTCGATCGGCTGCTCGCGGACGGAATTGGTCACGGTGACGGTCGCGAGGTCGTTCGCGGTCGCGACCTCCACGACGATCGGAGCGTCGCGCTTTCCGTAGTGCATGGCGTTGCTCGCGAGGTTGGACACGACCTGCGCCAGCCGGCCTGCATCCCACACGCCCTGGACGTCCTTGTCACCGATCAGCTGGAACGTCACGGCTGGATTGGCGAACGACAGCTCGTCGAGCACGGCGCGGACGACGGGAGTCAGCGCCACCTCCTTGAGCGTGACGGGAATGCCCTCGCCGAGCCGCGCGCGCGTGACGTCGAGGAGCTGCTCGATGATTCCGTGCATGCGCTCCCCCGCGCGCCGCATCCGCGCGGTGACACTGAGGACCTTGGCGATCCCCGGTGCATACGCGTCCACCGCGTCCACCCCCATCAGGACGGAGGCGAGCGGGCTCCGGAGATCGTGGCCGACGATCGCGAGCATCTGCTCCTGAAACCTCGCGACCCGGTCGCGCTCGGCAGCGATCTCGCGCTCCGCCGTCACGTCGTGGAGCGTGGTCACGGCGCCCCCCGCGAGCGTGAGCGGTACCGTCTGGATCACGAGCCGCTGCGCAAAGGCACCGTCGAGGGGATGCATCACGATCTCGGTGGAGCGCGGCTCGGTCGACTCCGGTGAGCGCGTCGACATCCACTCGGTCTCGTCGATCGACACGCCATCGAGTCCGGTCCACCGAGCGAGGCGGAACGTCGCGGCAAAGCCGGCGGACTGCTCGATCCCGGGGATCAGCTCGCACGCGGACGGATTCGCGAGCGTGACCGTGCCCATGGGATCCGTGACGACGATCCCGATCGGCGCGTGCTCGAGCACGGCGTGGAGCTGCGTCCGGGCCGTGCGCTCGGCATCGAGGAGCAGGGCGTTCTCGATCGCGAGGCTCGCATACTCGATGCAGGTCTCGATCGTCGAGATGTCATCGGGATCGAGCGGAGCCGACCGGCCATCGCGGGTCAGCGTGATCACGCCGTGGACATGTGCGCGCGCCGGGAACGGAATGATCGCGAGCGCGCGCAGCCCGAACCTGGCGATGTACGGATGGTACGTCGCTGGTAGCCCGCGGGTGGCCTCGTCCGAGCTGGCGAAGCCAAACACGCCGGGTGTCGTGACCGTGGCGATCAGCGCGAGCTCCTCGCCCGAGAGCTGTGCGTGATGGCGGACGACAGACGCCTGCGGCAGGTCGCCGGGCTTGAGGATGATCGCGCAGCCGTCGCAGATCGCGCCCGTCAGCGTCACGGCGAGCTCGCTGAGGATCCGATCGACGCTGCCTCCAGCCTCGAACAGCTTGCGACCGAGGCCATTGATCGCCGCGAGCCGAGTCCGCTCGCGCGTCGCCACGTCGCTGAGCTGCTTCGCGCGGAGGACGGCATTGACGCGGGCCCGCAACTCCTCGGGGGCAAACGGCCGCGCGACGTAGTCGTTGGCGCCGAGGGCGAGGCCGAGGACCACGTCGGTCGTCTCGATCCGCGACGCGGTCACCATGATGATCGGGAGGTCCCTGGTCGTGGCCTGGGACCGCAGGAAGCGACAGACCTCGTCGCCCGACATGCCCGGCATCACCCAGTCGAGCAAGAGCACGTCGGGGAGCTGCTCGCCGAGCGCGATGCGTTCCACCACCTCCGCACCGTCGGCGAACTGCACGAACGTGTACGAGGCTCCGAGCGAGCGACGCGTGATCGACAGCTCGAGCGGGCTGTCGTCCGCGATCCAGACGACGGGGAGCGGCGCGATCTGGCGTGGTTCAGACATTGTCGGTGATCCCCGTCGCCATGTCGTCGAGGTGAACGCTCACCGCGCCGAGCCCCGCTTCGAACACGCAGCGTGGCATCCCGTAGACGACGCAGCTCGCGGCAGCCTCCGTGATCAGCGCGCCACCCGCCTTCGCGATCGCGCGCGCGCCGATGAGGCCATCGTCCCCCATGCCCGTGAGCACCACCCCGAGAGTGCGCGCGCCGACGGCTTCCGCACCGCTGAGGAACAGCTCGTCCACCGAGGGCGTGAAGTGCTGGACAGGAAGCGCCGACACGACCGCGAACAGGCCAGAGCCGCGGCGCTCGACCCGGAGGTGCGACCCTCCGCGTGCGAGCACCGCGAGGCCGGGCACCAGCTCGAGGCCGTCGGACGCCTCGACGACGTCGAGCGCAGACACCTTGTTCAAGCGCTCCGCGAGTGCGTGCGTGTAGCCCGCCGGGATGTGAAGCACCATCACGAGCGGCGCACCGAGATCCTTGGGGAGCGCGGAGACCACGCGGGTCAGTGCCTGCGGGCCGCCCGTCGAAGTGCCGAGCATGATCAACTCCGCGCCGCGGCGCATCGTCGAGACGCTCGCGCCTGGGTCGTGGTCGGAGTCGGTCCGGATCGCGACGATCTTCGCGATCAGCGAGGTCGCGATCTCGTTGAGCCTGTCACTGGCAAGCGCCGTCGGCTTCGCGATCAGATCGATCGCACCCAGCGACAGGGCCTCGGCGCCGAGCTCCGAATCGACCGAGGAGATACTGACGACGATGACGCGGGGACGAGCGCGGCCGGCGAGTGCCCGAAGGACGCCGATTCCGTCGATGCCGGGCATCGTCAGATCGAGCGTCACGATGTCGGGATCGAGGCTGGCGATCCGCTCGAGGGCGTCCTCGCCATCGCGTGCGGTACCGACCACGTCGATCTCGCCGGTGGCGCGCAGGACGCGCGACAGCACCGTGCGGGCGAACGCCGAATCGTCGACTACTACGACGCGCGGGCGGGACTTCATGACGCACTCCGGTAGAAGAACGAGCCGCCGCGCTCCTCGCACGCGAGAGAGGTTCCGAATCGCAGCAGCGACTCCGCGACCCCGACTGCGACGAGCCCGCCGGGGTTCAGCGAGCGCGTGATCCTGTCGACGATCCGCGCGATCGACGAGTCACGGAAGTAGATGAGGACGTTGCGACACAGGATCGCATCGAACTGACCGAGGGCTTCGATGCCCTCCTGGTCGAGCAGGTTCAGCACGCGGAACTTGACGTGGTCGCGCAGTCGCTGCGAGCTCGTGACGCCGCGCTCGCCGATCACGAGATACTCCGCGGCGAGCTCCGCGGGATAAGGCTCGCGGACCGTACGTCGCCGGTGGTGCCCGGTACGTGCCCGCTGGATCGCCGCCTCGCTCAGATCGCTCGCAACGATCTCCACGCGATCGAGAAGGTCCGCCTGATCGAGCAGCATCGCGAGGGTCAGCGGCTCCTCGCCCGACGAGCACGCTGCGGACCAGACCCGGGCGTGGCCACGCTTCTTCACGACAGACGCGAGGTGTTTGACGAGCTCCCGGAGGGGCCCGATCTCGCGAAAGAAGTACGTCTCGTGGACAACGAGCGACTCCAGCAGCGCCCGGAGCTCGACGCCCTGCTCGTCGTCGTAGCGGAGCCGGTAATAGTAGTCGAGCAGCGCCTCGTAGCCCGCCTCGGCGGCCTGCGCGGTGATCTTCGATGCGAACAGCGCCTGATCGCGATCCGGATAGTGGAGACCCGCCGCTTCCTCGACCAACGCTTCGAAGATCGCCGCCAGCTGGGGGGGCAACTCGCCCTTCACGCAGAGAGCTCCTCGCTCACGAGGTCAGGAAGCGCCGCGGCACACGCGCGCCGCACCGCGGGATCCGGGTCGCTCTGGATCAGGAGGGAGATCGCCTCCCGTGCACCGGCAGCATCGATCGCCATCAGTGCCGCAGCGACCGCGCTGCGCGCAGCCGGCGACGTCGCGGCGAGCGCATCGAACAGCGCCGCGATCGCATCAGCTCCACCCATGCGTGAGAGCGCGGCCGCCAGGATCGGTGCCGCGCGATCGTCGGCGCTGTCGAGCCGAGCCGCCAGCGCCGCGATCCGGACCGCACTCGGACGGGACAGCGCGACATGCACGGGGTGGTCGAACTCGCTCGCGAGCGCGACATCGACGAGGATCTCCACGGCCCTCCAGTCCGTGCGGTCGACGAGCAGCGACAGGGCAGCAGTGCATAGCTCTGCGGTCGAGTCCCGAGCCGCCGAGGCGAGCTGGTCGAGGGCGCGCGTATCCATCGAGGATGCGAGGCCCGCGATCGCGATCAGGCGCGTCGCGACGGCCGGAGCCTGTGCGGCCTCGAGGAGGAGCGGGATCGCCTCCGGGCGAGCGCTCTGGCTGATCCCGACCAGCGCGGCGCGCTTCTCGTCGGGATCCGCGGACCGGACCGCGGACGTCATCGCCTGCCAGGCGGTATCCGCGGTGAGTCGCGAGAGCGCCTCGATCGCCGCGATCCGGACCTGGGGAGCCGCATCGGCCAGCCGGCCGATCAGCGCGTGAGCGGAGCCCTCGTCCGCACCGCGCCCGATCCCCTGACATGCGTAGTAGCGAACCCAGGCGGCGTCGTCGTCGAGCCCGCGCTTCAGGATGTGCGTCATCCGCAGCCCACCGCGATGACCTGCCGCCCGCATGGTCGCGCATCGCAGAGGCTCCTCGAGGCGATCGGCGAACGACACGAGGAGCGGGTCGACGCGTGCGTCGGTCATCGCTGCGAGGGCGCCGATCGCGAGCTCACCGATCCGGACGTCCGGATCTTCGACGGCGACGAGCACCTCGTCGAACGCGTCCCGCAGCGAGAGAGCCGTGATGATGCGAAGCGCATGACGCCTCACCGACGAGGCCGGAGATCTCAGTGCTTGCATTGCCAGCGACGACACGCTGCCCGCGCCGAGCGCGTGGATCGCAGCCGTGGCGGCGTGACTGACCCGCGGGTTTGAGTCGGCGAGAGCCGCGAACAGAGCCGGCAGCGTGGTGGTATCGCCGATGCGCTCGAGAGCCTCGCAGGCGCGTGCGCGGACCTCGGGATCCTCGTCGGCAAGGAGACCTCGGACCCGGACGACCGCGCTGGAGGAGCCGATGATCGGCAACAGCGCGACGCGGGTCGAGGCGCTCCCACGCTCGAGCGCGTCGATCAGTGCGTCGTTGTGCAGCGCGCCGATCTGGCGAATCGCCGCAGTCGCGGCTCCGCGCGTCTCGGCGTGGTCGAGCAGCGTCACGAGCACCGACACCGAGGTCGCCGCGCCGATCGTGCCGAGCACCTTCGCACTCGCGAGCCGCTCCGAGGTGTCCGATCCGGGCAGTGCCGCCTCGAACCGATCGAGAGAGGGCGAGATCATCATCCGGATCGCCGCTGCCACGGGAACCTGAGCCCCGGTCCACTCGGCGCGTGCCGTGAGATCGGCGAGCGCCGTTGCCACGAGCCGCACGATGGGATCTCCCGTGTGGGCGAGCAGTGCAGCGAGGGGCCCGATCGCGAGCGCAGATCCGGTGCGACCGAGGGCCCGCGCAGCCTCGCTCTGGAAGCCCTCGTCGGAGAGCAGCTCTGCGATCGGTGCGACCACGCGCGGATCCCCGGTCCGCGCGAGCACCTGGAGCGCGGGGTAGGTCCGGAAGAACTGCTTGCGCCGGATGACCTCGATCAACGCATCGACCGCGAAGGTCCCGCCGATCGTGCCGAGCGCTTCGATCGCTGCAACCGCGGCGTTGTCGTCGGCATGCTCGATCAACTTCGCGAGCCTCGGTGCGGCCGCGCGCTCGCGACGGCGGCCGAGGATCACGGCAGCGTCGGCCACGACCGCGGGGTTTGGATCATCGAGCAGCGCGACGACCGCTTCCATCGTCGACGGGCCGATCGATCCCGCCAGCGCGTCGACCGCAGCCGCGATCGCGTGCTCGCTCGTCCGCGCGTCGCGCAGCCACGCGCACAGCGGCTCGACCGCATCCTCGCCGAGCGCCGCGAGCGCTCCGACGACCGCGCGACGAACCGTCCAGCTCGAGTCCGCGATCGCGCCGATCAGCTCTCGCACGCTCTGCGCCCCGAGCGCGAACAGATGATCGACGTGCTCGATCCGCGTGTGCTCGGCATCGGTCAGCCCGAACCGGCGGGCCTGGATCATGGGGGGCCCGCCCGGACGATTCCCGCGAGCAGATCGGTCTGCTCGCCGTTGGCCTGGCGCAGCGCCATGATCTCGCGCGCGACGACGGCCACATCGGTGGCGGTAATCGTCGCGGACTTCGCCTGGGCACCGAGCGCTGTCGCGATCTCGCGGGTGCGTGACCGGACGTGGCGCATCGCGTGGCTGATCTCCTCGGTGCTGGTGGCCTGCTCGCTGGTCGCACCGGCGAGCGCCTGCATCGAGAGCGTCTGCTTCGCGGACGTCGCCGCGAGGCTCGTGATCGCATCGGCCTGCTCCGCGACAGCGCGGGCGGTCTGCTTCGCGATCCGGCGGACGTCGTCGGCCTCCTTGACGAGCGCGCTGACGCCGTGGCCCTGCTCGATCGTCGCGGAGGTCACCTCGGCAGACAACCGCGCCACATCGCGCGCCCCCTCCTCGATCTCCTTGGCCGCCCTCGCCTGCTCGGTGATCGCGCGCGCACTCTGCACGGCGTGCTTGCGCGCCGCATCCATCGCGCGAGCGATCTCGCTCGCGCCGCTCGCCTGCTCCGCGATCGCCGCGACCATACGCTGCGTACCGAGCGTGATGTCCTGGACGCTCGTCGACATCGCGGCCACGCCGCGCAGCTGCTCGTTGACGGACGTCGACGTCCGCTGGGTCGCCGACCGCATCTTCGCGGCTGCGCGTGCGAGCTCGTTCGCGCTCGTCGCCTGCTCCTCGGTCGCGCGGCTGACCTTCTCCGCGTTCGCCGTGAGCTGGCTGTTTGCCTTGACGAGATCGCGAAGAGCGCGTGCCTGCTGGCCCGTCGCATCGCGCGTCTGCTTCGCCATCATGCGCATCTCGCCGCCACCGCGCGCGAGGGCCTGCGTCGACAGCGTCTGCTCGGTGCTCGCGCGCGCGATGGTCCGGCTCTCGAGCTCGAGGCGCGTCGTCGAGCTGGTCACGGTGCCCACGGCACGGACCTGCTCCTCGGTCGCCGCGCTGATGTTGCGGATCGAGCCGTCGAGCGTCTCGACGCCCTCGAGGATCGTCTGCAAGCCACTGCGCGCGTCCTCGCTGAGCACGGCGCCCTCGTCCGCGAGCCGCAGCCCATCGGCATTCGCCGCGACCGCATCGCGTGCGGCCGTCTGCAGGCCGCGCACGATCTTCGCGACGTCGGTCGCTGCCGCCGCTGCGCGATCCGAGAGGGCACGCACCTCCTCGGCGATCACGGCAAAGCCGCGACCGTGCTCACCGGCGCGCGCCGCCTCGATGCTCGCATTGAGCGAGAGGAGGTTCGTACGATCTGCGATCAAGTTGATCGTCTGGACGATGTCGCCGATCTCCTCGGCGCGCTTGCCCATGTCCTTCATCACGATGGCGCCCTGCGCCATCGCCTCGCGGATCTTCACGAGGCCCGCGATCGTTCGACCGACCGTGTGACCGCTGGTCCGCGCGGACGTCGTCACGCGGTCGGAGGTCGCCCGCGTGCCCTCGACCACGGTCGAGATCCGCCGCGTCGACGCTTCGAGCTGGTTCGCCGCCGAGGCGCTCTGGGACGCGAGGCCGCTGACCTCCTGCGCCGACGTCGCGACACTCTGTGCCGACCGGGCGACCTCCTCGATCGCGGTCGCGTTGCCCTCGACGACGATCGCGTTCTTCTCGGCGGTCACGGCGACCTGCTCGACCGACGCCGCGACCTCCGCGAGGTTGCTGGCGGAGATCGTCGCAGCATCCTCGAGCGACGTCGCGAGCTCGGCGACGCCGCGGAACGAGCGCGCGAGCTGTTCGGACGTCGCCGAGGTCTCCTCGACGGAGCTCGCGCTCTCGGTCATGTCAGAGGCGACCTGCTCGAGTGCCCCGGTCACCAGCTTGAAGCCGCCGGCGACGTTCGCGACGCGCTCGCCGACCTGCTTCGCGTCCGTGGCGAGCCTGGACGTCGCCGAGGACATCTCCTCGATGGTCGTGGCGACCGCCTCGATCGTCGCGGCGGTCTCCTGCCCGCGCTGGGCGGCATCGGCAACCTTGGTGCTCGTGTCGGTGGCCGCCGCGACGAGGCGAGCCGTCGACTCGGCGAGCTCTGCCGCGTTGGTTCCGGTCGCGCGCACCGAACGGGCGAGCTCCTCGAGCGTCGTCGCGGTGCTCTCGCTGCCGCGCGCGAGCGTCTCGCTCTCCTTGCGCATCCCGGTGACCGACGCCGCGAGCTCCTGGAGTCCCGTCGCCATGCCCTCGATGCCCTGCACGACCTCGCGCGAGCTCGCCGCGGTCGACGCGTGCGAGCGCGCCATCTCCTCGCTGGCCGTCGCTGTCTGATCGATGCTGGATGCGAGCCCTTCGAGCGCGTCGCGCGCCTGCTCGGCGGCGGCAGCCTGCTCGGCGCCACCCTCCGAGAGCCGCGTCGCAGCCTGCTCGATCTGTTCGGCACGTCCCGCGCTCGTGCGCAGTGACTCTGCAACCTGGCCGACCTGTCCGGTTCCGTTCCCCGTGTTCTCGATCATGTGAGCTCCTCCCCGATCACGCGTGGTACGTCCACCAACAGAAACAGTCGCTTCGCGATCGTCGCGACACCCTTCACGAAACCGGCCGACTGCTGGTCGAAGATCTCGGGTGGCTTCTCGAACGCATCGTGCGCGATGTGAACCACCTCGCGCGCGCTGTCCACCAGCAGACCAGCGATGCGCTTGCCGACCTGCACCACGACGACGCGGCGGTCGATCGTGTGTTCGATCGGCTCGAGGCCGAACCGCGTACGCAGATCGACGACCGGGACCAAGCGCCCGCGGACCTGGACGAGACCCGCGACGTACACCGGCGAACCGGGAACGTGCGTCGCGGTCTGGAACGACTCCAGATGCAACACCTGCGCGGCTGGCAGGGCGTAGTCGGCCGTGCCGACGCGAAACGTGACGTGGAGATCGGTCGGCATCAAGCTCTCCCTTCGAACGCAGCGGCGCGAGCCCCGAGCTCGAACAGATCGAGGACCAGCGTCGGGCGTCCGTCTCCGAGATCGGTGGCGCCCGAGATTCCAGGCACACGGACCAGGGCATCCGAGATCGGTCGCACGACCACCTCGTGGCGGCCGAGCATCCGGTCGACCGCGAACGCGATCAGCTCGCCGTTGCGGCGGATCACCATCGCCTTCCGCGCGTCGCTGCGATCGATGTCGAGCATCGTGCACAGCGAGACCACCGGGATCGCATGACCGCGCCGCTCGAACAGCGAGATGATCGCGTTGCCCCCCGTAGCCGACGGCGGCCGCACCTCGGCACCCACTGCGAGCTCGAAGATCTCCTCGACGGCCGCGACCGGAACCACGAACGACTGCGGTCCGCACGAGAACGAGAACACGTCGATGATCGCGATCGTCAGCGGCACCTTGAGGCCGAACTGCGTGCCGACGCCAGCCTCCGAGCTGAGCCAGAGGTCGCCACCGAGCTCGCCTACCGTGATCCGCTTGACGATATCCATCCCGAGGCCGCGACCGCTGGTCGTGGTCGGCGCATCGGTGGTCGAGAATCCGGGCGTCGTCAGCACGTCGAGCAGATCGTCGTCGGCCTCGACCGAGCGCTTCGCGCGCCGGCCGATCGAGGTGCGATCGATGCCTCTACCATCGTCCGTGACGATCAGCTCGAGCTGATGGCCGCCGAGCTCGCGACACGACACGCGCAGGAGGCCGGCGCGCGGCTTGCCCGCCGCGACTCTCTCCTCGACGGACTCGAGCGCGTGATCGACAGCGTTGCGCACGAGGTGGACCAGTGCCGGGAGGAGTCGATCCGCGACCGCCTTGTCGACCTCGGTCTCGAGCGCCGCGACCTCGAGCCGGACTTCCTTGAACCCCGGACGCGCGAGGCTACGCACCAGCAGTGCGAGCGGCTCGAGCACCTCGGCGACGCGCACCATGCGGACGCGCAGGATTGCCCGGCGCAGATCGCGGAGCTGGCGTGCCTGGAGCTCCGCGATCTCGCGGAGGATCCGGACATCGCTCCCGCGCTCGGCCTGCGCGGCGATCTCGCGATCGAGCCGGAACCGCGACACGATCAGCAGCGACAGTTGCTCCTGGAGCTCGTCGAGACGGCCGAGCTCGACGCGAACGACCGGGCGACCCACGGTCGCGATCGGATCGGCGACCTCGAGCTCGATCGGCGCGGGCGGTACCGGGACCTCGGCCGGTGCGATCAGGGCGGTCAGGCCCGCGGTCGTCGTGGCGCCCGCCTCCGCGATCACGTCTGGCGCAGCATCGCTGATGATCAGGATGTCGAACGCCAGCGACTTGCTATCGGCGAGCGTGCGCGGTGCGACCTTGACGATGTCTCCAAATGCGCCGAGCTGGGCTCGCACGCTCGCGATCGTGACGCCCTTTGCAACGTGCTCTCCGCTCGGCACGAACGACAGCGCCCACACGCGCGTGCCGGCCTTCAGCGCCTGATACAGGTGCTGGCGCTCGCCGAGGCTCAGCCGAGCATCCCACTCGGGTGAGATCGGCGGTGGCGCCGGCGGGACCTCGGCCGTATCGGCGTTGATCGTGGCGATCGCGGCGAGCAGATCCTCCGGGGCCTCCGCGGAGTCTTGCCCGCCGGCGACCGCGCGCACGCGCTCGCCGATCGCCTGAACGGCCTGGATCGACACGTCGACGGCAGCGCTGCCGAGGCGACCGCCGCTGCGATCCGCGACGCGGAGGAGCGTCTCGAGTGCGTGCGCGATCTCGACGATCGGCTCGACGCCGACCATGCCGGCGAGGCCCTTGATCGTGTGGATCGCACGGAACAGATCGCGGACGGCCTTGGGGTGCAGCTTGCGTTTCTCGTTCGCTGCGTCGATCTCGACGAGCAGACCGTGAGCGCTGGCGACAAGCTCCTCCGCCTCCGCGACGAAGCCCCCGATGAACTCTCGCAGATCGATCCGCTCGGTCAAGCCGCACCCGGCGAGAGCAGCCGGCGAGCTTCTTCGAGAATCCGGGGAGGTGCGAAGGGTTTGGACAGGAACGCGGAGGCCCCGGCGTGGAGCACACGATCTCTACTCGCATCGTCACCGCGCGTCGTGACGACCAGGATCGGGAGCGCGCGGAGATGGTCCTGCCCGCGCACGAACTCGATCACTTCGATACCGCCGATGTCCGGCATGTTGAGGTCGAGCACGATGAGGTCGAACTCCGCGACCGCGAGGCGCTCGATCGCCTCGAGTCCCGAGCCGGCGAACTCGATGCTCAGCGTACCGAGTGGACGCAGACACGCGGCGACCATGTCGCGCATGAGCTTGCTGTCGTCGACGATGAGGAGGCGCGTCATGGTGTCACTCGATCTAGACGGACCGGTGTAGCACCCGCACCCCGAATAAGATGCTGATTTGTCACGTCTACCCCGTACCTCACCGCCCGGGCCCCCTGAGGTACTGTCCGCCGGATGAACGACGACCTCAGGGCGACGATGATGGAGGTTCCGCTGACGATCGAGCTCGTGATCGACCGGGCGGAGCGGTGGATGAAGGATGTTGAAGTCGTGTCACGGCGGCCCGATCGAAGCCTCCACCGCACGACCTACGGCGCGATCGCCGGGCGTGCCCGCCGTCTCGCCCGCGCCCTCGTCGGTGCCGGCATCCACCGCGGCGATCGCGTCGCGACGCTCATGTGGAACCACGCCGAGCACCTCGAGGCGTACTTCGGGATCCCGCTCGCGGGCGCGTGCACGCACACCCTTAACCTGCGGCTCCATCCCGACGAGATCGCCTACATCGCGACCGACGCGCGCGACCGGATCCTGATCGTCGATGACGTCCTGTTGCCACTCTACGACAAGGTCGTCGCCTCTGGCGCGAAGTTCGAGCGCGTGATCGTCGTCGGCGCACACGGCCCGCACGAGTCGTACGAAGCGCTGCTCGAGAGCGCACCCGACGTCGCGCTACCTGTACTCGCCGAGAGCGACCCGCTCGGCGTCTGCTACACGAGCGGCACGACCGGCAAGCCCAAGGGCGTCGTCTACAGCCACCGCTCGACGATCCTGCACACGCTCGTCGAGGCGCTGCCCGACAGCCTCGATCTGTCGCGCTCGGACACGCTGCTGCCGGTCGTCCCGATGTTCCATGTCAACGCGTGGGGCCTGCCGTTCGCATGCGCGATGGTCGGCGCCAAGCTCGTGTTCCCCGGTCCGTACCTCGATCCACCGAGCCTCCTCGATCTGTTCGCCAGCGAGCGCGTGACGATCGGTGCCGGCGTGCCCACGATCTGGCTCGGGATCCGCGAGGCGCTCGACGCCGCGCCCGGGACGTGGAAGCTCGAGCCAGGTCTGCGCATGGTCGTCGGAGGCTCGGCGGCGCCCGAGCAGATGATCCGCGACTTCGATCGCCTCGGCATGACGCTGATCCACGCGTGGGGCATGACCGAGACCTCTCCGATCGGCCTCGTCTCGCGCGTGCCGCCGCACCTCGCGGGGGCGGACGAGGCACTGCAGTATCGCCTGCGCGCGAAGCAGGGCGTGCCGCCGCCGCTCGTCGATGTCTGCGTCCGCAACGACGCCGGCACCGTCCCGGCCGATGACAAGACCAGTGGCGAGCTGATGGTGCGCGGTCCGTGGATCGCGGCCTCGTATGCCGGTGGTCACTCTCCCGATCGGTGGACGAGCGATGGCTGGTTCCGGACCGGCGACGTCGCGCGCGTCGACGAGCACAACTTCGTACAGCTCACCGATCGCGTCGCCGATCTGATCAAGAGCGGCGGCGAGTGGATCGCGTCGCAGGAGCTCGAGAACGCGTTGATGGGTCACCCGGCCGTGCGCGAGGCGGCCGTGATCGGCGTCCCCCACGCGAAGTGGAGCGAGCGCCCGCTGGCGGTCGTGGTGCTCAAGCCGGGTGCATCGGCGACCGCCGACGACCTGCGCGCACACCTCGCTCCCACGTTCGCCAAGTTCTGGCTGCCCGACTCGATCGTGTTCATCGACATGATCCCGCGCACGAGCGCTGGCAAATTCAAGAAGACCGAGCTGCGCGAGACCTACCGCACGCACTACGCGAACAGCTAGTTACGAGATCGTTGCGACCTTAGGGCGCAACCGCCCCACTACCTTCAGAGGAGGTTCCTCATGTTTGCTCGACTCACTTATCTAAGCATCGCAGCGCTCGCGGTCGGCTGCGGCGATGATCCGATCTCGTACTCCGCACCGGTCGGGATCAACCTCAAGGCGAAGTCGGCCGACA
Organism: Myxococcales bacterium; assembly: GCA_031421915.1. Classification (GTDB taxonomy): domain Bacteria; phylum Myxococcota_A; class Polyangia; order Haliangiales; family Haliangiaceae; genus JABFXX01. Next base: position 9,468 of record JANOPP010000129.1, on the reverse strand, counting down.
CGACCAACGGCGTGGTGACCGACGAGAAGGGGATCACCACCGAGTCCGGGAATCCGTACGGTAAGTTCATCAATGACGCGAAGGCCGAGCTCGGCCGCGATCCCGCAGCGATCGAGGTCGACGAGCTGACCGTGTTCCTCGGTGCCGGCTCGACCGGCGTCACGCGCCTCGGCGAGGTGTTCACCGGCAACGTCGAGGTGCTGTTTCTGATGAACGACACCAACAACAGCTACCCGGTCGCGGCAGGCACGATCGAGGCGACGGCGACGGGCGGCCCGATCGAGCTGGGCGCGACGTTCTCGTCCGACGGCGTGCCGGATGCCGACTACGCGAAGCTCCTCGGCGGCAGCTTCAAGGTCGTCACGCGCGGACCGGCGGCCGCGGGCTTCACCACCAAGGGCGCCGATGCGGACGTGCAGGTGACCCTGACGTTCGCTGCGTTCGAGTAGGACACGTGTGCTCCGGCTCGTGCGAGTCCGCAGGAGCCGCGACGTCGTCGTTCGGATCGTCGATCGTCGATGGGTCCGAAGGAGCCCCCACGTCGTCGATCGAGTCGTCGATCGAGTCGTCGATGGTCGATGGGTCCGAAGGAGCCCCGACGTCTTCGTTCGACTCGCTCGATGCCTGAACCTCGTCGTCACCTTCGTCCTCGAAGTCTGCATCCGGTTCGTCGTCCGCCTCGGGAGGCGCCTTGAATCCGACCAGGGCGCCGAGCCGCCGGAACGAGTTCTGGCTCTCGTCGCCGGTGCCGCACATCCGGTCCCGGCCCTCGCCGCAGGGTCCGTCGACGTCGAGGAACCGCCGTGTCCCGCACGCGTCGAGGTGGTAGCTCATGATGTCGCCGCAGGTCGTCGAGTGATCGAGACCGAGCGAGTGCGCGACCTCGTGCGCCGTGACGGCACACAGGTTCGCGACGTCGCGCTCGCCTGACACCTTCGAGAACACGAACACGCGGGCGGTCCGCAGGACATTGCCGTCGTAGGGCCCGATGCCGTTCGTCGTCTCGTCGTCGAGCCCGAGCAGCGACGCTCGCCCACCGACCACGGCGGTGATGAACTCGCCGCGCGCCGGCTTGCGATCGACGATCTCGATCTGGAACGGCGAGAAGTGATCGGCGACACAGCCAACGATCCCGGACCACGCCCGATCCCCGCCACCGAACTTCGGGATCCGGACGTCACCCTCCTCCATCTCGACCACGGCGCCGTTGCGTTCGAGGAACACCACGACGGGATCTGGAGCGGCGGCGAAGGCCGAACCGGTCGAAACGAGCACCATCACCACGGAGGCGAGAACAGCGCGCATGGGGGTCTTTCATCGACGGCAGGGGTTGGACGTTGCAAGGCCCCCGAATAGTCGTTGCGAAGTGTGTCGGCAGGGAGACCTCACTTCTTCCGGACTGTTAGGGCGCTTGTCCGATCAGAAATCCCCTGTTACCCAGAAGAGGTGCTCCGGTCGCTTCGCACCTACGTCAAGGACGCGGTGCTCGACCGCGTCCCGGGTGTCCTGCGCCGCGGCCCTACCACCGTGAAGCGGATCGCGCTGACGTTCGACGACGGTCCCGACGACCTGACGTCGGCGTACCTCGACACGCTCGACAACCTCGGCGTCCCGGCGACGTTCTTCCTCCTCGGCGAGAACGCGGAGCGCCACCCCGCGCTGGTGCGCGAGTACCTGCGCCGCGGCCACCAGGTCGCGAGCCATGGCTACGATCACCGCCGCTTCACCGACCTGTCGCGCGGCGAGCTGCTCGACCAGTGCGCACGCACCGAGCTCGCGATCGGCGGCCAGAGCGGACGGCCGTGGGTGCGCCCGCCGCACGGCTCGCTCGATGCGACCTCGATCGTGTCACTGCTCGCGGCGCGCTACGCGCTCGCGATGTGGTCGCTCGACTCGCTCGACCATCGCGAGCGCGATGTCGAGACGATCGCGGCGACTTGCGCTCCCGACCAGGTGCGCGGCGGCGACGTACTGCTGTTCCACGAGGGCCAGCAGTGGACGCTGAATGCACTGCCGCGGATCGTGAGCGGGCTGCACGGCGCGGGCTACGAGCTCGTGACGATGCGCGACCTGTTCGCGAGCTAGGCGAGGCGCGGAGCGAGCCACTTCGCGACGCCCGGGTACATCTCCTTCGCAGCCTTGCTGCCGACGACGGCGCCGACATGCCCACCGGGCACCTCGAGGACCGCGGTATCGGTCGAGCCGATCTGCTTCAGGAGTGCGGTCGCCGCGGGTGGCGGACAGATCGTATCGCGGGACGCGGTGACCACCATCGTCGGGCACTTGATCATCGAGAGCCGCGCGGGCTTGCCGTTCGCGTGGTGCGTGCCCGAGTACAGCTGATTGCCCTGGTACATCTCGGTGATGTAGCGGCGGTACGCCTCGCCGGGGAACGGGATGTTGTCGCCGGCCCACGCCTCGAGGGCCAGGTAGCCCTCGCGCGCCTTGGGATCCAGCATGAGGTCCGGTTGCGACATCATCTTCGCTGCCTCGAGCGTCGGACGCAGGGCGGAGAAGCCGGCCTGCATCTGATCGGGCGCGACGTTGCCGGCATTCGCGATCGCATCGGCGTCGAACCAGCTCGGGTCGACCATGCGGCGCAGTGCGCCGCCCTGGGAGAAATCGATCGGCGCACACAGGGTCACGAACGCCGCGATGGAGTCCGCGTTCTGTGCGGCATGGATCGCGGCGAGCGTGCCGCCCATGCAGTAGCCGAAGAGACCGATCGCTGCGTGCTTCGTCTCGCGCTGGACGCGGCGCGCTGCGCGGCCGAGCCGCTTCAGCACGCTGTCCCAGTCGAGATACCGGTCCTCGGCCTCGGGAACACCCCAGTCGAGGAGCCAGACGTCGAATCCGGCGCGAACAAGCGCCTCGACGAGGCTCGCGCCGGGACGGAGATCCAGCACGTACCAGCGATTGATCAGAGAAGGGACGAGCAAGATCGGTTTGGCGGCTTTCCCGGCCGGCGAGCGTTCGCTCGCCGTCCTCGCCTCCGGCGCGTCGCTCCTGAAGTGGAGGAGTCGCGCGCCGCCTTCGAGCGGAAGCTCGTCGCGGGGTGTTCGAGCCAGCAGTGGTGGGCTCGGGAGGGGTACTCCCGCGACCGCCGCTGCCGCCTCGCCCCACGCCGTCGCTGCCGCTCGTGCCGAGCCGATCAGCTCGTCAAGAATCACGCCGAGACGCCCATCTTCTTGGCGGTCTCGACGGACAGCTTGCGCGCCTCGGCGGACAGCTGCTGGCCGTAGGCGATCGCGTCCTTCGCGAGCTGCGCCCACTGGGTCACGGCGGTCGACGCGTGGTTGGCAACCTGCGCCTCGACAGAGGCGTACTGGTCGCCGAACGACTGCCAGCGGGTCAGCGAGTCATTCACCATCTTGGTGAACGCCTGCTGGCTCTGCGCCCACATCGCCATCGGATCGAAGCTCGGGATCGACGTGAAGGGGTTGGTGTTGGCGGTCGGGGGGGTCTTGGGGGTCTCGGTGTTGGCCATCTGGGTAGTTCCTTTCGACAGCACCCTAAGGACCAGCCGGAGACCTGTCAATCCCGAATTGTTGCGTTGCAGCAATTCGGCGGCCGCAACATGCCCCTAAGTGACTGTTTCCAGGTGGCCATTCTCATGGTGCACAATTTCTCTATTGCATCGCAGTACGAGCTTGCGATATCGGACGAGGCATGACGAAGCTCCCTGCCGAGCCGATGGTCGACCGCGAGGTGAAACGTATGACCGCAGATGCCGCGCCGACGAAGCGCTATCGCTACTACGTCCTCGGAATCTTGGTTCTCGTCTACACGATGAACTTCGTCGACCGGCAGATCCTGGGGATCCTCGCCACGTCGATCAAGAAGGACCTCGACCTCACCGACAGCCAGCTCGGCCTGATGGGCGGGCTCGCGTTCGCCCTGCTGTATTCGACGCTGGGGATTCCGATCGCGTGGCTCGCCGACCGCTCGAGCCGCCGCCGGATCATCTCCTACGCGCTCGGCATCTGGAGTGCGTTCACGGCGATCTGCGGCCTCGCAGGGGGCTTCTGGCAGCTGTTCCTCGCGCGCGTCGGCGTCGGCATCGGCGAGGCGGGTGGCGTCGCGCCGGCGTATTCGCTCGTCACCGACTACTTCCCCAAGCATCAGCGCGCCCGCGCACTCGCCGTCTACTCGCTCGGCATCCCGATCGGTGGCGCGTGCGGCATCCTGTTCGGCGGACTGATCGCGAGCTGGATCAACTGGCGTGCGGCGTTCATCATCGTCGGCTGCGTGGGCCTCGTGCTCGCGCCGATCGTCCGCTACACCGTCCGCGATCCACACCGCGGCGGCATCGATGCTTCCGGTACGCCCGCTGCGAAGGTCACTCCGCCCGCGTTCCTCGACGTGTTCCGCCTCGTCTCGCGCAAGAAGACGTTCTGGCTGATCGCGTTCGGGGCCGCCGCGTCGTCGGTGTGCGGCTACGGCATCGCTTTCTGGTTGCCTTCATTCATCCAGCGCAGCATGCACTTCACGACCGTCGAGGCCGCGCTGTACTACGGCGCGATCACGCTGTTCGGCGGTGGTCTAGGCATTCTTGGAGGCGGCGTGATCGCAGACCGCGCCGGTAAGAAGAACAAGTCCGCCTACCCGTTGATCCCGGCAGTCGCGTTCATGATCGCGTTGCCGTGCTTCCTCCTCGCGATCAACACATCCTCTGCCTACGTCGCCTTTCCGTTGTTCTTGATCCCGACCGCGCTGAACCTGATGTGGCTCGGCCCGGTGCTCACAGCGATCCAGCACCTCGTGCCGGCGCACATGCGCACGACGGCATCGGCGATGTTCCTCCTGATCAACAATCTCCTCGGGATCGCGGTCGGCATGTACTTCTTCGGCGCGGTCTCCGACGCGCTGGCCCCGATCTATGGCAACGAGTCGCTCCGCTACGCGATCTACATCGGCCTCGGCTTCTACGTCGTGTCGTCGACGCTGCTCGCGCTCGCATCGCGCAAGATCGCCAAGGACTGGGTCGAGTAGTCGCGCTACGCGATCTACACGGGCCTCGGCTTCTACGTCGTATCGTCGACCCTGTTCGTCATCTCGTCGCGCACGATCAAGAAGGACTGGGTCGAGTAGTCGCGCTACGCTCGTCGGGTGAAGCGCTGGTTGTTCGTGGCGGTCGCCGCCTGTTCGTCGGGCCCCAAGCCGCCGCCCGGTGGCTACTCACCCCTGCCGCCCGAGCCAGGCGCCCAGCCGCGCGCCGGTAGCGCGGCAACCGAGCCGGTGGCGGCGCCGATCGATGGCGTGCCCGGTCCCGCCGTTTCCGTGATCAGCTTCCCCGCGACGGGGCCGGCCTGCATGCCAGCCGGTGACTACCAGGTCGCGTTCGACTTCTCCGCCGCCTTGCTCACCGTCGCCGGTGGCATGGACCAGAAGTTCTGCGAGGCGATGGCCGAGGGCATCGCGACGAAGAACCTCGCTGCGATGCGCGTGAGCTTCGACGGCGGCAACCTCTCGGTCGAGTGGCCACAGCCCCAGACGGTGATCGTGACCGGCGAATGCGAGTTCAAGATCGTGTCGCGCCCCGCCCCGGCGAAGATCGCGTTCGACGGCGGCATCGGAACGGGGACGGCCGAGTTCACGCTCGGCACACCGAATCACCCGGACGAGCGCTGCGACGCCAAGAACGTGAAGCTCACGATCACGCGCTGACCAGAAAGGCACTCGGACCCCATTTTCCGGCGAACCGGCCCCGGCGACCGGCGAGTCGGCCTCAGGACTTCTTCTTCTTCTTCTTGTCGGGCCGCTCGCCGCGGTCGGCGAGGCCCTCGCGGATCGCCTGCTTGAGCTCGTCGAGCTCGCGGCGCATCTCGGCGACGTCGCTGTTGCGGTCGGGCGGCCCACCACCGTCGGGCGGCTCGTGCTCGGGTGGTGGCGGCGGTGCGGGCGTGAAGTTCTGGGTCGGCGCGTAGCCGTAGCCGGGCTGCTGCTGCTGTGGGAACTGGCCGAACGGCCCGCCCATCCACATCCGCGCGAGCGCGTCGGTGGCCGCCGTGGGGATCTGGGTCAGCGGGTTGTACGCACTCAGGGTCTGCACGCCGCGCTTGGCCTGGAGGTAGAGATCCAGCGCGCTGGTCACGTAGCGGCTGAAGAACTCGGCCAGTGAATCATCGGACAGCCGGATCATCTGGAGCAGGAGCTGGACCGGCAGGAACTTCGCGGCGTGCCCCGTCTCGAGGACGATCTGGGTCAGCGTCGCCTGGGTCAGGTCCTCGTTGGTCTGGGCGTCGAGGACGCGAACATCGAGGCCGGTCCGGACCTTGGTGGCGAGCTCGTCGAGAGTGACGTAGCGGGAGTCGCCCGTGTCGTAGAGCCGGCGGTTGCCGTACTTCTTGATCACGACGGGCGCCACGTGCGCACCCTACCGGCGGCGTTGTTGCACTGCAAGCGGGATTTTTGCTGCGCTGCAAAAGAACGATTGACAGGCGAAGGTCACGGTCGTAGCGTCCCGCCATGTCGCGCTCCTTCGCCCACTCGTTCATGTTGCTGTGCAGCATGATCGCAGCCTGCGGCGACGATGGCAGCGCGACCCCGTGCACGGAAGACACGGACTGTCCCTCGAACTTCTGCCGCGCGGACGGGACCTGCGCCCCGGTCGAGGTCGACGCCCCCCTCGGGCCCGACGCTCCGACCGATGGGCCGAACGGCGTGTGCTCGCCGAATCACGACAGCATGATCACGCAGGCCGAGCTCCCACTCGTCGCCGGCAAGATGGCGACGTTCCGCGTCGCGATCGACCCGACGTTCGACACCGCCGGCACCACAGGTCCGGGTGGTGCGCGGATCTGGGACCTCACGGCGCAGCTCGCGATGGACACCGATCGCCCGCTCGCCCTGCTCTCTCCGGTCGGCACGTGGTGGGAGTCGAAGTTCCCGACCGCGAGCTACGCGGCGCTGCTGTCGGCAGAGGCCGATCTGCTCGGCGTGTTCGAGGTCGACGCGACGTCGCTCGTGCTGCTCGGCGTCGTGTCGCCCGCTGCTGGCACGTTCCGCACCGAGCTGACGTACGACCCACCTGCGAAGATCCTGACGCTTCCGATCGCGCCGGCCGGCACGTGGACCACGACGAGCGCCGTGTCGGGCACCGCGCAGGGCGCGATCGCCTCGTACAACGAGCGCTACGCGTCGCTGGTCGATCAGGTCGGCACGATGAAGACGCCGTACGGCGAGTTCCCGGTCGTCCGCGTCGCGACGGACCTGACGCGCAGCTCCTTCGGCGCGACGATCCTCACCAAGCGCAGCTTCGCGTGGATCGCGGAGTGCTTCGGCTCGATCGCGACCGTGTCGTCGCAGGACTTCGAAACGTCCGCAGAGTTCACCGACCCTGCGGAGGTTCGGAGACTCGCGCCGTGATCGTGCGCTCCGCCCTGATCGCCGGCTCGCTCCTCCTCGCTGCCTGTCCTCGGTTTCACGCCGGCAAGCTGCCCGACGCGCCCGCCGACGCCACGTTCGTCGACGTCGACGGCGTGCACATTCGCTACCGCGAGGCTGGCAGCGGCCCGGTCGTCGTGATGATCCACGGCTTCGGTGCGTCGAGCGACAGCTGGCTCAGCGTGATGCCCCGGGTCGCCAAGGATCACCGTGTGATCGCGGTCGACCTCAAGGGATTCGGCTGGACGAGCCGTCCCGAGGGCGACTACAGCCCGGCCGCGCAGGCACTGCTCGTCTGGCACCTGCTCGACAAGCTCGGTGCGAAGGATGTCGCGATCGTCGGCCACTCGTGGGGCTCGTCGGTCGCGCTGTCGATGGCGGTCACCCAGCCCGAGCGCGTTCGCCGCGTCGCGCTCTACGATGCGTACGTCTACGACGAGCAGGTCCCGAGCTTCTTTCGGTGGGCGGAGAAGTCCGGCATCGGCGAGGTCCTGTTCGGCCTGTTCTACAAGGAGCGGTTCGAGGATCGCGCACCGCTCGCGTACAAGGACGAGCGCTGGGTCACCCAGGCGCGGCTCGATCAGCTCGAGGTCGAGCTCGATCGCCCCGGCACCACCGCCGCCGCGCTCGCCGTGGCGCGCAAGCACCAGTTCGGTCCGTTGCATGTCGCGCTCAAGAAGTTCACCCGGCCCGTGCTCCTGATGTGGGGCGCGGACGACCAGGTCACGCCGCTGCAGTTCGGCGAGCGCCTTGTCAACGAGCTCCCGAACGCGACCCTCGAGATCTACCCGCGCTGCGGCCACATCCCGATGGTCGAGGCGTACGCGGCATCGACCCGCGATCTGGTGGCGTTCCTCGCCGCCGACACGAAGTCCCCTCTCGCTCCGACGAAGGAACCCTCCGATGAGAACGGCACGCCCCCTCCCGCTGAACGACGTGATGACCGAGGTAGTGACGGCGGCAGTGCGCCAGGCCCTGACGGAAGCGGTCGGCCAGGCGGTGGCCAAGGCAGTGGCGGAGGCGGCGGTGGTGGCGGTGGTGGAGGCGCTCGCACTGGCGCTGGCGGCGGCGACGGAGCAAGCGATGACGGCGGCAGCGGACCGAGTCTGACTCCGCCCGTTCGTCCGGCCGATCTTGCACTGCCGATCGGTGCGGACCTCGCCGCGCTCGGCGCGGAGATGACGCCGCGGCGCTACGCCGCACCGCGCGACAAGGTCGAGCTCTCGGTGCACGGCGGCTTTCGCCTCCGCGAGCAGGGTCTGTTCAACCTCGATCTCGATCGCGGCCTCGATGCGAGCGGTCAGCCCCTGTATCCGGTACCGCTCGGTGGCGGCCAGAAGCTCGACGCCGCGGATCTGCGCGCGCGCACCGATATCGCGTTCTACGCGCCGGGCGTCGGCGTGGCCGTCAAGCTGCGGATCGACTGGCTCGACAACGTGCCGCTCGGCGGCGATCCAGATCTCGCGAACGGCTCACCCGCGACGAGCGGCGGCCAGCGTCCGACCTACGTCGTCGTCAAGCGTGCGTGGGGCGAGGCGCTCACGCCGTTCGGCATCCTCGCCGCGGGCCGCATGGGCGCGCACTTCGGGCTCGGGATCATCGCGAACGGTGGCGACTGCGATGACTGCGACAAAGGCGATGCCGCGGATCGCGTCGCGTTCGTCTCGCCGCTGTTCGGTCACCTGCTCGCCGTCGCGTGGGAGGTCGCCGCGCGCGGTCCCTTCACGCGTCCGAACGACGGCGGTCATCCGGTCACGCTCGATGCGACCGATAGCGCGTCGGGCCTCACGTTTGCCCTGCTCAAGGTTCACTCGCCCGCCGCGCTCGCCCGCCGCGCGGTCGCCGGCCGCACCAGCGTCGAGTACGGCGCGTACCTCTCGCTCCGCTCGCAGGAGAACGACGTCCCGTCGAGCTATCTACCGACTGCGACGCCACCCGCGATGTTCACCTCCGATGACCTCGTCGCGCGCGGGTTCTCCGCGACGGCGAGCGGTGGCTGGCTGCGGATCACACGCGCCGGCTTCCGCGTCGAGGGCGAGCTCGCCTACGCGCGCGCCCGGATCGATCAGCCGTCGCTGATCC
>JANOPP010000128.1:0-1556 GCA_031421915.1 Myxococcales bacterium | reverse complement strand
CGACGCAGCATGCTCGACAAGCGCCGCTGTGAAGTCGTCCCACTCCCCCGAAAGGGCCTCCGGCGTAATTCCGAGCAGGACGTGGTGATGCACCGCTCCGAAGAGACGCAGCCCGAGATCCCAGGATGCGTCGTCACCGATGATCGGTCGGGCAGGGGTCGGATCGTCCGCGAGCAGACCGGCAAGCCGGCCGTAGACGGGCGAGCCGAGCAGCGCGAAGTGCTCCGCCTGACGGCGGAACACTTCGGACTGCAATGCTTCGGAGCTCAGGCTGCCTCGGCGAGCGCGGCTTTCGCCTGCTCGGCGACCGCGGCGAACGCTGCCGGGTCGGAGACCGCGATGTCGGCGAGCGACTTGCGGTCGAGCTCTATCCCGGCCTTGCCGAGCCCCGACATGAACTGGTTGTACGAGAGTCCATGGAGTCGCGCCGCCGCGTTGATCCGCACGATCCAGAGGCGCCGGAACGTGCGCTTCTTGTTCTTGCGGTCACGGTAGGCGTAGGTGAGCGAGTGCTCGACCTGCTCCTTGGCGTAGGTGTAGTGGGAGTTCTTGAGACCCCAGTAGCCCTTCGCCTGGCTCAGAACCTTCCGGCGCTTCTTGCGCGCTGCTACGGATCGCTTCACCCTGGGCATCGGTTACCTCAGCCCCAGCAGTCGCTTGACTCTTGGCACGGCGCTCGCCGCGACGGGCTGATCCTTGCGGAAGCCGCGCTTACGCTTCGAGCTCTTGTGCGTCAGGTTGTGGCTCTTCATCGCGTGGCGCCGCGTCAATTTCCCCGTTCCGCTCACCTTGAAGCGCTTCTTCGCTCCGCTTCCCGTCTTCACTTTTGGCATCTGGGTTCACTCCTGCGTTCTTTGTCGGCCCGAAGACCATGATCATGTTGCGTCCGTCGATCAGAGGCGGCTGCTCGATCTGCCCGACATCCTTGATGTCCTCGGCGAGTCGCATCAGAAGGTCGCGCCCACGCTCGGGATGCAGGTTCTCCCTGCCCCGGAACATGATCGTGACCTTGACCTTCGCCCGCGTGTTGAGGAAGCGGACGACGTGGCCCCTCTTGGTCTCGTAGTCGTGGATTCCAATCTTTGGTCTGAGCTTGATCTCCTTGACGTTTATCTGCGACTGGTGCTTTCGCGCGACCTTCGCCTTCTGTTCCTGCTCGTAGCGGTACTTCCCGTAGTCCATCACGCGGGCGACGGGCGGATCCGCCTGCGCTGCCACCTCGACAAGGTCGAGATTCTTGCTGTAGGCGTACTCGCGCGCCTCATCGGTCGACTTGATCCCGATCTGCTCCCCGTCCTCGCCCACGAGCCTCACGTTCGGCACGCGGATCTGGTCGTTGATCCTCTCCGTCTGGACGACGGGCCGGGTCCTGTCTTCAGGACGGCGCCGGGGTCTCAAAGGCTTCTCATCAAGCTATGTCTCTCTTCAAAACTGAAATATTCCTTCCCTGAAATAACGAAAAACCGCTGGCAAGCAGCGGCACCGTTCCCTCGTCGTTCGACTCGGTTGAACCCGCGCAGCTCGTGGTTGTGACACACACGGCTCCGGAGGTGAGG
>JANOPP010000127.1:0-36560 GCA_031421915.1 Myxococcales bacterium | reverse complement strand
TGCTCTCGGATCGCTCGGGCTGGTGCTGGGGCAAGAACATCGACGGTCGCCTGGGAGTCCCGGGTCCGATGGAGGGCCGCCTCCCGGTGAAGAGCTTTGACGACGTGATCGCGATCGCCGCCGGCGGCTCGCAGAGCTGCGCGGTTCACAGCGACGGGACGATCGACTGCTGCGGTCGCGGCAATGAGGGTCAGCTCGGCGACGGGAACAGCACCACCAGCGTCGCCCCGGTGCGCGTCGTCGGGGTGAGTGACGCGATCGGCGTCGTCGCTGGAGCGTATCACACGTGTGCGCTGCTCCCCGGTGGTCGCTATAGCTGCTGGGGAAACAACGACTACGGCGAGCTCGGCGACGGCCTGACGATGCCGCAAGCGACCGCTCCGCCTCCGTCGAGCGGCGCTGGCTTCTCGCGCCTGTCGGGCGGCTCCTCGACCACGTGCGGCCTGCGCGACGACGGTGCCGTCGCCTGCTGGGGCCTCAACTCCGACGGCGAGCTCGGTACCGGAACGACCGATCGCTCCAAGTTCCCCGTCGCACCGACGCTCGCGGGTTCGTTCGCCGCCATCGATGCGGGCGGTCGGCATGTCTGTGCGATCCGCGCCGATGGCAGCGCGGCGTGCTGGGGGTTTGGTTCCCACGGCCAGCTCGGCAACGGAATGATCGCCGCGTTCACACCGAAGATGGTCAACCTTCCCGGCGCTGCCGCCGACGTGTTCACCGGCAAGTCCCACGCGTGTGCGATCCTGTCCGGACAGCTCTACTGCTGGGGTGACAACGGCAATGGTCAGCTCGGGCTGCCGGGGCTGCCGGGCAACAGCGGCGGGCTCGTCCCCACGCCGACCCTCGTGCCGGGCCGTACCGGGACGCGCGGAGGCTCTGCCGGTCACCACCACACCTGCGTCGTCGATGTCACCGACGGCGTCTGGTGCTGGGGCGGGAACGACGCCGGCCAGCTCGGCGATGGGACGACCACGACCCGCGAGGTTCCCATGCGGGTCGGAACGACCACGGCGAGCTCGGTCAGTGCCGGCGCCAACTTCACGTGCGCGATCAGCTCGAGCACGGACACGCTGTGTTGGGGGCACAACGGAGCAGGTCAGATGGGCGATGGAGGAACCACCGCGTCGTTGATTCCCCGCGTCGTGTCGTCGTCACCGAACCTCACGGGGCTGGCAACGGGCAGCCTGCACGCGTGCGACCTGCGGACGAGCAACAAGATCCCGCGGTGCTGGGGCGAGAACTACGACGGGCAGATCGGCAACGGTCGCAAGCAGGCGATCGAGACGCCAAGCGACGTCGACGTGCTCAACACGGGCGAATTCGCGTCGATCGCCGGGGGCGCGTATCACACGTGCGGCGTCAGCGTCGCCGGCTTCACCTACTGCTGGGGCGCGAACTTCTACGGCCAGCTCGGCGACGGCACGGGCGTGGACCGAACCGAACCCGTGCCAGTCACCGTGCCAGGCAACAGCTTCGACTTCGGACTCGGCGCGTTCCATTCCTGCGCGTCGACGACTGCCGGTAGCTACTGCTGGGGCGCAAACTTCTACGGTGAGCTCGGCGACGGAACGAACCTGCAGCGCTACGCCCCGACGGATGTGGTCGGGTTGGCGCCGTCCAGCACCTTCGCGGCTGGCGAGAACTTCACGTGCGCGATGACGCCGGCGAACCAGGTGTTCTGCTGGGGCGACAACTCGCGCGGCCAGCTCGGCCAGGGCTTCGCGACGCGCTCGCTCGTCCCCGACGCCGTCGACTTCCCGTGACTCAGTTCGCGCCAACGTCCTTCGCGATCTCGCGCCAGAGGTCGTCGCCGGTCAGGTAGAACGCCCACATTCGCTCGACGGGCGAGACGCCGCGGCGCTCCTGGTAGAGGACGAGATCGTCGAACTCGCCGTCGAACCAGCCCCACAGAAAGCGCGCGCGATAGACGTCGAGGCCGCGCGCGTGGAGCTCCGCGATCGCCTCGTCCTCCTCGAGATCGTCGAGCTCGTCGACGAGATCTGACGCCTCGTCGATCACCTCGCCGAGATACGCGATGCCCTTCTTCGTCAGCTCGTACTTCGCCTTCTTGACGTTGATCTGGATCAGCTCGGCGACCGCTAGATCCTGGAGCGGCTCGTCGAGCGGGGACAGCTCGCCATCGAGCACGACGGGGAAGCTGATGCCGCCGTCCTCGGGCTTGAGATCGAGCTTCTTGAGCAGCCACAGCGCGATGTACGCGGCCTTCTTGTCGTCGTCGATCGCGGTACCCGGCCTGTGTACGAGCTCGTTACTCACGGGCGCAGCGTACTCCAGCTCTCGGCGACAAGATCGATACGACCGTGCTCGTCGTCGAGCCAGCTCGTGACGTCACCCATCGCGTAGTGGACGGGCACCGACGCGGCAGGGGGGAACGTCAGCGTCGCGCGGTGCGGATTACACAGTGCCAGCACGATCGCCGAGCACTGCGGCACGAGCGGCAGCCAGCGCGCGAGGAACGTGGAGGCGAGCACGCTGACCGGCGGCTGACCCGGCAGCTCGAACTCGAGCTCGATGTCTCCGGCGATCGCCTCGGCGTCATCGGCGGTGTGGAGCGCGAGCACGAGGGCGTCGTTGACCCATGCGCCGTCACGGGCGCTCTGGCACCAGATCCGCGACACCTTCGACCAGCCGTAGCCGGCATAGTCGAGATCGGGCGCGCTGCGATCACCGTCGAGATTCAGCAGCTCGAGCACCGGCCGCTCGTGGAACGGCAGCTCGGTGATCTTCACGTCGCTAGTCCACGAGGCGCTGCGGGCGAACCGTGCGGCCCGCGCGAGCGAGGCCGAAGCGGCCACCACCGATGCGACCACCGGAGCGGCCCGACGGGCGGCTGCCAGACGACGACGGACGGTTGTACGTGCGACCGCTCTGCGAGCGCTGGTACTTGCCCGGGTTCGCGGCGCGGTGACTCGAGCGCGACTGCGCGATCGCACCGGCGCGCGACGGCGATGTGGTGTAGCCCGCGCCGCGGTACATCGGCGCGTAGCCCGGCGAGAACATGTTCGACATCATCATGCCGAGCATCATTCCCGACGCGATGCCCATGAACGGCGAGTGGTAGCCGTAGTACGCGCCGTGACCGGTGGTCTGGTACTGCGCCGCACCTTCGCCCGTCGGCTCGCGCTTGATCGTGAAGATCTTCTCAGGCTCCTCGACGGTGCCGTTGGTGTTCTTGTCGAAGAAGCCGGTGACGACCTGGGTCTTGTCGTCCTCGTCCTTGACGGAGATCGAGATGATCTCGTCGCCCTCGTAGATCTCGTTCACGCGCTTCTCGAGATCCTCGGGACCATCCGCCGCCTTGTACGCCTCGTTCACCTTGTCCCAGTCGATCTTGACGTTGGTGTTCTCGGTCGTGGCCCAGCGGTCGGTGCCCTTGTCCTCAGAGCTGCAGCCAGCGCCTGCACCCATCGAGATGATGGACAGCGAGAGTGCGGCAGCGAGCAGCTTTACCTTGGAAATCATGGGGGAACCGTAGTGTTCGGATCCCCCCCCGTCAACCCATACTGACCTACCGACTAGGTGAACTTGTGTTTCACCCAGGCCGTAGCTACCTGGAAGTCCTCGATCGAGCCGGTTACCGACGCCACGAAGGCCCTCGCGAACGCCTCGACGCGCACATCGTGGTCGCGGAAGTCGAAGCCCGGGGGGAGCGCAAACGAGCGAAATACGAGCTTCCCGCGCTCGATGACCGGCGCCGGGATGGCCTTCGCGACCGGCAGCTTGCGGGTGCGGTTCTTCGACGCGATGTGGTGCGTGAAGATCGCCTGCTCGCGCGCGAAGTGACGCTCGGTCGCGATCGCCAGCGCGCGGAACCGGGCACGCTCGTCGGTGATCAAGAGGCCCTCGAAGATCGCACGGCAGAGCTGGCTCGACTCCTCGTCCCACAGCACGGCGGCGTGGCCCTCGATCAGCGCCTCTGCCAGAGCGTCCTTGTCCGCGCGGTGGAGCTCGAGGGCGCGGAGCGCCCGCAGCACGGTCGGTACCGAGTCCGCGAAGATGCCGCGGTTGGTTCGCCGCAGAACGTCCTCGGAGCCGTCGCCGAGCCGCTCGTAGCTCGGATACCCGAACCGACTCGCGACCCGGCCCGCGAGCCCGTAGACCCGCGCACGGTCCATCCCGCCGAGCACCTGGACGATGCCGAGGATCGCGACGATCGGCCACGGATAGCGAGACTCGATCCGCGTGCCGAGTGCGAGGTAGCCAGCGATCCGCCCGTACAGCGAGCGGTTGAACTTCTTCAACCAGCGATGCGACTCGCCGGCGAGCGCGGCCTCCTCCGCGAGGAGATCCGCGCGTAGGTCATCGGCGATCGCTGCGTCCTGCGCGGCTACCGCCGATCGGAGATCTTCGATGGTGAGGAGCTGGAGATCCTCGCCCATCAGCTGGAAGCTCGACGCGCTCGGGTTGCCTATGCGGGTCCGTAACGCGGCGATCAGGCTCACGCCACGAGTGTATCGTCGAGCTCGCGCACACTGCAGTCGAGGACGGCCCAGATCACGGCGGCGATCACCGTGGCAACGGCATCCTGCTCGCCGGGCGTCAGCACGACCTGCAGCTCTTCGATCTGATCGCGGATCGAGCGAACCATCGCGCGGTCGCAGCGGCCGCTGCGCACCGCGGCCAGCGCGGTCGCGAGCGAGTGGTGATCGAGCCGCAGCTCCCCCAGCGGCGTGCGGCCACCGAGGACGTGACACGCCAGCGCGAGGCCTGCGCCGAAAGCATCCCCGTCGGCCATCGCCGGTGCGCGGGTCAGCTCTCGCTCGAGCAGCCGCATCACCGCCGGCTGGCGGATCGCGAGCCAGCTCACGTCCTGTTTCGCCAGTTCAACATGGTCGTGGATCATCCTTCGAGGCTAGGCACCGCACGCTCCGCGGCGCAATTTTTCGGCTATGGTCGCGCGATGCGCCCCGCCTATCTCATCGACGGTATTCGGTCTCCGTTCGGTCGCTACGGCGGCGGACTCGCGGGGGTCCGCGCGGACGACCTCGGCGCGCAGGTGATCGCGGCCCTGGTCGCGAAGACGGGCATCCCGGCGGACCGGATCGATGACGTGATCTTTGGCTGCGCCAACCAGGCCGGCGAGGACAATCGCAACGTCGCGCGCATGAGCGCCCTGCTCGCGGGACTGCCGGTCAGCGTGCCCGGTGTGACCGTCAACCGCCTGTGCGGATCGGGGATGCAGGCGATCGCCGACGCGGCACGGTTGATCGCCACCGGCGAGGCGGACCTCGTGATCGCGGGCGGCGTCGAGCAAATGTCTCGCGCGCCCCTCGTCATGGGCAAGGCGACCGAGGCGTTTGGCCGCGGCCAGACGCTCTACGACACGACGCTCGGCTGGCGGTTCATCAATCCGAAGATGGAGGCGATGCACGGCACGCTCGCGATGGGCGAGACCGCCGAGCGTGTGGCCGAGCGCTGCAACGTCTCGCGCGAGGCCCAGGACAGGTTTGCCGTGACGTCGCAGCAGCGCGCCGGCAAGGCGATCGCCTCGGGCCGGATCGCGAAGGAGCTGACACCGATCGTCACCGGTGTCGACAAGAAAACGGGCGCCGAGCAGCGTGTGATCGCCGACGAGCACCCGCGCCCCGAGACGACGATCGAGCAGCTGACCAAGCTCAAGCCCGCATTCTCCAAGTCGGCCACGGCCACCGTCACCGCGGGAAACGCGAGCGGTCTCAACGATGGTTCGACCGCCGTGCTCCTCGCGAGCGAGCAGGCGATCAAGGAGCTCGGCCTCAAGCCCAAGGCGCGCTACGTCACAGGCGCCGCGGCGGGAGTCGAGCCCAGCTACATGGGCCTCGGTCCAGTTCCTGCGTCGAAGAAGGCGCTCGCGAAGGCCGACCTGACCGCTCAACGTATTGATCTTGCTGAGCTCAACGAGGCGTTCGCTGCGCAGGCCATTCCGTGCGTCGAGCAGCTGGGCCTCGATCCGGACCGCGTCAACGTGCACGGCGGTGCGATCGCGTGGGGCCACCCACTCGGGGCGTCCGGAGCCAGACTGCTGCTCACGCTGATGTTGGAACTGGAGCTCACGTCTGGACGTTATGGTCTCGCGTCGATGTGCATCGGTGTCGGACAGGGGATCGCGGTCATCCTCGAGCGGGCGTAGCGTCGATATCGGTGACCTTTTTGGCCCCCCGCAACACATACATTGTGCGAAAACGAATCGGCTTCGTGGGTGCGGGATGACGAGCGTCCAGGATCAAGTCAGCAAGTCGCTGAAGCTTGTCGGCCGAGTTCTCGGCGACAAGTTCAAGCTCACTGCGTGCATTGGCATCGGTGGGAGCGGCGCTGTCTACAAGGCGGACCAGATCGCGCTCGGGCGCACCGTCGCCGTCAAGATCCTCAACGAGGACCTGTCCGTCGACGCGCGGATGATCAAGCGGTTCCGCGACGAGGCGATGTCCGCCTCGCGCCTCAATCACCCGAACTGCGTCTCGATCATCGACTACGGTCAAGCGTCCGACGGCCTGCTCTACCTCGCGATGGAGTACGTCAAGGGCCCGACACTGACGCAGCTCCTGGTCAACGAGAACCCGATCGCGGTCGAGCGCGTCGTCGACATCACGATGCAGTCGCTCGCCGGGATCGAGGAAGCGCACCTCGCGGGCGTCGTCCACGCCGATCTCAAGGCGGACAACATCATTCTCGATCAGCGGCGCGCCGGCATCGACGTCGTGAAGATCGTCGACTTCGGCATCGCACGCCTCGTCACCGGAGCGCGCGAGACCGAGGATCGCTCGATCAGCGGCACGCCCGAGTACATGGCGCCCGAGGTGATCAGCGGCGCGCCACCGAGCTTCGCGTCGGACATCTACGCCGTCGGCATCATCCTGTACGAGCTACTGGCCTACAAGACGCCGTTCTTCGCCGGCTCGACGACGGAGATCCTCGCGAACCACCTGAAGGCGATGATTCCGTCGCTGCTCTCGCGCCGCGAGTCGGTGCCCAAGGAGCTCGACCAGATCGTCGCGAAGGCGCTCGCGAAGCATCCGTCGGATCGCTTCGGCTCCGCCGAGGAGATGCGGCAGGCCCTCCAGGCCCTGCGCATGCGCGTCAAGGTTCCGGTCGCCGACGCGTGTACGTCGTGCGGCACGAACTGCCCTCCGGCCTTCAAGTTCTGTCCCGAGTGCGGTGCACCACGTCTTCGCGTCTCGAAGACGTTCGAGATCCCGACCCCGCAGACGCTACCCGATGTTCTGCCGCTGCCGTTCACCGGCCGTCGCGAGGAGCTCGCGACGCTGCTCGCGCACATGCGCTCGACGGCGACCGAGGGCGCGGGGCGCAACGTGGGCCTGCTCGTCACCGGCTTCGAAGGCGCGGGCCGCAGCGCGCTGATCCGCCACGCCTACCAGCAACTCGCGAACGACGGCCGCACCATCTATCAGATCGGTCCTGACCCGAGCGGCCTCGCCGCGCCGTTCTATCCGATCCGCTCGCTGCTCGCTGCCGTGCTCCAGCTGCCGCCCGTATCGAGCGAGCTCGAGCTCCGCGATGCCGTGATCGCGCTCGGGCTCAACGAACGCGACATCCCGGGCGTCGCGCAGCTGTTCGGTCACCCCACCACGCTGCTCGAGCTCGAGCCGCCCGTGCGCCGGCGCGAGATGATCTGGTCGGCGCTGCGTGCCCTCGAGCGTGCCGCGCTCTCCGGCCCCGTCACGATCGTCTGCGAGGACATCGACCGGTTCGATCACCCGAGCCTCGAGATTCTCCGCCGCACGAGCGAGGTCCACGAGCTGACGCTGCCACCGATCGTCATGACGGCCTCGTCGCTGTTCGGGTCGCAGTGGCCGTCGGCGGTCCCGCGCCTCGAGATCGGCGCGCTCGAGGCCAAGGATCTGACGGCGATCGTCGAGCACCTGGAATCCAAGGGGATCCTCGGCATGCCGCCGGTCCAGCAGCTGTTCGAGACCACGCGCGCGTATCCGGGTCACGTCGAGCACGTGGTCCGCTACCTCCTCGAGGGCGGTCGCGCCGAGGACACGACGACGTCCCTCCCCGACTTGATCTCCGCGCGCCTGTCGATGCTCAAGCAGTCGACCCGCGACGTGCTGCAGGCCGCCGCCGTGCTCGGCGCGGAGCCGCAGCTCGATCTCCTGCGCTCGATGATGCCCGGTGATGCGCTCGAGACAGCCATGGCCGATGCCGAGCGCAGCGGCTTGCTCGGTCACGATCCGTCAGGCGAGCTGACGTTCGCGAGCCGCCTCGTGCGCGACATCGTCTACGACGCCACGCCTGCCGATGTTCGTCGCTCGCTGCACGGCATGGCCGCGGCAGCAGTCGAGGCGATGTCGCCCGATATCGCGCTGCTCGGTCACCACCACGATCTCGCCGGTCACGCGAAGGAAGCGATCACGCTCCTCCGCCGCGCCGGTGATCACGCCGCCGAGCAGCTCGACGACGTCGGCGCGGGTCAGTTCTTCCACCGCGCGCTCGTCGCCGTTCGCCAGGCCGTGCACGTGGGCGACGACGACGGCACCTCCGAGGCGCAGTTCGTGCTGCTCTCGGTCAAGCTCGCCGACGTTCTCCGGACGCGCGGCGAGACCGCACTCGCACGCGGCGTCCTCGCCGAGGCGCGTGACTGGTCCGGTGCCCCGCTGCTCGTCGCGATGGTCGATCGCGCGGGCGCTTCGATCGCGCTGTCCGAGGGCGATGTCGAGGGCGCCATCGCGTCGCTGCGCCGTGGTGTCGGCCGTGCGATCGCGACCGGCGACATGAGCCTGGTCTGCGAACTTTACCTAGACCTGTCGACAGCCCTTCTTCGCGCGGGCGATCCGGACACCGCACTCCGCGAGCTGGTCGAGTGCATCGATCTCGCGACGCTCGGCGAGGGCTTCACCGCGATCGACGGCCCCGAACCGTTCTGGCGGATCCTCCGCGCGCAGGCGCAGATGATCGACAACCAGGGCGACTCGTACCGCGCGCTGCGCCTCGCCGAGGCTGCCTTGTTCCACGCGCAGCGGGTCCGCTCGCGCCTCGGCGCCGCACGCGTCCAGCAGCTCCTTGCGTCGCTGTGCGACAAGGCGGGCCTCGGTGGCAAGGCCGAGCGCTACCGCGGCGCCGCGATCAACGAGATGCGCACGCTCGGCGATCGGCGCGCCACCGCCGAGCTCCTGCTCAACGACACGCCCGCGCGGACCGCCGTCATCGTCCCCGGCCGCATCAAAGATGCGATGCAGCTGACGAAGGAGATCGGCTGGGCCGAGGGTCACGAGCGAGCGAAGCGGAAGTCCAACCCGCCAACGAACGTCAAGTCGTAGGACCTTTGAACTGGGGGCCTCGCCTGAGGCGCCATGCGCCATGCGAGATCCAATCGATCCGCGGTACCCTTTTCCCGTGGGCAGTATTCTCCTCGTCGAAGCCGATCCACTGACGTCGGATCAATGGGCGAACGCCATCGCGGCGGCCGGCCACTCGGTGCTCTCGGCGACCGCGATGCGCGATGCGCTACCGCTGATCAGAGAAGGCGGCATCGATGCTGTCGTGATCGATACGTACGATCCGCGGATCGGCGTGGTGGAGCTCGCGCGCAGCATCGCGGCCCTTCCCGATGCGCCGCCGATCATCCTCGTGTCGGGATCTCCCGCTGCACCGGAGATGTCCGCGCGGATCGGAGCGTCCGCGTTCCTCCCCAAGCCGTGCGAACCCGCCGAGCTGGTGCAGCTCGTCAATCGCTTGCTCGGCGCACTGCGTCCCATCCGCACGTTCGAAGACGAGCCGACGGGTCCCTCTCGCCCGCTGCTCTGATCTCGTGAGCCTCTGGAAGTACGTCGTCCTGCTCGGGGGCATCCTCGGCATCGCCGGCTTCTTCGCTCCGTTCATGGAGTACCGCGCTCCCGACGGCTCGCTGAGCGGCGCTTCGGCCTACGAGATCGCGCGCGGTGAGGTCGATGTCGCGCCGCTGATGCACAAGGCCGAGCAGCTCGGCATGGTCACGCACGCCGAAGCGATCGAAGCCATCCGTCTCCTCGAGAAGGGCATCATCGCGTACCGCGCCGTGATGATCGCGGTGTTCATCCCGGCGGCGCTGACCTTCTTGATCGGCCTCGGGTCATTCGCGCGCAGGAGAATGGGCCGCCTCGCGGGCCTCGGCTGCATCGTGATGGGCGCGTGTGCCGTCGCTGTCTGGATCTTCTTCTTCCGCGCGGATCCACCGGCGGAGCAAGTGATCGGGCGCCTGGGCCTCGGCGTCTACGCACTCGCCGCGTGCGGACTCCTCGGCGCGCTCGGTGGGTTGGGATCGCTCGTGTTCCCGGATCGCACGTCGTAGTTGCGCGGGCTCCGTGAAGGGGGCACGTGCTTCGCACGCCGTGGCCGTGCGTCGTGCTGCTACACGAGCAGCATACGTACGCCGCGCGCCGGTACCGAGACGGTCGCCTTACCACCCACGACGCGAAGCTGCTCGTTCGTGAACGGATCACGCAGCATCGTCGTAGCTGCATCGGTGAGCAGGATCGCCGTCACCTGTTTCGGCGCATCGCTCACCACGAACACGACCCTCGTCACACCCCCAGCATCTGCGTGCGCGAATGCCCGCACCTCGTCGGGCCGCTCGACTTGCCACGCCTCCGGCAGCTCGCCCGCGAGCGACGCGAGGTCCTCGGCCAGGCCCGGCAGATCGTCGAGGGAGCCGTCGCGGATCTTGCCAGCGCGACGCGGCGGCGGATCGAGCAGCGGCTGGTCGAGCTCGTCGTGGGTCGGTGTCGTGGGCCCCAGGACGACGATCGCGCGTTTGTGCTCGGCGAGCGCGCGAATGCGCTGCCACAGGCCGCGGTCGACGCGGTTCGTGGTCGGGACGACGACCGCGCGATAGCGAGCGAGCTCGTCCTCGGTCGCGGCGTCGTCGACGATGGCGTACGGGACCTGCGCGAGCTCGAGGGCGGAGGCGATCGCGGTCTGCCAGCGACGCGCGGCGATCGCTCCCGCGTCGGTGCCGAGCTCGGCGGCGCCCGCGGTACCCATGCCGAGTACCTCGGAGAGGACCGGCGTCATCGGATCGGCGACGCAGGTCGCGGCACCGAACCGCGCATCGGCCTTGCTGTCGATCAACGCGATCGGTGCGGTGCGGTGGAGGCGCGGCCAGTCGACCTCGGCGAGCGCGGCGATCAGTGGCTTGATCCAGCGCGCGTGGGGCTCGAGGGCGCCGTCCTTGGTGATCGCGGCGCCGTAGTAACGATCGCGCTCGACGGCCATGAACAGGTTGAAGCCGCGCACGCCGGTCGCGAGGAGCGAGAGGAGATGATCGCGCTCGCGCGTCGGATCGTTGCCCGCATCGAGCGGCGGGAACCACGGGAAGAAGCCGACGCCGACCTCGAGAGCGAGCGGGATTGGCTGTGCATTACCGACGAGTGCGGTCGCGCGGCGGCGAAGCTCGCGGAAGTCGGAGCGCGGCGTGTAGGCGTCGATGCCGACGGGCCCACCGATCGCGTGCTGGATCCGGCGCAGATCGTAGAGGCCGTGGTGGCCGGGCGGCAGATTGTGAAACCGCGCGATGCCGGCGAAGCCGACAGCGTCGAGCGCCTTCGCGAAGTCACCGAGTGCGCGTGCGATGTACTGGTCCTTGAACCTCACCCACGACACGCAGCGCGCCGCATCCGCCGGATCCCAGGCGCGCGGAGGCGGACCCTCGATGCCACTCGCGTCGCGCCACCACTGGAGAGCGTCGGGGTGGTAGTCGAGGTCGTACGCGCCGAGGCGGAAGAACATCTGCGCCTCGTTGTCGACGCCGATCGCGACGACGGGACCATCGGGCGCGAGGTGCGGCGTGGCGACCGCGGCGACGGCCGCGTACCACGCGTGCACCCGGCGCTGGAACACGGTGCTCGCGTAGGACGGCAGCGGCCACGCACGCGGTGGCGTCGGTAACCACGCGGGCGTGCCGTGCACGGTGCGTGCGAGGCACGCCGGATCCGCGAGCACGTGATCGGGGATGCCGAAGCTCGTCAGCTCCGCGTTGACGTGCGGGCCCGGGCGGAGGACGACGGAGAGGCCGGCGGTTCGAGCGGCCGTGAGGAACGCGCCGAGGTCCTTGGCGCCTGTCCAGTCGAGGACACCGTTGGCGGTCTCGTGGACTCGCCACGGGACGTAGGTCTCGACGATCGTGAAGCCCTGCTCGTGCATCGTGCGCAGGCACGCGCCCCAGCGCTTCGGATCGACGCGCCAGTAGTGCATCGCTCCGGCATAGAACGGCAGCGGCCGATCGACGCCCGTGGGCGTCGACGACGCGATCGTCAGACCGTGCGCGTCGAACCAGGTGCGGCGACGTGCTTCCACGTACGGTCCTCCAGGACGAAGCGGCTCGGTCCAGTTGCCCACGCCGGCCGGTAGTTCAGCGGTGCGCTGTCACCGGTGCCGGTCTCCGTGTACTCGGGATCCCACGGCAGGAGCAGCGTCGGGCCGATGGCACCAGGCGCCAGGGTCTGCAGGCGCGGGAGGATCGGGAACGGCTCCTCGGCGCGCTTGTGACCGGCGGCGAGCACGGCCTCGATCGTCGCATGCTCGGCGAGCTCGCAGAACGTGCGGAGCTGCGGTGGTGGAAGCGCGAGGTCGCCCGCGCGCGCGATCGCTTCGCCGGGCGTGACCCACGCCTGATCGACGGTCTCGATGTCGTCGAACGTCGGGTCCTGGCCGATCGGGAGCTCGCAGACGAAGAACCGCGCAGAGAACCGCTTCGGCTCGATCGACGGCGTGATCCAGTGCGACCACGGCACGAGCACGTCGGTCCACCAGGCGAGGCCCGAGGAGGCGAGCACGGCCGTCGGATCCATCTTGTCGACGAGGATCTTGCGGCGCAGCCCGCTGATCGAGAGCATCGAGCCCTCCTGAAGCGTCTCGTTCTCGCCGTGTTCCGTATCCTTGGCGAGCAGCACGCCGGCTTCCTCGAACAGCTCGCGCGCCGCACACGTCCGCGCGTCTTCACCGGGCTCGGAACCGCCGCCCGGGAACACGAACGCCGACGCCATGAACGAGGCGCCCTTGCGACGGCGCACGAGGAACACCTCGAACCCCGTTCCAGGCTTCTTCTGCCGTCGGAGCAGGATCACGCTGGCTGCCTCGCGAAGCTGCGCGCTCACAGCTCCGTTCGTACCACGGCTCAGTCGATCCGGACTTCGCCGCGGACCGGTTCGTCGTCGAGGCCGAGCCAGTCCTCGATCTGCCGCTCGACGAACCGTGCGACACGGCCCTCGGGAGTCTCGAGCACGACGCGATCCGCCCTGCCCTTGCACCGTGCGAACACGCCGAACCAGGTCAGGAACCCCGCGCGAGGCTGACACTCGACGACGAACAGCGCGTCGATCGCACCCGCACCGAGGACGAAGCCGTCCGCGCCCCAGCGAACCTCGATCGCGAGATCATCGACGTCGATCGTCACGTCCACGGGATCGAAGCCGCGTGCGGCGACATTGACCTTGATCCGGAGCGTCTCCCTGCCGGTCTCGATCCCGCGGTACGGCGTCCGCAAACGCAGCTCCGTCCCGATCGTCTCGGTCGAGACGTTCCGAGGGGGCGCACGGTGGCGACAAACCCGAATCTGCCAAGTGTACGGACCCGCGCCGACAAACGCACGGCACATCGCGGCAGCTCGCATGATCCGCATTGACGCTCCCCGTCGCGCCCGCTACTCCGGTGCCCATGCGCGCAGCAACCACGGTGATTTTCGGATTTGCTCTCCTCGGTTGCGCGGTCGACGAGCGCGAGGGAGGCGGCAAGGACACGTTGCCCAAGCGCGGGGCGACCGCGGGCGACCCGACGATCCTGTCGGCGGGGGCGACCTGCTCGTCCGACAGCGGCGGATTCGATGCGGTCGCGATCACGGTGTCGGCCAGTGACATGGGCGGCAATACCAAGCTCGGCAGCTGCCAGGCGATGATCGGCGGGGCGAGCGCGACCGGCGAGTTCAACACCGCAAACGCGACCTGCTACGCGCTGGTCACCGATACGAACTGCATCGAGGGCTCGTCGCTGGTCGTCGATCTCGTGATCGCGAACTCGACGGGTGGTTTCACGACGGCGTCGCTGACGCTGCGCCCCTAGGCACCCGCCGCGCGACGGCGTACGCCCACAGGATGAAGCCGATCTGCAGCGGCAGGCGCGCCCACAGCGCCCATGACGGGACCCGATCCTCGCCGAGCGGGAGATCGTTGAGCGCCATGTTGATGTTCGCCGGGAACACCGCGAGGAACAGCGCGATCAGACCGTACGCGGAGAACCGCCGCGTCGCCGGCAGGATCAGGCCGAGCCCGCCGAGGATCTCGAAGACGCCCGAGATGTAGACGAGCGGCAGGTGCGTGCTGAGCGGCAGCTCCGCCGGCATCATGCCGAGGTACGGCGGCGGGTTGATGAAGTGATTCGCACCGGCCGCGACCATCACTACAGTCAGCACCCAGCGCAGGACCGTGTGCAGCCGCTCGCGCGCCACTACGGCACGACGACGAATTCGCGCTTCATCAGACCGATGATGTTCTGCGCGGCGTCGAGGTCGGTGCCCGGGAAGTTATCGAGCACCTTCTGCAGCTGGCCGTGATCGAGCACGAGCTGGAACGTATCGAGCTCCGACGGCGTGAGATCGCGGAGCTTGCCAGCGAGCGGCGTCGGCACTGCGAGCGGTGAGCCGAGCGGCGGCAGGTGCTTCTGCATGTTGCGGAACTCGTCGAGCTGGCGGACGCCTTCCATGAGCAGACCCTCGGTCGACTCCTGGATCTCCTCCATCACCTGCATCTCGACCTGTGGCTCGAGCTCGAACGTACCTGTGAGCCACGTCAGCATCCGGTAGATCGACTTCTGCGGGCTGACGGCGAAGTCGTCGTTGATCGTGGCGAAGTAGATCGCGCCCTTGCGCAAGAAGATCTTGCCGATCGAGACGCCGTTGTTGACGGTGAGGACACCGCTCTTGCGGCTCGTCGACAGCAGCTGGAGCAGATCGGGGAGCGGAATCTCCTCGATGACGCCGGACATCGGGCGGCCCTGGGTCGCCTGGCGCTGCTGCGCACCGGCCTCGAGCTTGCGGCGTGCCTCGGCCTCGGTCGTCGATGCGAGCGCGCCTTCGACTGCGACGACCTTGATGATCGACGTACCGACCAGAATGCGATCACCCTCGTGGAGGAGCGCGCGGCCCGCGATCTTCTCGCCGTTGACGAACGTCCCGTTCGTCGAGCCCATGTCCTGGATGTAGACCTCGGCGTCGGTCGAGCTGATCTTCGCGTGACGGCGGGAGACCATGTCCTCGACCAGCACCATGTCCAGGTCGCTGGACCGGCCAATGATGATCTCCCGGTTCATACGCAGGGGGAACTCTCCCCCCTGGTACTTGCCAGAGATGAATCGGAGCGCGAAGCGTGGACGATCGTTCATGGAATTCGCAACGACTCGAAAATTCTAGTGCTCAATGCAACGCACAAGCAAGCAAACGCCCGTGAATCACCGGACTCGTACTGAGTACCGGTTCAGTCCGTCGCCGTGGGGTCGTCGTCGCCGTTGTCGAGCAGGTCGTGCGGAGGGGGCCGGAGCGTGTTCACCACGCGCCGGTAGACCTCCTCGGAGACCACCAGGCTGGAATGGCCAAGTGGGACCGTCGTCGCGTTGACGCCGGAGAGGCGCGTGGTCGCGAGCGGCACGACCCAGTCGCGTGCGGCGGCGATCGTGTGCATCTCGACGCCCGGCGGCATCGGGCCCTGGGCCAGCTCGTCGAGGAACCGACTGCGCGGCAGGAGCTGCCAGCTCGAGGTCGACCACAACCCGAGCGTCACGACACCTGCGAGCGCCACCCACGTCCCTCGGATCGGTGTGCCCATCATGATCAGCTTGCGGACACGCGCGTGGCCGCCGAGCTTCTTGACGTAGTAGAGGCCGATCAGGCCGCCCATCGAGTGACCGATGATGTCGATCCGCTGCGACGGTGTTTGCGCGAGGATCCGCTCGATCTTGCGGTGGATCAGAAACGCCGAGCGACGAATGTCGCGGACGTTGAACGTCCCGAGGTTGAACGAGACGCAGACAAAGCCGTCCTGCACGAGCCGGCGCTCGAGCATGTACATCGAGCCGCGCGTGCCGAGGAAACCATGGATGATCAGGACGGGTGGCGCCTCGGGCGTGACCTCGTCGAAGGCGTCGCTGCGGCGGATGCGGTTGCCGCGAACGAGGTGGCGCAGATACGAGAGCCCGTCGGCGCCGCCAGCGACGTCCTGACCGATCGTGCTGCGCTTGCCGAGCCAGCGCTTGGGCGCGTCGAGCGCCCACCGCAAGAGCCAGGACGAGCGCGACTTGGGTTCGGACACCTCAGTCACGATAGTCCGAGAATCCCTCCGAGACGAACCGACTGACCTCCTTCGCGTAGGCGTTGCTCGCCGACGACGATGTCGGGTATTCGACCACCCGCCAGACGCCGCGGGTGCCGACGACGCCAACCCGACTGATCACGGCCGTCTGAACGCGATAGACGAGTACAAACTCGTTGTCCTTTCGCATCGACCGCGAGTCACCGGCGGGTGGACGACCGGGCGCTGCCGCTGCATCGCCGGGGCTACCGCCGGGGATATCGCGCGGGCTGGGCATGAACGGCGGCTCCTCGACCGAGCCTGCCTTGCCGGCGGGCATCGCGGGCGGAGCTCCGACGACGAGCTCCGGCGGCATCGCGACCGTCTCGGTGCGAGCACGCACAGGTGCCTCGACGGGGCGCATTGGCTGTGGCGTCGCGTCGGGCCACGGCTCGCCCTTGGGCGGCGGCGGCGGCGGCTCGATGGCGGCAGGCTCCTCGGTCTTCGCCTCGGCGGGCTTCGGTGCGTCGCCAGTGACCGTCGGCGCGTCGGCCTTCGCTTCGGTGGACTTCGGTGCGTCGCCACTGACCGTGGGCGCGTCGACATTCGCCGCGTCGGTGCCTGGTTCGGCCGTCGCGGCCTCGGTCTTCGGCGCGTCCGCCTTCGCCTCGCCGCTCGGCGCATCGGCATCGCCGTCACCTTCGGCGCCGGACTTCTGTCGCCGCGAATAGGCGAGCGGCCGATCGCGCTCGATCTTCGACTTCTCCGGAGCGGGCTTGCCCTTGGCCATGTCCTCGGTGGTGCCAGCCTTCGCCGTCAGGGGCAAGTTTGACGGGCGCAAACGAGATCGCGATCGCTGACGGTCGATCGAGCGCGGCAACGCGTCGCGTCATCGCCCCTACTTCGAGTACATTCTTGGTCCGGTGACCATGGCCACGGCCACGGAGCGCGTGGGGCGCTACCAGCTCCTCGAACCAATCGGCATGGGGCCGTGCGGAACGGTCTCGCGCGCGAAGGTCTTCGGGGTCGCCGGGTTCGAGCGCCAGTTCGCGGTCAAGCGCTTCCATCCCGAGCTGACGATCACGACCGCGCTCGCACAGAGTCTGTCGACCGCCGCCCGGGCCTACGGCAGCCTCGAGCATCCACGCATCGCGCGGATGTCCGAGTTCGGCGTCGCCCAGGGTCAGACGTTCACCGCGGTCGAGTTCGTCGCGGGTCTCGACGCCGCGCGGCTGGTCGCCGAGGCTCGGCTCGCCGGCGTCACGCTCGCCGCAGGCGGCGCGCTCGCCTTGATCTCCCAGGCAGCGCGCGCCGTCGGCTACGCGCACGGTCGCGGGCTCACGCACCTCGGGCTTGCACCGACGAACGTGATCGTCACCGCCGACGGTGACGTGAAGATCACCGACTTCGCGATCCTCGCCGCCGGCCTACCGCAGCGCCCGATCGATGTCGCGCGCCTCCAGCATCGGATCCAGTACCTCGCCCCCGAGCAGGTCGCGAACGAGGCGACATCGGCAGCGACAGACGTGTTCGCGCTCGGCGTGATCGCGTACGAGCTTGTCACGGGCCAGCGCACGTTCCGCGGCGAGACTCCGCAGCAGATCGCGCAGGCGATCATGGCCGGTCCACCGCCCGAGCCACAGCTGCCGCGCCCGATCGTACGCGTACTCCAGCGCTGTCTCGCGCGCTCACCGTTCGAGCGCTTCCCCGACGCGCGCGCCGTCGCCGATGCACTCGATGCCGCGCTCCGCGTCGCGCCGGTGCCTGGTACGCGCAAGGACATCGGCGCACAGGTCAAGGCAACGCAGGAGCGGCTCGCCGCGCTCAACGACAGCGAGATGTCCGGCATGGTCGCGCTCAACGTCGGCACGGGTCCGATCCGCCGCGAGCCCGCCCCCGAGATCGCGACCCTCGGCCGCGAGGGCGAGCAGCAGCTCGACGTCCCGACACGCGAGTTCGTTCGCCCCGACGTCCCTGTGCCGGGTCCGACACCGCTGATCGGTCCGTCGACGACGATGCCCGAGATGCCGCGACCGATGACGACGATGACGGGCCTCGCGCCGCCGCCGATCCCGGTGCCGCCCGGGCTCGCGAGTGGTCTCTCGCAGCCAGCCGCATCGGCGCAGAGCAGCTCGAGCACGCTGCTCGGGATCGCGAACGCGAAGGTCCCCGGCACGATCCCGATGATCAAGCCCCAGCGCGGATCCGAGCCCGTGATCCCGCGAACCGTCACGCCGCCTCCCGCTCCCCGCGCACCGGGCAGCGAAGAGCTCGAGATGGAGATGCTGTTCGGCTCGGTCGGCCCCGGCCTCGGACTCGACAGCCGCACCGAAACGATCAAGGACGACGACGCGACGACGCCCGGCATCGGCGCCGCCCCCTCGCGCACGAAGCGCCCGAGCGATCGCCCGACGAGCGAGATGTCGCCGCTGTTCTCCGAGCCCGTCGACGCGCTCGACGAGCTCCCCGTCGAACAGCATGTCTCCGACGACGTTGTCCCGAGTCCACTGCCCCCGCCCACGACGCCGGTCATCACGCCGACGCAGACGCGGCCGGGAACGCCACCGCCGCCGACCAACCCCACCGGCCCCGTGCATCGTCCGTCGACGCCGCCGCCATTCACCGACGATCCAGCGACCACACTCGATGTTCGCCATCCCGAGCAGCCGAGGGCGAAGAGCCGTGCACTGCCCGTGATCGCGCTCGGTCTGCTCGCCGCCGCGGGGCTCGGGTTCGCGGGCTGGCAGGTCTGGCAGCGCATGTCCGCGGGCGACGACAGGACCACGACGGTCGGAACCGGGCCCACCACGGCAGATGCAGCCGCAGGCAAGGCGGACGCGGCGATCGCCAAGGCAGATGCGGCGACCGTCGTCGCGACGACCGTCGATGCGGGCACGACGAAGATCGCCGATGCAGCGACCGCCGTCGCCGCGACGACCGACGCGCCAATCGTCGCCGAGATCGATGCAGGCAAGGTTCCACCGATCGACGCGCAGGTCGCCGTCGCCAAACCCGATGCAGCGGCCGCACCGGCGACAAGCGACTCGCTCACGATCACGTCGACGCCCGCAGGTGCGCGTGTGTACCTCGACGGTTCCGAGACCGGTGTCACGCCGCTCAAACTCCCTGCCTCCGCGGACCGCCACACCGTCGCGCTGTTGCTCGCCGGTCACGAGCTCTACATCGCGCAGGTCGACGGAGCTGGCGCGTTCGCGATCCCGCTCAAGGAGGTCACGCCACCGGGCGGTCCCGCGGGCATCAAGGTCCTCAAGTGCAAGGACAAGGAGCGCTACTACGTGTTCCTCGACGGCAAGCCGACGGGCCAGATGTGTCCGACGGAGCGTCTCGACACCGACGTCGGGCCGCACACCGTCGAGGTCTACGACGCAGTGACCGAGGCGCGGAAGAAGTACGAGGTCGTGGTCAAGGACACGCGCCTCTCGGTACGCGTCAAGCTCGAGTGACGAGCTAATCCTCGGCCGGCTCTTCGTCGCCGTCGAGCTTCGCGCGCGGATCCAGGCCGTACTTGCGGATGAGCTCGCGCAGGTGCTTGCGATCGATCTGTGCTTCGCGCGCGGCGGCCGACAGGTTCATCTTGTGGCGCCGCATCAGATCCTCGATGTACTCGCGCTCGAACATCTCGACGAGCTGACCCTTGGCCTCCTTGAACGGAAGGTCGGTCCGGATCCCGAGGCTCGGAGCGGCTTCGCTGACGAGTGCATCCTCGAGGTTGATCGACTGTCCCTTCGCGAGGAGACTCGCGCGCTCGATCACGTTGCGCAGCTCGCGGACGTTGCCCGGCCAGCTGTGGCGAACGAGTCGCGCCATGTCCTCGACGGTGACGTTGAGGCCCGGGCCGAAGTTGTTGACGAAGTGCTGGATCAAGAGCGGGATGTCCGACCCGCGCTCGCGCAGAGGCGGCACGGAGACGCGGATGACGGCGAGGCGATAGTAGAGATCCTCGCGGAACGCTTTCTTCGCGACCTCGGCCCGCAGATCACGGTTCGTCGCGGCGACCACGCGAACATCGATCTTCTCGTAGGTGTTCGATCCGACCTTGCGGACGGCACGCTTGTCGAGCACGCGGAGCAGCGACGGCTGGAGATCGAGCGCCATCTCGCCGATCTCGTCGAGGAAGATCGTGCCGCCATGCGCCTCGGCGAAGGCACCGCGGCGATCCGTGATCGCGCCGGTGAAGCTGCCCTTGACGTGACCGAACAGCATCGACTCGATCAACTCGCGCGGGACGGAGCCGCAGTCGAACACCACGAACGGGCCATCGCGGCGCGGCGAGTGGTTGTGGACCTCCTCGGCGATCAGCTCCTTGCCGGTGCCGGTCTCGCCCTCGATCAGGACGGTCGCATTGGTCGCGGCGACGTCCTCGAGCAGCGTGAACATCTGCCGCATCTTGGTGTCGCCACCAACGATCGTGCCGAATGCGGTCTGCGCACTCGGCTCCGGATCGACGATCTCCTCGTCGGGGAGGAACTTGATGACGGTGCGGCCGAGCTTGACCTCGGCGCCAAAGCCGATCGCGATCTTCTCGAACCGGCTGCCCTGGATGAACGTCCCGTTGGTCGACCCGCAGTCGATCATCAGGACCTCGTCGCCCACGAGCTGCGCCTCGACGTGCTTGCGCGACACGGTCTTGTCGGTGAGCACGAGGCTGCAGGTGGACCCCGAGCCAAAGGAGACGGGCTCGCCGGTCAGGCGGACCGCTTCACCGCGGTCCGGGCCCTTGATCACGACAAAGATCCCACCCTGGGTCTGTCGCGAGTACGACGGCGCATCGTCGAGTAACGCCGTGACATTGGAGCGATCTTTCGACATCTAACCCGACCCCGTCATCGTAGCCCTGGCTACCCGGCCTGTAAATACGCCTACGGGCCTGAGACGTCGGGGCCGGACATCGCCACGATGATCGCTGCAATCGCTCCGGCGAGGAGAATCGCGGCGATCACCATCCATGGAATCACCGAGGACCGCTTCTTGGACCGCTGTGGCGCCGGCGTCGCGATTCGCGGCCCCTGCAGTGCTGGATAGGGCTGGCGCGACGGTGGCATCGACCGGGGAGCGGTCGACATCTGCTCCAGCGAGTCGGGGGTGTTCCGCGATGGCGGCCGAGGCGTCAGCGGCCCGGAATCGAGGATCCGCTGCCCGGAGTCGGCCGAGCTCGGGATCACGGGGCCGACGCTCAGGTCGACGAGTGGGTTCGCACCCTCGGCCTCGAGGTCCATCATGTTGATGATCGAGGTCAGCTCGACACCGGCGAACTTGCCGACCTCGGCCGAGGTCTTGGGTCGCGAGTTGCGTTCCTTGTCCTTGGTCGAGGTCCGCGCGAGTGCGATCGAGTGGATCGAGACGGGCCCGATCCCCAGATCCTCGTCCTCGTCCTCGTCCTCCTCTTCCTCCTCATCGTCGGCTGCGTCGTAGACCTCGGTCCCTGCCCGCTTGCCCTCGGCGTAGCCGAAGTCTTCGTCCTCGTTGTCGTCGCGCCAGCCGTCGGTCGGGCCACATGTCTCGAGCAGCTCACGTGCGAGCTCGGGGGCAGCGATCAACAAGCCGTTGCGATGCGCGCTGCGGGTGAGCGCCTCGTTGAGCTCGCCCGCGGTCTGGTAGCGATCGTCCGCGTTGATGGCGAGCGCCTTCTGCATGATCTTGTCGAGATCGGGCGGCAATCCCGGCACCTTCTTCGAGAGCACCGGAACGGGCTGCGAGTAGATCTCCTCGGCGGAGGTCGTGAGACCTGCGTGGACGAACAACCGCTCGCCCGTGATCACCTCGTACATGCAGACCGCGAGCGAATAGAGATCGCTCCGGTGATCGAGCGGCTCGCTCTTCGCCTGCTCGGGCGACATGTAGCCGATCTTTCCCTTCACCTTGTAGAAGAGCGAGTTGTGCGTCGCTGCCTTCGCGATACCGAAGTCGGTCAGCTTCACCTCACCGGTGTACGAGACGAGAATGTTCGACGGCGAGACGTCGCGATGGATCAGCTTGAGCGG
The DNA here is from genome assembly GCA_031421915.1 of Myxococcales bacterium. Taxonomy (GTDB): domain Bacteria; phylum Myxococcota_A; class Polyangia; order Haliangiales; family Haliangiaceae; genus JABFXX01. The sequence continues at coordinate 14,284 of JANOPP010000127.1, read as the reverse complement.
CTTGCCCTCGAAGTCGCGCTTGACGTGCGCGTAGGCGAGCGCAGAAAGCACCTCGCGACAGATCCGGATCGCGGCCGCCGGAGAGAACCGCTTGCCGCGCCGCTTCGCTCGCTTGATCAGCGTCCGGAGATCACCACCCGGCAGGTACTCCATGACGATGAAGTACTCGCCACCCGCGGTGACGAGATCGATCGTGTGGACGATGTTCGCGTGGTCGAGCGTGGCCGACAGCTTGGCCTCGCGGAGGAACAGGTCGATGAACTCCTCCTGCTGCGTGAACTCGGGGAGGAGCTGCTTGAGCACGACCTCCATCTCGAAGCCACCTGCGCCGAGCTTCTTGCCGACGTAGATCGCCCCCATGCCGCCCTCGGACAGATGCTCGAGGACGACATAGCGATCGATCGGTGCGCCCCCGGCGTCGACCATGAAGGCGCCATAGTAGCATCGCAATCTGGTGAGCGACGCCGACCGCTACCGACTCGGGCCTGTTCGCGACGCACGGTCGCGCGAGGAGCGCGTCAAGCGCGGAGATCTCGCAGCGGCTGCCTCCGTCGCCGTGGCGAGCCAGGCGCAGGTCGATGCAGCCGCGCGGCGCGTCGACGAGGCGCGCGCGAAGCTCGCCGCCGCCCGCGGTGCTCACCGCGCGGTCGCGTCGGCCGGTGAGCTCGCCCGCTCGGAGCTGTTCATCGCGCGGATGCGCCGCGACCTCGAGCTCGCGACCGATGCACATGCCCGTGCCGAGTCCTCGCACCGGGGCCAGGCCGATGCCGTCGATGCGGCGCGCAGGCGACTCGCGCGGGCCCGTGCCGACAAAGAGGTGATCGAACGACACTTCGCGCGGTGGCGTACCGAGCGCGCCAAGCTGGCGGAACGCCGCGAGGACTAGACCGCAACCGGGCCAACGACGGGGTGTCTGGTCTGCATGCGCAGCTTCCTGATCGCTCTCCTGATCGCTGTCCCCACCACCGCCATGGCCCAGCCGGGCAAGACGACCGATGTCACCACCATGGCCACCGACGATTGCGCCCGCGCGCGCAAGGCCGGCAAGACCTGCGTGCTCACGATCGACGAGACCGACGTCGAAGGCGGCGCTCCGACCGCGAGCGAGACCAAGATCGACGTCCTCGTATTCGGCACGATGGCGAGCCTGATCCGCGTCCGCACCCACTTCATCCCCGAGATCCTGAAGAGCGCCGAAGACATCGACTGAGGACTCGCGTAATACTGCCCCGCGGATGGCTCTCCGCGCGCTCGCCCTGCTGATGCTCGCAGCCGCTATCGGCTGCACGGAGCCGCGAAGCGCGCAGTGCAAGGAAGTCTGCAAGCGCGAGGCGGAGTGCGTCGACGCGACAAGCAGCAAGATGCCGTTCGACGAGAAGGAGTGCATCGCGGCCTGCGCGGCACTCGAGAATGACGTCGCCGACAACGGCGCCAAGGTCCGGCGACACATCGACTGCGTGCACAAGCAGCAGTCGTGTGAAGCCGTGCTCGAGTGTAAGTAGATGCTGTCCGCGACGAGCACACGCCCGTTCGGGTCCAGCACGCTGCAGACGACGATCTTCCTCGAGCGCCGGTTCCGGGCGCACCTCGTCTCGCGCGATCGACTGCTGTTCGATACGGCGTACGCGCCCCCCGCGAAGAAGCCGAGCCCGTTCGTCCATCTCTACGTGACGCTCAAAGGCTCGTTCTCCGTCGACGGCAAGCCGCCAACCGTCGGCCAGCAGGCCTACATGCTCGCCGAGACCGAGTTCGATCGCGTGCTGCCCGGCTCGTCGAAGTTCCGCTCGTGGGGCAACCCCGGCGTGATCTGCGAGCTCCGCATTCCCGCGGCAGATGTCCGGCGACCGATCGGCATGGGCCACGGGCAGCTCGAGCTCCCGCCGGTGGTGTGGGACGCGTACAGCGCACTCGAGTCGACGCACAGCGACGTCGCACTGCACCAGCTGATCGTCCGCCTCGGCGAGGCCGGCGTGCTGTCCAAGGATCTGACCTCGAGCGTCGTCGCCGAGGAGCCCGACCGGTTCGTGCGGCTGTGGTCCGTGCTGCGCCCGCTGTACGAGGACCTCGCGACCTCGGCATCGCTCAAGCAGATCGCGATCGTCGCGAAGCTGTCGCTGCGCCAGCTCGGCCGGGATCTGGGCGATCTGACGCGCACCTTCGGCCTGTTTGGCGCGGGCTTCCGCGATGCGATGCGCGTGCTCCGGCTGCGCGCTGCCGTCTTGATGCTGTCTGCACCCGGTGGAACGCCGAGCGACGTCGCACGCACCGTCGGCTACGGCAGCCTCGATGCAATGGGACGGGCATTCCGCGATGCGCAGCTCCCGGCGCCGAGCATCGTGCAGGACGCCGTGCGCTACCCCGTCGACGCTACCTGACGATCCGGTAGACGGCGTAGCTCGTCGAGATCACGAGCACGAGCGCGAGCGCGCTGACGGCAAGCACGCCGCCGAGCGGGATCTGGACACCCTCCCCACGCGGCAGCGTTCGCCGAGTCTCGGTTGGATCGACGCGCAGCAGCAGCGCGCAGATCGCGATCTGGTAACCGGCCGCGACGAGGTAGCAGGTGCGGTAGTCGAACGACGCGGGCAGCTCGGCGACCAGGAGGTAGCCGATCGTCGTCGAGAAGTTCGACAGCGCCATGTATGCCGTGAACTGGGATGCGCCGATCGGCGGAAAGGCGACGTCCATGCACAGCGCGAACAGGCCGACGGCCATCACCGACGTACACACCGTTTCGAAGATCGCGAGCGTGTAGACGAAGCCGTGGTTGCCCCACTGCGCTTCCATCAACCCGAACGCGAGCCAACCAAGCCCCATCGCGACCGACGCGGCCGCGATCATCAGCCGCCGACCGACGACATCGCCGAGCACTCCGCCGAGGACCGAGCCGCCGAGACCGGCGAGCAGTGCCCATCCGCCACTGAGCTCCGAGACCTGGTCGGACGTCCACTTCAACTGCTGCGTGAACAACGTGTACGAGTTGACGTTGAGCACGCCGAGGCCGATGTGAAACGTGAACATCACGAGCGCCACCAGGAACGCGGAGCGCACCGAGAAGGCGTCCGCGAGCGACCGCATGACCGTGGCGACGCGTGGTCGCTCCGGCGGTGATCCCGAGCGCTCGCGGACGAGCAGCGGCACGAGCATGATCAGGAGGAGGATCCCGGTCTGGACCAGGAGCGCGGTGTCGAGGTTCGACCACTTGATGACCTTCGCCATCCCGACGCCGCCGATCGCGCCGCCGCCGTACTTGCACGCATACATGAGGCCGTTCGCCCGGCCGCGCTCTTCGGGCTCGAGCAGATCGACCGCGAGGGCGTCGACGGCGACGTCCTGCAGCGCGTTGAACACCGTGTGGATCAGGATCATCCACGCGAGCAGCTTGAGATCGAGGGTGAGGTCCGGAATCAAGACAATCGCCCCGACCGTCAGCGCCATCATCAGCTGCGCGAAGATGATCCACGGGCGCCGTCGCCCCAGCCTCGGGATCGTGAACGAGTCGATGATCGGGCCCCAGACCCACTTGAACGCGTAGGGCAGCGTCGTCATCGCGAGCGCCGCGCTGACGGCCTCCTTCGTCAGCCCGCGCGCGGAGATGTACGCGGGCAGCGTCGTCGCCATGAACCCCCACGGGATCCCCTGCGCGACGTACAGCGTGCACAGCGTGAACAGCCGCAGCCAGCGACGCTCTGCGAGGCTCACGTTCGAGATCGTAGCACCGCCCGTTACTGCGACGCGCCGAGGCCGACCGTGACCGAGAGACCACCGGTCAGGTAGACGTCGCCCTTGCGCTGGTTGCCGTCGACGAGGTGCGGCATGTGACCGGCCGCGAACATGAGTCCAATGCGCACTCCGTGAAACGGCTGCGGACGGCGCCGCAGGATGTCGAGCGCCATCGTGAACGTCGCCGCGGAGTACAGACCTGCGAGCTCACCGTCGACGCTCCTGCTGCTGCCGTCATCGGCGCAGTCGATTCCAACGCCGGCGTCGTCGACGCAGTAGGTGCCGGTCGCCGACACGTACGTTCCGCTGAGCGCGCCCTGGACGTGAATCTCGCCCCATCCACCGATCGCAACGAGCAACGCATCGACGACCAGCTCGCCGCCGGCACGGATCGCCTCATACGATGCCATCTTCTCCGAGCCCCTCGCCCTGGTCCCAAACGCGATCCCGGCGATTGACAGGTCGCCCATCGAACGGCGGTACCCGAGCATCGGCTCGACCGTCGTGTCGGCTTTCTTGCCGCCACCCACGCGACCCGCAACGAACAGACCGGGGACACCGAGCAGCGTGTCGGGATCGATCAGCCCGGACAGCTGTTGCGTCGATGCGCCGTGGCGGTTGTCGCCACTCGCTGCCGAGCTCAGGCGGTAGACCGGGATAAGCCCGGCCTGCAGTTCGACGCCGGTGCGCCCCGCGGGGACGGCCGAAATGCCGGTCGTCGTCGGCATCGAGCCGAGCGTGGTGCAGCCAGTGGCGAACGCGATCACGAGTACGGCGCGCATCGCGCAACTTTACCGGAAGCCGGTCGCATGCCAGCCTTTCTGGCGAGTGCTGCTCGATCGGTTCATGTCGCGACTGCGCGCGTTCCTCGGCGAGCCGCTGGCGAAGAGCTTGCGACGCCGGCTGCGTGCCGCCGCGCCGTCCCCGATCAGCGAGCTGCGCGAGGGCCTGCACTGCCGGATCGCCGGCACCGTCCGCGTGCTCGACAACTCGACGCTGACCGCACCGTTCTCCGGGCAGACCTGCGTCGCCTATCTGCTCGAGATCATCATGACGGATCTCGATCTCGGCGACCGCCTGCTCGTCTACGACAAGCGTGCGGTGCCGTTCGTGCTGGCCGATGCAGGTCACCATGCCGTGGTCGATCCCGCGCACTGCCAGCTCCTCGTCGCGGCCAGGCACTCCCTCGACACGCGCTCGGGCTTTCGCGCCGACCCGCGGCAGTACGCGCTCCTCCAGCGCTACTACCCCGACGCGCGGTACGAGCGGATGGGGCGGATGCGCTACCGCGAGTGGGTCGTCGAGCCGGGCGCACGGGTCACGCTCGCTGGCGTCGGCGCGCGCGAGGTCGATCCGCACGCACAGGCCGAACGCGGCTATCGCGACGAGGCCCGGCAACGGCTGCGGTTCGTCGGCTCCGAGGAGCTTCCCCTGCTGGTCGGCGACGATCCGCCGTAGTAGATCTGGACTGCGATGGAAGAGTTGGTCGCGTGGCTCGCCGTCGCCGCCGCAGGCGTGTGGACCGGGCTACGCGCAGTTCGTCGTCGGCTCGAACGCCGGCGAGCTCGCAAGGAGCTCCTTGCCCTGCCCGCGCTCGCGTCCGGAACACCTGACGGTGCGCAGGTGAAGATCACCGGGGGCGTGCGCGCGATCGAACCGTTGACGGCGCCCCTCTCGGGTCGAGCCTGCGTCGTGTTCCGTGCGCGCGCCGAGATCCCGACCGCCGGCGGAGCCAGCTATCCGGCGCCGATCCAGAAGCGCTTCGAGCACTTCGAGCTGTCACCGTTCGCGATCGACCGCGGTACCGACGGGACCGTGATCGTCGACGGCTCGCACGCACTGCTCGATCTCCCTGCGGTGACGGACACGATCCCCGAGCTGTGCGAGACGTTCCTCGTCGGCCGCGGCCTCTCGGTACGCGACGCGTCGTCGGCTCGGTTCGAGGAGACCATCGTCGAGGCCGGCATGACGATCACCGTCACCGGACTGCTCCAGCACGACGTCGCGACCGAACCGACGGCCGCGGAGCGCGACTTCCGCGCGGACCACGCACCGGCGCTGCGGCTCACCGGCAACGCGGAGCATCCGCTCGCGATCGGTGCTGGCGAGTGAACCGGGCGCGGTCTCCTGCGACAGCGTCAGTGGTGCGACGATCGGTGCGACAGGTCGCGGCCCCCGATTTACTCTCGCAAGTACCCTGATTTACTTACGTTCGGGTTGGCTCTGCGGCTGCACTAAGGGTTCTCGTGCGCCGGTGTTGAATCGCACCGCACAGAAAAGAGAACGCCGATGAAGACCAACCGCCTCGAGACCATCGCCACCGCCCAGAAGAAGACCTTTGTTCGCGACGTCCTGTTCGCCGGTCTCGTCGCCCTCGCCGCGTTCGTCTCGGTCACGTCGGTCGGTACCGCCGCGGAGGCCGCGAACCTCGGCTCCGAGCAGCAGCAGATCGCGCATCGCTGATGTAGGGTCCCTGCCAAATGGCAGGCAAGGTCCACGTCATCGACCACCCGTTGGTCCAGCACAAGCTCACGCTGATGCGGAACCGGGAGACCAGTACAAGCACGTTTCGAAATCTGCTGTCAGAGATCAGCATGCTCCTGGCCTACGAGGTGTGCCGGGACTTCCCGACGACGACGATCGACATTCACACCCCGATCGCGCCGATGAAGGCGCCGGTCCTCGACGGCAAGAAGATCGTGATCATCTCGATCCTTCGCGCCGGCACCGGGATCCTCCAGGGGATGCTCGAGATCCTGCCGTCCGCGCGCGTCGGCCACATCGGGCTGTACCGCGATCCGAAGACGCTGCAGCCGGTCGAGTACTACTACAAGGTCCCCGACAACATGGGAGAGCGCGACACCATCGTCGTCGACCCGATGCTCGCGACGGGTAACTCCGCCGTCGCCGCGATCGACCGGATCAAGGTCAGCGGCCCGCGCTCCGTGAAGTTCGTCTGCCTGCTCGCGTGTCCGGAGGGCATCAAGACCTTCCACACCGCGCACCCGGACGTCCCGGTCTACACGGCTGCGGTCGACGAGCGGCTCAATGAAAAGAGCTACATCGTCCCCGGTCTCGGCGACGCCGGCGACCGTCTGTTCGGAACGAAGTAAGCCCGAGCGGAAGTTTAAACGCGTCGGTTACATGCCGGAAACACGCCTCCGACCACCATCGGAGGCATGAGCTCAGGCGACACCGCGTGGCTGCTGGTCTCGGCAGCCATGGTCATGTTGATGACCCCGGCCCTCGCGCTGTTCTACGGCGGCATGGTGCAGGGCAAGAACGTCCTCTCGACGTTCATGCACAGCTTCTTCTCGCTCGCGCTCGTGACCGTGCAGTTCGCGCTGATCGGCTACAGCCTGTGCTTCGGGACGAGCTGGCACGGTGTGATCGGTGGCCTCGACTTCATCGGTCTCGATGGGGTCGGCACCGAGGCGGCGGGCGCGGCGAACGCGGCCGCGTCGTCGTCGGTGCCGCACCTCGCGTTCATGATCTACCAGTGCATGTTCGCGGTGATCGCACCGGCGCTGATCTCGGGCGCGTACGCCGAGCGCATGAAGTTCTCCGCGTACGCGCTGTTCACGGTGCTGTGGGCGACGTTCGTCTATGACCCGATCGCGCACTGGTCGTGGGGAGCAGGTGGCTGGCTGCTCGAGCTCGGCGCGATCGACTTCGCCGGCGGCACCGTCGTCCACCTGTCGTCGGGAGTCTCGGCGCTCGTCGTCGCGCTCATGCTCGGCAAGCGCCGGGGCTATCCGGCCACCAAGCACCCGCCGCACAACCTGACGATGACGGTGCTCGGCGCCGGCATCCTGTGGTTCGGGTGGTTCGGTTTCAACGCGGGCTCCGCATCCCTCGCCGACGGTCGCGCGGCGCTCGCGCTCGCGAACACGCACCTCGCCGCTGCAGCAGGCGCGCTGATGTGGTGCATCGTCGAGGGCGCGCGGGTCAAGAAGGCCACGATGCTCGGCGCCGCGTCCGGCATCGTCGCCGGCCTGGTCGCGATCACGCCGGCCGCGGGGTTTGTCTCGCCGATGTCCGCGATCGTGATCGGCGCGGCCGCGGGCGGCATCTGCTACGGCGCGGTGCTGATGAAGTCCCGCCTGGGCTACGACGACGCGCTCGACGCGTTCGGCGTCCACGGCGTCGGTGGTGCGACCGGCGCGCTGCTCACCGGCGTGTTCGCCCGTGCGGCGTACGGCGGCAGCTCCGGTGGGCTCGAGCTCCTCGGCAAGCAGGCGATCGCGATCGGCGCAGCCGCCGCGTGGTCGGCGGTCGTCACGTTCGTCCTCCTCAAGGGAATCGATCTCGTCATCGGCCTCCGTGTCGATCCGGAGATCGAGCACGACGGGCTCGACGGTCCGCTCCACGGCGAGTCGGCGTACGAGCCCTTCCGCTAAGACAGATGCAGATCTGTTACTGTTCGGCCGGTGAAGAAGAAGACCGCAGCCAAACCGACGCGGATCGATGAGCCCGCCGCTGCCGTACCCGCGACCGCTCCCGCGACCGCGTCGAATGCTCCGGCGTCCGCCGAGCAGACCGATCTTGCGCCCGTCGTCGGCACGAACCTGCGCCGCCTGCGCACCCGCCGCGGTCTCTCGCTCGAGAGGCTGGCCCAGATCTCGGGCGTGTCCCGCGCGATGCTCGGCCAGATCGAGCTCGGCCAGTCGGCGCCGACGATCAACGTGCTCTGGAAGATCGCGCGCGCCCTCGAGGTCACGTTCTCCGCGTTGATCAGCGCGCGCACGCAGTCGGGTGCACTCGTGCTGCGCTCCTCGGAATCGAAGATCCTGACGAGCAAGGATCGCAGCTTCAGCTCGCGCGCCCTGTTCCCGTTCGACGAGCCACGCCGGGTCGAGTTCTACGAGCTCCGCCTCGCCCCCGGTAGCGTCGAGGATGCAGATGCCCACCCGCCCGGCACGTCGGAGAACCTCGTCGTGACCGCGGGCTCGATCGAGATCGACGTCGCCGGCGACACGCATCGCCTCGATGCCGGTGACTCGATCCTGTTCGAGGCCGACACGCCGCACGCATATCGCAACGCGGGACGTACCGAGTCGGTGATGTACCTCGTGATGACGTACGCCGAAGAGATCGGCTAGGTAGCTAGAACCGGCCGGCGGCGACGATGCCACCACCGTCGGGCGACACCCAGCCCGTCACCTGCGTCGGGCGCTCGTCGCCACCGCGCGTCGCATACCAGACGATGCCGCCGACCACGAGAGCCGCGCCCGCGCTCACCGCGATGACGCCGATCGTGCCGCGCGACTTCGCCGTGTCCTCGAGGCGCTGGAACTGGCCGTAGCTCGTCGCGGAGTCCTTGTCGGAATCCGCAGAGCTCGCCGAGGCGAGCATGAACCCACCGACGCCGAGGCCGACAACACCACCGAGAACGAGCGCACCGCCGACGGGATCCTTCCACCACGTGCGGCCTGCGGGCACAGGCTCCGGCGTGTCGACGACGGGCAGCGGCGTCGGCTCCACCGGCGGCGGAGTCGGCTCCACCGGCGGTGGCGTCGGCTCCACCGGCTTCTGCGCCGCGATGATCACGCGGCACTCCTCGAGCTTGGCGCGGATCGCGGTCTTGTTCTCGTCGGGAAGATCGGCTGCGAGCAGCTTGGCGTAGAGCTCGTTCGCCTTGTCGCAGCGATCGAGCTTGCGCTCGGTCTGCGCCCAGGCGAACAGCGTCTCGACATCGGGCTCGAGGGCGTACGACTGACCGAGCGCCTCGCTCGCCGTCGCGTAGTCGCCCTTGGTGTACGCAGCGACGCCGCGATCGAACGCGGTCTTCGCCTCGCCCGACCGAGGCGCAGCCGTTGCGAGCGGTGCACCGAGAAGGAGCACCGCGACCGCGACGACCGCGCTCAGCGCTTGTCGGTACGCACGGGCATGAACGGAGACTCCTCGTTCCATGCGGGATCCTTCTTGGGTTTGGGGTCGGGTTTCTTCGTCGCGGGCTCGGGCTTCTTGATGGCCTTGGTCACCTTCGCCATCGGCTTGACCTTCGGCGGCGTGACCTTCGCGACGGGCGTGACCTTCGCGACGGGCGTGACCTTCGCGACGGGCGTGACCTTCGCGACGGGCGTGACCTTTGCGACGGGCGTGACCTTCGCGACGGGCGTGACCTTCGCGACGGGCGTGACCTTCGGCGCGATCTTGGGCTCGACAGCAACCGGCTCGACGGCAACCGGCTCGACGGCAACCGGCTCGACGGCAACCGGCTCGACGGCAACCGGCTCGACGGCGACCGGCTCGGGCGTCTCCACGGCTGCCTCGTCGACCTTCGGTTCGTCGACCTTCGGCTCGTCGACCACGGGCTGGGTGACGGCTGGCTGCGCCACGGTCTGGTCTGCAGCGGGCGTCGTCGATCTCGACGACTTGATCCCGAAGATCGCGATCACCGCACCGAGCACGACCGCCGCGATTCCCACGCCGATGAAGAGAAGGCGCGAGCGCGGTGGCGGCGGCGGCTCCACCGCGGCGTCGAACCGCTGCGGCGCGGGCTGCGGTAACGGGACGCGCACGCGTTCGGTGACATCGATGCTCGCCGCACCAACGACGGGCGTCGCGTCGGGCACGACGTTCGGGTTCGAGACCAGCACGCCGCCCGTGGGCGCCATGGGCGGGGCGCCATGGATCGGGGGTGTCTGCTGCGGAGGTACCGGCGACGGTGCCGCAGCCATGGGCCGCGCGTCCTGGCCCGTGATCGGAACGCCGCCCGGGAACGGCGTCGCCGTCCGTGACGTCGGTGTGTGCTTCGGCGGGATCACGACCGGGTTCAGCGCGGCGCTCGGTTGCGCGACGCTGCGCACGACCGCCGGCAGCACGACGGGCTGGCTCGGTGTATCGGTCGTCTTCACCGGGATCGCGACCGAGGGACGACGGGCGCGCCCCGAGGGTGACGGCGTAGCAATCGATGTGGGGGACTGATGGGCGACGGGCGCCTGTGCCGGACCTGCGATCGTGCTTCGCGTCGGCAACACGACCGGCGCAGCGGGCCGCAGCGGAGCTGGGACCGGACTCGGTGCGGCAGCACTCGCAGGTTCCACCGGCTGCGTGACCGGATTCTCGGCCGCGTGCTTGCCAGTGAACTTGTCGCCCGATGGCGGTGGCGTCGGCGCCGGACCGATCCGCGGTGGCAGCGGCGTCGGGCGCGCCGGCGGCAGCGGTGGCGGGTGTCCGATCGGCTCGGCGAGCGTCACCGGATCGGACGCCAGCGTCGAGTCACCCGCCTCGGTCGACTCGCCGCTGTTCGTCGAGTCGTCACCGAACGGTGAAGGACCGGACACCGGTCGCCGACCGACAGCCGTGTCCATCGTCGGCGCGGGGCCGACCGAGGTATCGACGGTGATCGATGTGACCGAGGTGGTCTCCTCGTCGGAGGCGGGCGCCAGCGGCGCTGCGTGTGGCCGCGGCGGAGGCAGAGCAGGATTCAGGTTCGCGAGCGCACCCGCGACGTTCGTGTTGTCCGACGTCTTGCCGCTCTCGATCAGCGTACGCACGACGTGCTGTTCGACGAAGAATGCACCCTGCGCACGGGCGTGATCCCACTCCTCGAGGCGCGCCGGGAACAGCGTCGACATCAAGCCCGCGAGCACCAGCGGCGAGACGCGCAACCGGTTCTCGTGGGCGAAATCCTCGAGGTCCTTCTGCAGCTCGAGGGCCGACTTGTAGCGCTGCTCGACGTCGCGCGAGAGCGCTTTCATCACGATCGTCTCGAGCGCGGGCGGATAGGTCGGGACGAGCGTCAGCGGCGATGCGGCGTCGGTGTTGACGATCTGGTTGAGAACGCCGTACTCGGTCTCGTCGGTGAACGGCAGCTGCCCCGTCGTCAGCTCGTAGAGCATGGTGCCGATCGAGAACACGTCGCTGCGGCGATCGAGTGCCGCCTTGCCCCGGCACTGCTCGGGGGACATGTACGCGATCTTTCCCTTGAGACCGCCGCGCGTCTGCGCGGGCTGACTGCCGGCGCGCGCGATGCCGAAATCGACGAGCTTGACGGCGCCGTCGTAGCTGACGAGGACGTTCGACGGCGAGACATCGCGGTGGACGACGTTTAGCGGAACGCCGTCGGGACCGGCCTTCTCGTGTGCGTAGTGAAGGCCCGCGCACAGGCCGACGATCAGCGTGAGCGCAGCGTCGAGCGAGAGCGGGACTCCGTTCTCCGTTGCGGTGACGATCGTGCGGGCGAGGTCCTCGCCGTGCACGTACTCCATCGAGAAGAAGTAGTCGCCGTCCTCGACGCCGATGTCGTAGACCTGCGTGATGTGCGGGTGGTGAAGCGTCGCGGACAAGCGCGCCTCGTTGAGGAACATGTTCACGAAGCTCTGGTTCTCGGCGTACTGCGGAAGGATCCGCTTCACGACGACAAGCTTCTCGAAGCCCTCGATCCCCATCGTGCGGGCGAGATAGAGCTCGGCCATTCCGCCCACGGCGATCTGACGGATCAGATCGAACTTGCCGAGCCGGTCACCCGGAGCAAGGAACCGCGGACGCAGTGCTGGATTGGCCACGCAACGTCAACCGGAGACAGAGGTCTCCCCACTCTTTACGATAGACGAAAACCTCCGCTGGTGCAGTACAATGAATCCATGGCGTTATCGGGGCGCTGGGCTGCCGTGGCGTGCGTCGTGCTCGCCGCTGGCTGCAGCCCGTTCGGCGGCGGCGAGTTCGTGTGCATGGTCGACACCCAGTGCACGGGCGGCCCCGGCGCGGGCACGTGTGAGCCCGACGGTCGCTGTAGCTTTCCGGACACCCGGTGCGCCGCCGGTCGGCGCTACGGTGGCTTCGCCGGTGACAAGTCGAACTCCTGCGTCGGCGGCGAGCTCGAGCCCGACGGGCCGAACGACGGCGACGCTCCCGACGCGCCGTTCGATTCGTCGATCGACGGCCCACCGGCCACCCCGTTCTGCGACCCCGCGAACGCGATGCTCGTCGGCTGCTGGGAGTTCGAGGGCAACGGTAACGATCGCTCGGGCTCGAACCCGTCGAACACCGCGAACACGTCGAGCGGTGCATTCGGGACCGGCAGGGTCGGCATGGGTCTCGTGCTCGACGCGAGCAGCCTGGTCACGACCGGTGATCGCCCCTCGCTCGAACCCCCGAACCTCTCGTTCGAGGCGTGGATCCGACCGACGGAGCTCCCCGCCACCGGCCGCATGGGCGTGTTCGACAGCGGCGGGGCCTACGGCCTGTTCATCAACAACACGGGCACGGGCCTGTTGTGCTCGTTGGGCATCCAGGTGCAAGCCACGTTCGCGTTCCCGACCAACGCGTGGACGCACGTCGCGTGCTCGACCGACGGTTCGACGGTTCGCGTGTACATCAATGGCTCGCAGATCGCGATGATGGCCGGTGGCTCGCCGCTCGGCACCGGCGACAACCTCGGCACGTACCTCGGCGCCAACAGTCCGAACGGTGAGGTGCTGATCGGGACAATCGATCAGATCCGGTTCTGGAACGTGGCGCGCACGCCGGCGCAGATGTGCGCAGCGGCCGGCATGACGAGCTGTCCGTAGTTAGCTCGTGTGCGAGCGAATGAACGCCACCGCGCGCGACCACGCGACCGCCGCAGCCTCGGCGTTGTAGACCTCGGGACGGCGCTCGTTGCAGAACGCGTGCTCCGCCTCGTAGACGTGGAGCTCCATCGCGACGGTCACGGCGGCCTTGATCTTCTCGGCGCCGGCGACGGTCGCCCAGTCGTCGATCCGCGCGAAGTGCGCCTGCACCGGCGCGTCGATCTTCGACCAGTCGAGATCGCCGGGGAGGCCATAGAACGGAACCGTGCAGGCGAGCCCGCGGACGTTGACGGCCGCGGCGAACGTCAGCGCGCCGCCCATGCAGTAGCCCGTGACGGCGACCGCGCCCGAACACCGCGGATGCGCCTTCAGCTCGCTGACCGCGGCGGCGATCTGCGCGACTGCTTTCCCCCAGTCGAGGCCCTTCATCAGGGCACCCGCCTCGGTGGCATCCTTCGCGAGCTTGCCGCCATACAGATCGACGACGAGCGCGCACATGCCTTCGCCGGCGTAGCGTTTCGCGGTCACCTCGATCTGCTCGTTGACGCCCCACCACTCGTGGAGGATCACGACGCCTGGATGCTTGCCTTCACCGACCGGTAGCTCGAGTACTTGCGCCATGCCGTGCTTATACTGCGCGGCATGTCGGGACCGAAAGGCGCACGTGGACGCAGGTTCGAGGGAGCCCTCGATCCGATCGCGGCGCAGCTCAATGCATCGATCGACTTCGATCAGCGCCTCCTTCCTCATGACGTCGCGGGGTCGATCGCCCACGCCGAGATGCTCGCCGCGAAGGGCATCATCACGATCGCCGACGCGAAGCTGATCGTCGAGGGCCTGCGCCGTGTCGAGGGCAAGCTCGCGTCGGGCGAGCTGACCTGGGATGCCGCGCTCGAAGACGTTCACATGAACGTCGAGGCCCGGCTGATCGACGACATCGGTGACGCGGGCCGCAGGCTCCACACCGGCCGCAGCCGCAACGATCAGGTCGCGACTGACCTCCGGCTGTACGCGCGGGCCGCGGCCGCGCAGATCGTCGTCGC
>JANOPP010000126.1:0-14383 GCA_031421915.1 Myxococcales bacterium | reverse complement strand
CGTCCACGACATGCCCGTGTCGATGCGGAGCAGCGTGTTGTCCATGTCGATCCTCGCCTCGACGCTGACGCACGCCGGCTCGAACATCCTGATCCGGCTGCTGGACCTGATGGTGCTCCGATGACGATCGCGGCGTTCTTCGACATGGACAACACGCTGCTCCGCATCGACACGGGCATGTCGTGGACGAGGTTCCTCTATCGCCGCGGCGAGCTACCGCGCGCGATGATCGCCAAGGCGATCTACTGGAGCGCGCTCTACAAGCTCGCCGTCCTCGACATGGATGCGGTCGTCACGAAGCTGTGCGAGGACCTCCGCGGCGACTCCGAGGACGAGATGATCGCGAAGTGCGACATCTGGTACCGCGAGCACATCGCACGCGAGATCGCGCCTGCCGCGCGCGTCGCTGTCGAGCATCACCGCCGGAAGGGCCACGTCGTCGTGCTCGCGACGGGCTCGACCTGCTACGCGGCGCGCCCGGTCGCGCGCGGCGTCGGGATCGAGCACGTCCTGTCGACCACGCTGGAGGTCGACGCGGGCGCGTTCACCGGCAAGGCCAGCGCGCTGTGCTTCGGCCGCCACAAGGTCACGCTCGCCGAGAGGTGGGCCGCGGCGAACGAGATCGACCTCGCCGCGAGCTACTTTTACTCCGACAGCTACAACGATCTGCCGATGCTCCAGCGGGTCGGTACCGCGATCGCGGTCAACGCTGACGCTCGCCTGCGCCGGCACGCGCGCCGGCAGGGCTGGGCGCTCCAGCAGTGGGCGTGATCGCGGCCGCCGCTTAGCGTCCCGGTCCCCAGAACTGCCAGCCGGGGTTGCTCTTGCAGCGTCCCGCGGGTGGCGTGCCCTCGACGACAAAGCCGAGCGGCTTCGATGACAGCTTCCCGTAGCGAGCCACCACCTTGAACGCACCGGCGCCGAGTGGCTTGCTGGCGTTGACCTCGGCGGTCGCCCACTGTTCGAGGTCGAGCTCGACCTCGAACGTCGCACCCGGCGCGAGCGGCGTCGGCGTCGGTGCGAGCTGTCCGCGGTTGATCTGCGCGAACGACAGCCGCCGCGAGCGCGTGCCCGTGTAGCGATGGGTACAGCCCTCGCGCGACGGTGCAGGCCACGCGACCTCGATCGTGATCAGGTCCATCCGCTGGAGGAGATCGATCGGCTTGTCGCTCGTGTTCTCGACGATCACACGCACGATGACCGGCGCATCCTTCGCATACTTCTCGGGGCCGGTGATCGAGAGCCGCAGTCCTCTCTGGGTCGCTCCCGGACCACCGGTGGGTCGCTTGGTCGACGCCGCTGCCGATCCGGAAGCCAGGACGATCGCTGCGAGGAGCGCGACGTGCCAGTGAGCCATCTGCGAAGTGTGACACGCCCCCGCCGGGCAACGCCTGGATGTCAGAGCAGGAGCCGCTCCGCGTAGCCGATGGCATCGGGCGGGATATCGAGGACGGCGAGGATCGCCATCGGCGTCGTCGCTCCGAGGATGTCGTCGACGCGCGGGTAGCCGGGGTTCGTGTCGGGCCGGTTGTCCCAGCGCGTGACGTTCAGGCCGCGGAACACGGTGACGCTGAACCAGGTGGTCGTCGAGTTGTACATGACGTCGTAGATGGGTCCTGCGAGCTCCGCCGCGTAGTCGATGACGAGGTCGCCGGGCCGCCCCGTGACGAGCGTTCCGAGCGCGTTCGCGCGCACGGCGATGCGGTCGGAGACCCCGACGGCGACGACCTGTTCGGGGCTGGAGCCCGCGATCACGACTGCCGTGCGCGTGATGATGGGAGCGTCGTCGGCCATACGCGCGAAGCGTACCCCGCGCAACGGGTGATGGCGATCCCTACGGGACGGGCGAGAAAACCGTTGATCGATCGTCGGATCGCGTGTGTATAACCGCCCGCAAGGTGACGCACTCGAGTGCTCTTCGCGGCCATGCGGCGATCCCCGCCGTGCAGCGCCTGATCGAGCTCGCGCTCGACGAGGATCTCGGGCGCGGTGACGTGACGTCGCAGGTCACGCTCGGCGCCGATGGTCCCAGCGTCGTCGCGGACATGAATGCGCGCGAGCCGATCGTCGCGTTCGGCGTCGCGGTCGCGGCGGCCGTGTTCGCCATGGTCGATCCGCGGATCGAGCTCGAGATTCACGCGCCCGATGGGACGCGCGTCGATCGCGGCGGCTTGCTCCTCACCGCGCGCGGTCCGGCGCACAGCGTGCTCGCGGCGGAGCGCACGGCGCTCAACTTCGCGCAGCGGCTCTCTGGCGTCGCCACGCTCTCGAAGCGGTATGCGGACGCAGTCGTCGGGACCAAGGCCCGCGTCGTCGATACCCGCAAGACGACGCCGGGCTTCCGCGTGCTCGAGAAGGCCGCGGTCCTCGCCGGCGGCTGCGGGAACCATCGCTTCGACCTCGGCTCGGGCATCCTGATCAAGGACAACCACATCGCCGCGTGCGGCTCGGTGCGCGCCGCGGTCGAGGCTGCCAAGGCGAAGGCGCCGCACCCGCTGCGGATCGAGGTCGAGGTCACGAACCTTGGCGAGCTCGACGAGGCGCTCGCGGCCGGCGCGGAGATCGTGCTGCTCGACAACATGACGCCCGGGCAGGTCGAGGTCGCAGCGGCGCGGGCGCACGGACGCGGCGTGCTGGTCGAGGTGTCGGGTGGCATCACGCTCGCGACGATCGCGGACTACGCGCGCGCCGGAGCGGACCTCATCTCGGTCGGTGCCCTCACGCACTCGGCACCGGCCGTCGACATCGGCCTGGACGTGCGCACATGAGCCCGCCGACCGCGCCGTACTTGATCCCGCCGATCGCTCGCTGGCTCGGCACCACGCGGATCGATCTCGCCGAGTGTGCGTCGACCAATGACGAGGCCGCGCGGCTCGCTCGCGCGGGTGCGCGCCACGGCACGGTCGTGCTCGCCTCGTCGCAGACAGCGGGTCGCGGCCGCGATGGCCGGACGTGGAGCTCGCCACCGGGCTTCGGCCTCTACCTCTCCGCCGTGATCCGCTCGCCGCTGCCGCTCCAGGATGTGCCGCCGATGACGCTCGCGATCGGTATCGGCCTGTGCGACGCGATCCGCGCGACCGGGGTCGACGCTTCGCTCAAGTGGCCGAACGACGCGCTCGTCGGCGGCAAGAAGCTCGCGGGCGTGCTCGTCGAGGCGCAGAGCCAGGGCCCCAAGCTCGAAGCGGTCGTGATCGGGATCGGCGTCAACATCGGTGGCCAGATCCCGCCGGCGATCAGCGGCATCGCGACCACGCTCGAGGAAGCGTCAGGCGTGCCGATCGATCGCGAGGCGTTCATCGCCGCGCTGCTCGCGTACGTCGAGCGCTGGGTCGACCGGTATGTCGCGATGGGCCTCGAGGAGATCATCCCGGCGTGGACCGAGCGCATGGCGATCGGGCTCTCGGCGCGCGCGACGATCGATGGCAGCGCGCTGACGGGCGAGGTCTGCGGCCTCGCGGACGATGGCGCACTGCTCCTCCGGGACGGCGACGGCGCGCTCCATCGCGTGCGCTCCGGCGACGTCGAAGTGATCCGCACCACGACCGAGCCCGCCCCGTCCGGTCCGTCCGCGCACCTCTACGGTTAGTTCACGGACGGTCGTGCTAGACCAAGGGGATGAGCCAGCGCTCGATGGTCCCCGTGATGATCATGGGAGCGTTCGTGCTCGCCGGGGCGATCGGCCTCTACATCATCCTCGGTCGTGACGAGGCGCCGTCCGCGCCCGAGCCCACGCCGATCGCGGTGACCGAGGCGCCGCCACCGGCGACCGCACCCAGGCCCGGCTCGCAGCCGACGGTGACGCCGAGCCTGCCGAGCGAAACGCCCAGGACGCCTGGCGACGAGGTCAAGGAGTATGCCGTCGGTGACACCCGGGTGCGCGATCACCGCAGTGGCGACCGCAAGCCGATCGACGTCCCGCCCTCGGTGCATCCTCCGGATGGCCGCAAGATTCAGTCGAACCTGACGCACGAGATCGGCCAGAGGATCAAGGTCATGGTGAAGGACTGCGCCCAGACCCTCGCCGCCGGAGCCCGGAGCTCAGCGTCCCGCCTCGAGGGGCAGGTGGTGATCGCGATCAAGGCCAAGCAAGTCACCGTGACCAAAGCGGTCGTCCAGCTCCGCGAGGTCGCAGGCGACGAGCCCGCGATCGAGACGGTGAAGAAGTGCATCGAGGAGAAGGCACTCACGATCACGCAGACCGCCGAGGAGAATGATGTCGACGCTTACGACATCAACCTCAGCTATTCGCTCTGAGCGGGCGAGCGCCTGGGTCACACGCGCGTCGCACGTGCGGCACCGTGCCAGCACGTGTCACCTATCCGCCATGATCGCCGTCGGAATCCCGTAGTACACGAGGCTGGTAGGCGTTGATGCACCCCAGGCGGATATGTATAGTCGCGCGCCCTATGAGTCGGCCCCCCGACCACGATGCCCGCGGACTTTGTCGTCCGGCCGTGATCCTCGCGATCGCGCTGACTGCATGTCTGCCGATTCTCGCGGGTTGCGACGAGCTGGATGGCCGTAACCGGACCCGCTCCGGCAACCGGATGTTCCGCGAGACCAAGTTCGTCGACGCCGTCGCCGAGTACGAGAAGGCACTCAAGACGGTCGAGGACCCGATCATCCACTACAACCTTGGCCTCGCGTACTCCAAGGTGTTCAAGCCGGGCGTCGACAAGCCGATGCGGCTCGGCGTCAAGGGCAGCTTCGTCTGCGACACGATCCCGAACGTCAAGTTCGAGCCGATGTCCGTGTGCGTGAAGGAGGGTGAGCGCCGGTTCGACGACTGCGACGCCAAGACCGTGTGCGCGTCGAGCTATCAGTGCAAGCAGGTCGATCTGTGCACGCTCGAGGGCCCGCAGCTCGCGGATGCTGCGGCGACGCACTTCCAGGCGTGGCTCAAGGCGAACCCGAACGACGATGACACCCGCAAGCACATGACCCAGGTGTGGATCGACTCGAGCCAGTTCAAGCTCGCGATCGACTACTGGACGGGGCTGCTCGCCGCAAAGCCGAACGACTCGGAGATCATGGGCAACCTCGCCGGCATCAACCTCAAGGCCGGCGACTGGCGGACCTCGATCGAGTGGTACATCAAGGTCGCCAACGCCGCCTCGGACACCTCGAACAAGGTCGCGGCCTACCAGTTCATCGGCAACGTCGCCTGGTCCAAGCTCAACTCCAAGTCCCTGACCGCCACCGAGGTACTCGAGCTGGCCGACAAGGGCATCGGTGCTCTCCAGATGGCGGCGGCCCTCGCTCCCAAGAACCCGAAACTGTTCGGTCTGCAGGCGTCGATCTACAACTTCCGTGCGCTCGCCCACGGCGGCTCGTGGGCCGCCGCCATCGACCGTGCAAGTGCTCAAGATCTGCAGCGCACCTCGCGCGTTCTAGCGGAAGAAGCGAAGAAGGCCCTGGGCGCAGCTGCGCCCACCAACCCGTCCCCGATGTCCGGGGGCCCGGCCGACAAGGCCGGCGGCTGAATCGCCTCATCAAAGGAGCAGCCGCAGATGCCGAACAACAAGATCGACGAAGACGACCAGGACGACAAGACGACGCCGTTCATCCGTGACGATGATCCGGTCAAGGCCAAGATCGACGCCAAGATCGAGGAGAACGCCAAGACTGCGAGCTCCGCCTCGGAGGCCAAGGCCGTCTCCGAGTCGAAGCCCGGTAGCGATCCGTATCGCTCGGCGGGGATCCCCGGCGAGAAGAAGGCCGGCGGCTCGATGTTCGGCAACTTCGCCCAGGCGAAGTCGCGCAAGGCGCCCAAGTGGGCAGCGCCGCTGCTGATCGCTGTCACCGCGTTCCACATCGTCTTGTTCCTGACGATGTGGATCAAGTCGATCTGGGAGATCGAGATGCTCGATCGTCCCAAGACGAAGTACGAGCTCGCGGTCGCACCGCCGCCGCCCCCTCCGCCTCCTCCGCCTCCGGGCGGCGCCAAGCCGCAGACGCCTCAGATCGTGCCGAAGAAGATGAAGGTCAAGGACATCGTCCAGCCGGTCAAGATCGAGAAGCAGGAACAGGTCGTCGTCGAGAACTCCGGCCCCGCCGGTGAAGAAGGCGGCGAAGAGGGTGGCGTCGAGGGTGGTGTCGTCGGTGGTGACGTCAACGGCGTGATGGGTGCGCCTCCGCCCCCGCCACCGCCGCCTCCTCCTCCCGCACCGCCGCAGAACGTACCGCCGACGCTGCTCGAGGGCTCGCGCATCGCGGGCGAGAAGCAGATCGTCCCCGACGACGTGACCAAGACCGAGATCCAGCGCTCGGGCAAGGACAAGATCATCGGCAGCTTCAAGCTGTGCATCAACGCCGGCGGCGCTGTGACGTCCGTGAAGATGCTCAAGGGCACGGGCTTCCCGGCCTACGACAACAAGATCCAGTCGAAGATGAACAGCGAATGGAAGTACAAGCCATACGCCGTCAACGGACGTGCCGTGCCCGTGTGCACGGCTGTCACCTTCATTTACTCGCAGAAGTAGACGACGAAAACTCTAGCCGCAGGAACGTGCCATGGGAATCGACCTCGTAGAGCTCTGGGATCACATGAGCATCATCGTGAAGATCATCACGGTGGGCATGATCGGCATGTCGGTGTTCATGTTCTACGTGATCGCCGAACGCCTGCTGACGTTCTCGGCGGCGAGCCAGCAGAGCATTCGTTACGTCCAGCAGCTCGGCGAGTTCCTCCGCCAGCACAAGGTCAACGATGCGGCCAACGCGGCGCGCACGATGTCGAAGAGCCCCGTCGCGAAGGTCATGGAGTCCGGCCTCGCCGCGCTGCTCCAGGGTCGCGAGGCGCTCAAGACCGAAGGCCCGGATGACGACGGGAACTTCGACCTCGTCGACTCCGTGAACCGCGCCCTCGAGCGCGTCAAGGAGCGCGAGACGAGCAACCTGCGCAAGGGCCTCGCGTACCTCGGCACCGTTGCCTCGGCGACGCCGTTCATCGGCCTCCTCGGTACCGTCATCGGTATTCTCGGAACGTTCCAGCTCCTCAAGGGTGGCACCGTGACGATCACCGAGATCGGTCCGAAGATCTCCGAAGCGCTCGTGTCGACCGCGCTCGGTCTCGGCGTCGCGATCATCGCGGCGATGGCGTTCAACTACTTCACGTCTCGCGTCGAGCAGTACGTGATCGACATGAACGACGTGTCGAGCGAGTTCATCGACTACGTGCTGCGCGAGGGCCGGGCGTAATCTCGTGGCTGGCCGCGCAGGACACAAGCACCGCGTCCGGCGGATCTCGGGCAAAGCGCCCGTGCTCGATCACGTCCGCAACGACATCAACGTGACCCCGCTGGTCGACGTGATGCTCGTGCTCCTGATCATCTTCATGCTGATGACGCTGATCATGGGCCGCGGTCACGACGTTCAGTTGCCGCGCGCGAAGCACTACTCGGAAGAGAAGGACAAGATGCAGCCGGTGGTCACCGTCGACATCGACGGCAACCTGTTCGTCGAGAAGAACAAGCTCGGCCCGGTCACCGAGGCGACGCTCAAGGAGATGAACCAGCAGGTCACCGCTGCCTGGGCGGCGCCGAAGAACCCCGAGGGTGTCGGCCGCATCTACCTCAAGGCGGATAACGGCGTCGAGTACAGCAAGGTCTACCCGGTGCTCGTCTATCTCAACCAGCAGATGGGCGTCGGCGCGGTCGACCTCGCGATCTCGAAGGACGACAAGTAGCCATGTCGATGTCAACGGGGGGCGGCAAGCCCGGCGGACTCCAGTCGGAGATCAACGTCACGCCGCTGATCGACGTGTTGCTGGTGCTCCTGATCATCTTCCTCGTGGTCATGCCGATCATGATGAAGATGGAGACCCTCGAGGTCCCGCGCAACATCGACACCGAGCAGGAGATGCCGGACCCGAACGCGAGTCAGCTGACCGTGTTCGTCAAGCCGGACCTCTCGATCGACTTCAGCGACGGCCTGTCGGAGAACCCGACCCCGATCGCCTCGACCGACCTCATCCGGATCCTCCGCCCCAAGCTCGAGGCGATGGCATCCAGCGGCAACTCGAAGGTCGTGTTCGTGGACTTCGACCCGACCGTGCCCTGGAAAGAGGTCGTCGGGATGATGGACCAGATCCGTGGGCTCGCGTCCGACGTGAACCACGACGAGATCAAAGTCGCGCTCAAGGTAAAAGACGCCGACCTCCGCAAATAGCGCGCTACACCTGTAGCCCGCCGCGCGAGTCGACCGCTGCCCACTGGGCATTGCGGTCCTCGCGCATCAACACGTGTCGCAGGCAGCCAGGTCTGTCACGACCTGCGACACCGATGCTCATCGGTCTTCGCCAGATCGCCGCCGCTGTCACGGCAGTTGATCACGAGGCGCTGTTCGCGCGAGATCCGGCGGTGATACACGTCGTGGAACGTCTTGACAACTTTGACACTCGGTTAGTACAAGCGACCGATTTCGCTGACGGGAGCCATGAGACTATGAAAAGCGTTTTGAACGTCATCTGTGCATTTGCTGCGACCTGCGCGACCTTCGTCGCCCTGGCTGGCTGCACTGATTACGAGAGCGAGACGGATCTGAACCCCGAAGGACCTCCGATGATCCGGCAGGTTCGCATGTGGGAGACCTACGTCTCGAACCCGGCGACGGGATCGACGAGCGAGCGCAAGGTCTTCGGGTTCGGTAACCACCCGCAGGCGACCGAGGCGGATGCCCACCCGGTGACCTCTGCGACGGCGTCGACGGGCAAGGCCCTGCGCGTCATCATGGACGAGCTCCTCGTCGGCAACAACATCGAGGAGATCGGCTGCCGCGGTCCCGTCGACAACGACGCGTTCTCGCGCGTGCCGCTGGGCGCGAACCCGGACGACATCGCCAAGTGCAGCGCCGCGCAGGACGTCCTGCCGCGCACCTGCCAGGGCGAGTTCTCGATCTGTATGTGTGAGCTCGACGGTGGTTGCACCGTCGGTGTCGAGACCATCGCCAAGGGCGCACCGGTCGGCGTGCTCGACATCAACCAGGACGGCGCGGCCGACGAGACGCGCATGATCGACGGCGCGGTCAGCCTTCGGTGTGGCTCGGTCGCGGTGCCGCTCGATCTCGACGCGAGCTACTGGAACCCGTCGGGCAACCAGCAGGTTCCCGCGATGGGCGGCTTCGATGCCCTGGGTCCGGCGGTCGTGCTCGTGCCGACGCGCGGTCTGCCGACGAACCTCGAGTGCCAGCTCGCGTTCGCTGCCGAGGTTGTCGACAAGCAGGGCATCGCGCCGTGCACCCCGACCGGCGGCGACTTCGACGCGGGCTGCACCGCGGGTGACACGAGCGGCTTCAAGTTCAAGGTCGAGCCGCTGCTGTTCCAGAGCGATCCTCTCCCCATGTCCATGGGCGTCAACCGCATGTCGCCGGTCGTCATCCTCGCGAACACGCTGCTCGACATGACGTCGATCACTGCCGCAAATATCACCGTCGAGGCCATCAACCCCGCCGGTCCTGCCCCCGCGTACACGCTGGCGCTCATGATGAGCAAGAACGTGACGATCACGTTCGGGGCGCCGCTCGCGCCGATGACGCAGTACCGCGTGACGGTGACCGCCGGGGTGAAGGACGCCTTCGGTCAATCTGCGCCCGCGCCCTACGTCCTCACCTTCACCACCGCGAACTGATCGGAGACCGTCATGAACAACAAGCTGATCATCGCAGGGCTCCTCGGTGCCGCCACGCTCGGCACCTCACTCCTCGACTCCAACGTCGCCTACGCACAGTCGCAGACGACGGGCGCGGTCACGGGCACCGTCACGGATTCGAAGACCGGCGAGAAGCTCGCGGGCGTCACGATCATCGCGACGTCGACCTCGCTGGCGCAGGCGCAGACCGCCATCACCGACGAGAACGGCCAGTACAAGATCACCGACCTCCCGCCGGGTGACTACCTGGTGACGTTCTACTACGCCGACATCACGCTCGAGCGTGCCGGCGTCAACGTCGGCATCGGCAGGGTGACCCCGGTGTTCCAGAAGATCAACCAGGCGCAGGCCGGTGGCGAGGTCGTCAAGATCACCGACAGCGCCCCGACCATCGATCCGACGTCGACGACGCAGGGCATCACGATCGACAAGAACTACATCAGGAACATCCCGGTCCCCGGCCGCACGTTCGAGTCGACGCTCGGCGCAGCCGCCGGTTCGCAGGGCGATGCGCTCGGCGTCTCGTTCTCGGGCTCTTCGTCGCTCGAGAACCAGTACTTTGTCGACGGCGTCAACACCACGGGCCTGACGTTCGGCACCGTCGGTTCGCCGGTCATCAACGAGTTCATCGAGGAGATCGAGGTCATCACCGGTGGCTACAACGCCGAGTACGGTCGTGCGACCGGCGGCGTCGTCAACGTCGTGACCAAGAGCGGCTCGAACGAGTTCAAGGGCTCGGTGTTCGGCACCTACCAGCCAGGCGCGTTGACTGCGGCCGCCGAGATCACGCCGAGCAACGCGTCGTCGATCGACGCCGTTGCGAATCTCGCGTACCTCGCCGACTTCGGCTTCGAGCTCGGCGGTCCGATCATCAAGGACAAGCTCTGGTTCTACGTCGGCTTCGCTCCGCAGTTCTCCAAGACCGACGTCCGCCGCGATACCAAGCGGCAGACCGACTGCCGCCGCCTCGAGGAGACCGGCAACCTGTCGACCTGCGATGCGCGCCTTCCGTCGGCCGGCGGCTTTGCCGACGGTACCGCCGACACGGACCCGGCCACCGGCTTCTACATCACGGACACGCTCGACACCGAGATCCGCAGCGGCTCCTCGGTCGGCTACAACATGCTCGGCAAGATCAACTTTGCCGCGACCCCCGAGAACCAGGGTCAAGTGACGATCCAGGCGCTGCCGGGATCGCGCGAGTCGCCCGGCATCTACGGCCCGGCGAGCAGCGGTGGCAAGGCGAGCTCGCTGACCACCGACGTCTCGGCCAAGTGGACGTCGAAGTTCAACGACAACAAGACCGAAGTCGAGGCCGTCATCGGCTGGCACCGCGAGACGTTCAAGGACGAGGGTCTCGATCCGTCGCAGGCCAACAAGCCGCTCCAGGTTCTCTATGACGGCAGCCTCGGCGTGTGGGGCCCCGGCTTCGGCGCCGAGAGCGGACGCACCAACAACGGTTGCTTCGACGGTGGCCCGGGCAGCACGGATCCGTATCCGTTCCTCCCGAACAACTGTCCGATGGACACCACGCCGTACGTGATCGGTGGTCCGGGCGGGGTCTCGAACGAGACCCAGCAGCGCCGCGCCGCCAAGCTCTCCGTCACCCAGCGCATCAAGGCGGGTGGCAGCCACGAGATCAAGGCCGGCATCGACGCCGAAGACAACACCTCGGCGACGAACCGCCTCTACTCGGGCGGCGCATTCATCCAGAACTTCGTCGGCGGTGACACCGTTCGCATCACCCGCTGGGCGCAGCTGCTCGGCAAGGTCGGTTCGCCGCCCGTGATGGGGAACACCGACCCGCGGTTCGACAACATGTGCAGCACCCCGGACACCGGCGGTGGCGGCGGCGTGATGGGCGGCAACCAGATGTTCGTGTGCGACTGGACCTCCGGCGTCCAGGGCGCTCCGGGAACGCGCATCACGGGCAACACGTTCAACTGGTCGGCCTACCTCCGCGACTCGTGGCAGATCCAGCCGAACCTGACCCTCAACGCGGGCCTCCGCTACGAGGAGCAGCGGCTCCGCTACGCCGACTTCCTGCAGAACACCGTCGATCCTCTGACGTCGCAGTCGCTCGGCAAGAACGCGATGATCATGGACAACATGTTCGCGCCTCGCGTCGGCATCCTCTACGACTGGACGAAGGAAGGCCGCTCGAAGGTCTACGCCCACTGGGGCCGGTTCTACGAGTCGATCCCGATGCGGATCAACGATCGCTCGTTCGGCGGCGAGGTCAACTTCACGCAGACGTTCAACGATTCGCAGTGCGGCATGGCCGATATGCGCATCGGTGGCGGCAACGGCGAAGGCTGCCTCGATACGACGATGGCCGGTAGCGAGCAGCTGATCGGCGCCTCGGGCGTGCTCATCGCGCCCGGCATCAGGCCCCAGTACCTCGACGAGGTCATCGGTGGCTTCGAGTACGAGATCCTGGACGATATGAAGATCGGCATCTCCTACCAGAACCGCCGCATGGGCCGCGTGATCGAGGATGTGTCGACCGACGGCGCGGACACGTACATCATCGCGAACCCGGGCGAGTGGTCGGCGAGCGAAGAGCAGAAGCTGATGGACCGGATCGAGCGCACGGATGACCCGGTCGCCAAGGGCCGCCTCGCCAACCAGCTCGAGCTCTACAAGGGCATCCGCCAGTTCGACAAGCCGAGCCGCGACTACAACGCTCTCCAGTTCACGATGACGCGCCGGTTCTCCAAGAAGCTGTACGTCCAGGGCTCGTACACGTTCTCGAAGACCACGGGTAACTACCCGGGCCTGATCTCGTACGACAACGGCCAGGTCGACCCGAACATCTCTTCGCAGTACGACCTCATCGAGCTCCTCGCGAACCGCGTCGGTCCGCTGCCGCAGGATCGCCCGCACTACATCAAGCTCGACGGCTACTACACCTTCGACTTCAAGAAGAAGGGCTCGGCCACGGTCGGTATCCGCCTCCGCGCGCTGTCGGGCGTTCCGACCAACGCACTCGCGGGTCACTACCTGTACGGCGCGAACGAGTCGTTCCTCCTGCCGCGTGGTCAGCTCGGCCGCACCGACTTCGATCACGGCCTCGGTGTCCACTTCGGCTACGGCAAGAGCATCGGCAAGAACATGAACCTCGAGGTCTACCTCGATCTGTTCAACATCTATAACCGCCAGGGCGAGGCCGGCATCGACGACAACTACGCTCCGCAGTTCAAGCTGTCGGCGCCGAACTCGACGTCGGGCTCGGAGCAGAACGCGAACCCGGTCGCCGGCGGCACGTACGAAGACCTCATGTGGGTCAAGACGATCGACAGCCTTGGCAACGAGACCGGCGTCCCGATCGGCAAGAACCCGAACTTCCAGAACACGAACAGCCGCTACGCGCCCGCCAACGCGCGCATCGGCATGCGCCTGACGTTCTAGGGATCGTCTCCGCAGACCGCGCCGGTACTCGCAAGGGTGCCGGCGTTTTGCGTTTCGGGCGTCCCCGCATACGCCGCTCCCACTGATCATGCACGCAGTGTCATGGCCGCGTGCTACGCAGGGGGCAGTGAGCGCCCCGTTCAACGAGCAGCAGCGCGCCGCCGTCGATCACGGCGATGGGCCGTTGATGGTCCTCGCGGGCGCGGGCACCGGGAAGACCCGGGTACTCGTGCACCGGATCGCCCGGCTGGTCGAGACCGGAACCGAGCCGTGGAGCATCCTTGCGGTGACGTTCACGAACAAGGCGGCCGGCGAGATGCGCCATCGGCTGAGGGAGATCCTCGGCGAGGCGGCGGATGCGATGTGGATCGGGACGTTCCACTCCACGTGTGCTCGGCTGTTGCGGCGGTGGGGGACGTACGTCGGGCTCTCCAAGAGCTTCGTGATCTTCGATGACGACGATCAGATCAAGCTGGTAGAGCGGCTGCTCAAGGGGAGCACGTTCGAGGACCAGTGCTCGCCGCGGACGATCCTGTCGCGGTTCGATCGCGCCAAGAACCGCGGCGTCGACCCGCGCAGCATCCAGACCGGGATGTTCGACGACGTTGTCGAGAAGATCTATCCGGCATACCAGGCGCAGCTCGCGAAGGAGAACGCGGTCGACTTTAACGACCTGTTGCTCAAGGTCCTCGCGCTGTTCGACATCGAGGAGGCGCGACGCCACCTCGAGATGCGGTTCCGTCACGTCCTCGTCGACGAGTTCCAGGACACCAACAAGGTTCAGTACGACATCGTGCGCAGGTTCTCCGAGGCGACTCGGAACCTGACGGTCGTCGGTGACGACGATCAGTCGATCTATGCGTGGCGCGGCGCCGAGCCGCGGAACCTGCTCGACTTCGATCGTGACTTCCCCGACGCCAAGGTGGTCAAGCTCGAGCAGAACTACCGGTCGACGCAGACGATCCTCGACGCTGCGAACGGCATCATCCGCAAGAACCGCGACCGCCACGAGAAGTCGCTGTGGACGGACAAGGGCGGCGGCGAGTCGATCGAGGTCTACCAGGCCGGCGACGAGCGCGGCGAGGCGTACTTCATCGCGCAGTCGATCCGGCGTGCACTCGACGACGGACCGATCTCGCCGAACGAGGTCGCGATCCTGTACCGGACCAATGCGCAGTCGCGCGTGCTCGAGGAGCACCTGCGCGCAGCACGTGTGCCGGCGAAGATCGTCGGCGCGGTGTCGTTCTACGAGCGCCGCGAGGTCAAGGACGTCATCGCGTACCTCCGCCTGCTCAGCAACCCGGCCGCGGACTCGGCGTTCGAGC
>JANOPP010000125.1:0-3242 GCA_031421915.1 Myxococcales bacterium | reverse complement strand
CTCGTAGACTTTCGTGCGGTCCGCCGTCGGCACCGTGAACGAGGCGCCCAGATCGTGCGTGGTGACGGCGCCTGCGCCACGGTGCATGATCTGGATGTTCGTGTCCGCCGCGTCCCATCCCATCCCGATGATATTCGTGATCGTCGAGGGCTCGACGTCGGTCGGCGCGGCGGTGCTGGCGCCGATGCCGACGAACGCACGGCCGGTCGTCGTCGCGACACCCGTCGCCGGTCCCCACTGACACACCGTGTCAAAACCACCCTCGTCCGACGCGGCGCCACCGACGGTGCACTGTGCGACGCCGTCGCGCCATCCGGCCACGGCGGTCGTGGCAGCGACAGTGATCAAGTACTCGAGCCCCTTCATTCGCGTGTGGCGGTTCGTCGTCGCGACGTTGGCGGCGGTCGCGGTGCCGGTCGCGGTCAGCGCCGCCGCACCGATCGCGGTGACCGTCGTACTGTTGCCTGCCGGAGTCCACGCTTTGTAGCTCCGGCGCGCGAGTCGTGACTGGAACTGCGTCCGTCGCCCGTTCGGCGCCTGCGTCTCGAGCTGCACTCGCCCCGCTTCGAGTCGTGCCTGCATGCCGAGCCGATTGGCGGTCGCCGTCATGTCAGCTGTCTGCTCCGTCAGCAGCTCAGGTGCCGTGACATCGAACAGATTGCGGAGGATCTGCGCGGTCACCGGTGCGCGGATGATCGCGCCGATCGGGAACGTCGAGGGGGTCGTCCCTTCTTGCGCGCGAACCACGGTCAGTGTGTCGGTCGTGCGCGCGGTGGCCCACACCGTTTCAACGATCGTCCCGTTTTGCAACCGAAGGACCAGATAATCCGTCGCGCTCAGTGTCAGCGACGCGAGTTTGGCCCCAGCCCCGGTTGGGAGCACGATTGAGGTGGCACCGCTGCTCGCGATAGCGGCGGTCAGGACTTCGCGGAACCCGTCGATGAAGAGCGCAGGCATGGCTACGGCTTGTAGAAGAGTGAGCGCCCGTCGCCGAGATCGACCGTGCAATCCCGTCGCGCGTTGATGCACGACCAAGTGAACGTGGCGAGCACCGTCTGATCCCATCCGTTCATCCAGTCCGCGTGCGCCGAGCGCCCGCCGCGGATTGTCGGCGAGTACATGTCGCTACTCAGGCGCCAGCGCAGCGGCTGCGAGGTCGCCGTCACGGGGAAGAAGAAGTTCTCGGAGATGTGCGGCAGCGGCACCGGATGCGATGCGGGGCAGCGGCTGGTCCCCGCGCCCGTGTACGGCGCGTAGGCCATGTGCGACTGATGGTCCGGCGAATCGAGATCGCGCCCGTTCCAACACTCTGGAAACTCGACCGACAGGATCACGTGCTCGCCTACCGCACAATTCGGGATGAAGCCGTCGACCACCGACTGCTGGTTCCACGTCCTCGAGCAGTTCCAGTTGGCGTGCGCCTGCGGGCCGGAGCTGTTGTTTTTGTTGCCCGCAATCATCACCAGCCCGGCCGGAATGACCCGGATCGAGTCCGCGTTTACGATGTGCGACTTGTAGTAGACATTCAGCTGGCTGGGGATCTGCAGCTGACCCGTCGCGACATCGCGAACGGTCGGCACCCAATAGCCGGTGCGGTTCACGATGCCACCCCAGCAGGTCGAGTTGCCGGAGAGCCGGAGCGACGTCGTCGTGCTGTTCTGATTCAGCCCGATGTTCCCGAAGAACATGTGTTCATGCCCGGCCGTGGCCTGACCGGGATAGACGATCGGGTCGAAGGTGCCGATTCGACCGATGTTGCACCTCGTCCTGAAGTTGCCTTCGTAGCTGATGAAATTCGGGATGACCGGGTTGGCACGGATGTACCGGCCGCTCACGCCGGTATCCAGCGGCACACCGTTGGTGCCTCCCAGTGGCGGGGTCACCACTGGAGGCGGGACCACCACAGGTGGCGGCGTCACAACAGGTGGCGCCGTGGTGGGAGGAACGGCCACGGGTGGCGCCGGAACCGTGGCCCCCAATTCGACGTAGCGCCACAGCCCTGCGCCATAGTTCGCAGAGAGCACATAGGTGCGCGTGCCATCCGACGTCACCACCATCTGCGATGCGCCCTGTAGCATCCCTGGCGGATCCGCCATGCGTGTCCACGCGCCAGTCCCAGGCTGCGCGGCGCGCCAGAGTGACGGCCCATATGAGGTCCCGAGTCCGCCCGGATAACTCGCGCTCGCGATCAGCGTGGAGCTCGTGCCGATGATCGTCCGCATCGAGCCGTCCGCGCCGTTCACCCGCGCCCAGGTCACGCCGTAGTCGGCGGAGCGCAACACCCCCCAGCCGAGCGCGGAGTACACGCCAGCCATGTAGAGTACGCCCGACGCGTTCGGCTGATACGTCTCAGAGAACCCGTGCAGGTGTTCATTCTTGTCGACGCGAACCCATGACGCGCCACCGTTCGCCGTGCGCCACGTCCCGAAGACGTCCGTCTGCTGCGCGAGCCAGAGGTACGTGGTGCGGGTCGTGGCGGCACTGCCGGTGTTCACGAAGTTGATCGCGTTGGTGCCGCTGCCGGTGTTCATGCCAGCCGCACGCGCCACCGACGTCCACGAGAGTCCGCCGTTCACCGACTCCACCAGCACGTCCTGCTCGTGGCCGGCCATCAGCAGATGGTTCGGGTCGTACGGGTCAACGCTCGGCGGGTAGAAGTCCTGTCGGTCCTGTGCGGCCGGCGCGACCGCGTGGCGCGTCCACGTCAGGCCCCGATCCGCCGACCGCCAGTAGCCAACCGCCGCGCCACGGATACACGCCAGGTGCATCGTGCCGTCTTGTCCGATGCGGATGCCTCCCGCGCAATCGTTCACACTCGCGGGACTTATCGGTCCCTGCCATGTCGCGCCGTAATCGGTGCTCCGCCAGAGGCCTTGGCAGTGAAAGAACGCATACGCATTCGACGGCTGTGCCGGATCGACCTGCACGTTTTCGACGCCGTAGTTCCCGCAGCTCAGGGAGCTGGTCAGGTTCACGTTCGCCGGCGTGACGTTCGCCCAGGTGCCGACGGTGACCGGCGGTGGTGGGGTGATCGTGTCCGGCGGCGCTGGCGGTGGTGGCACCACCGGACACGCGATGCGCGTGCGCGACAGTGTCGTGGCTTCCGTCATCGTCCGGAACGTCGTATCGCGCGCGCGCCAGCCCGGGGCTTCGCCGGCGCACGCGGAGTCGCGCACAATGGCGCGCGTCTGCACCTTTCGCAGCGTCTGCGCGCCAGCGACCGGCGCGACCGCGAGCGCCAC
>JANOPP010000124.1:0-24614 GCA_031421915.1 Myxococcales bacterium | reverse complement strand
GCCACGCTGACTGACCACGATCCCGTGTACCTCGGTGATGGCGCGCGCGATGCTGACGGGATCACCGTGCTCGATCCACGCGAGAGCGACCTTGCTCTGTACGCCGAGCGGCTTGCTCTCGTGCTTGATCTCTCCCGTGGCAGCGACGCCGCGCAGCGTCCCGGGTGAGTTGAGGGCCTCCGAGATAGCGATGCGCAGCGCCTCCGCCGAGGCAGGCCGCGACTCCGGCTGCTTGGCCAGGCATGAAGTTACGAGGTCATCTAGAGGCTGCGGGATCGAGCGGGTCTCTCTCACCGACGGCGGACGACACACCGTGTGCTGGTACTCGATTGCCCGACGATCACCGGTGAACGGTGGCCGTCCCGCGAGCATCTCGAACGCGACGACGCCGAACGAGTAGATGTCCGTCCGTGGATCGATCCCCGAGCCAAACTTGATCTGCTCGGGTGCGAGGTAGTGGGGCGTTCCAACAACGCTGCCGATCTGCGTGAGGCTCGATGATCCGGGGCGCAGCGGTTTGACCAGACCGAAGTCGAGGAGCCGGATGCCCTTGCCGATCATGATGTTCTCGGGCTTGAGATCGCGGTGCACGAATCCCGCGGCGTGGAGCGGAGTCAGCGCGCCGGCAACCCGCGTCAGGATCGCGATGATCTCGCCGAGGCCGCCGCGCTCGCCCATCCGAGACATCCAGCCGGCGAGCGTCTCACCAGGGATGTGCTCCATGATCAGATAGGGCCACCCGTCGACGAGGCCATGCTCGATGTAGGCAGGAGTCGCCGGTGGGCCGACCACCTGCAGCACCTCCGCCTCGAGAGAGAACCGGACGCGGACGTCGGGATCGCGCGAGCGGCCAAACTTCAGCACCGCCGGCGGGAAGCCGTCGCGCCAGACCTGATGGACAAGCGCGCTGCCGCCACTCGCGAGGATTGGCCCGAGCGTCCAGCCCGGGGGAGCGAACACGCGAGGTGGAGCCTCGTGATCGGTCGCATCGGCCATGCCGGTCGGCCGTCCGTGATCCGGGCATTCACCGCTCGGGGGAAGTCTCCGCTGACAGCGCTGACAGCGGGTCACTTATCGAGGGTGCACCAGAGCTCGGATTCGCGCCAGCCGATCGGGTAACGTGACGTCGATGAGCGAGGGGAAGAACCCGGACCCCACCAAGGTGATCTCGGCGGCGCGCGAGATCCGCTTTCCGCGCTACCGACTGGTCGTCACCGAGGGCCCCGATCAGGGCTCCATTCTCGAGGGCGCCGGCGAAGAGCTCGCGATCGGCACCGCGGATGCGAACGACCTCGTGCTGACCGACGCGGCCGTCTCGCGTCACCACATCGCGATCGCGCCGACCGCGCGTGGTCACCTGCTCCGGGACCTGGGGAGCACCAACGGCACGACGATCAACGGGGTCATGGTCGAGCGGGCGTTCCTGTTGCCCGGCGCCGTGATCGCGATCGGGAGTACACGGCTCAAGTTCGAGGCTGTGGTGGGCGATGCGCGTGCGGCACTCTCGAAGGAGAACCGCTGGGGACGTGCCCTCGGTGCCAGCGAGGCGATGCGCCGCATCTTCGCGGTCTTGCCAAAGCTCGCCGAGTCGGACGCCACGATCCTCCTCGAGGGCGAGACGGGCACCGGCAAAGGGCTGCTCGCATCGGCGATTCACGAGGCGAGCCCACGCGCGGCGGGCCCCTTCATCGTCATCGACTGTGGCTCGATCCCGCCAAACCTGATCGAGAGCGAGCTGTTCGGACACGAGAAGGGCTCGTTCACGGGAGCCGGCGCGCAGCGGATCGGCGCGTTCGAGGCGGGCAAGGGCGGCACCGTGTTCCTCGACGAGATCGGCGAGCTTCCACTCGACATGCAGCCGAAGCTCCTGCGTGCCCTCGAGGAGAAGCTCGTCAAGCGGATCGGCGGCAACGAGCAGATCAAGCTCGACATCCGCGTGATCGCCGCGACCAACCGGGACCTGCGTTCCGAGATCAACCGTGGTCGCTTCAGGTCAGACGTCTACTACCGGCTCAACACGTTCCGGCTGCGCGTCCCGCCGCTGCGCGAGCGGCGCGAGGACATCCCGCTGTTCATCGCCCACTTCTACGCGCAGCTGTCGCGGGGCGGAGGGGAGCCGCCCGCGGAGTTGATCACGGACCTCGCGCGCCATGACTGGCCGGGGAACGTGCGCGAGCTCCGTGCAGCGGTCGAGCGAATCGTGCTGCTCGGTGATCCGAGCGTCTGGCGCGAGATCACCGACGACGCGCCGTCGACTCCCGCACCGAAAGAGGAGGCGAGGTTCGTCGATGGGATGTCGTTCCGCGGCGCGAAGGAGCGAGCGGTGGCCGAGTGGGAACGGGAATACGTGCGGTCCTTGATCGACCACCACGGCGGGAATCTGTCGCGGGCCGCGCGCGCGGTGCGGATGGACCGCAATCATCTCCGCGAGCTCGTCGTGCGACATCGGCTCCGCGCCGACGACACCTGATCTCGACTTGGGTGATACGCTGAGAATCCATGTCCGACGATCAGACTCGGGACCTCGGCGGCGAGCAGCGCCGCAAGTCGCGCGAGTTCCGCGACCTCGTCGCCGAGGATCGGATCGGGGAGTGGATCGTCCAGCGCACGCTCGGCGGGGGCGGGTTCGGGACAGTCTACGAGGCGCGGAAGGGCGAACAGCTAGCCGCGCTCAAGCTGCTCCACGCGCACTTCGCGGGCTCGAAGGAGATGCTCGCGCGGTTCGATCGCGAGATCGAGGTGCTGCGTCGGCTGAGCCACCCGAGCATCGTCAACCTCGTCGAGGCTGGAATCAGCGACGACGAACGACCGTACCTCTGCATGGAGCTCCTCGACGGCGAGGAGCTCAGCAAGCTGATCGCTCGCGTGGGTACGCTGTCCCCGCAGCAGGCGCTCGAGGTATTCGAACCTCTCTGCGAGGCGCTCACGGTCGCACACGAGCTCAACATCATTCATCGCGACATCAAGGCATCGAACGTGATGATCTGCGGGTCGTCCGGATCCGAACCCGATCGAGTCGTGCTGCTGGACTTCGGGATCGCGAAGCTCTCCGACACACTCGCACCTGACCTGACTGCGTCCCGGCAGTCGCTCGGCACGCCGTCGTGCATGGCGCCCGAGCAGATCCATGGCCAGCGCGTCGACTCGCGGACCGATGTCTACGCGCTCGGCGGCCTGCTGTTCCACATGCTGACCGGGCGGCTCCCGTTTCAGGACTCCTCCGCCACGATGACGCAGTACCTGCATCTTCATGCGCGCCGCCCGATCGTGTCCTCGCTCGTCTCGGTCTCGCGTCAGCTCGACGACGTGGTCGCTCGTGCGATGGCCATCGAACCAGCGGAGCGGTTCACCGACCCGCGTTCGATGCTCGCGGCGGCGCGCGCTGCCCTGCGGGCATCGGCGATGGTGCAGGTCCCCGGGGACGAGGTCGCATGCGTTGCGATCCTCGTTTCGGCGGGCGACCGCGGTGGTGGCGCGTTGCTCGATGCAGCACTCCTGGACGACCTCGAAGGAGTGCTTCCAGCGGCCGAGCGCATGCTGGTGGCCCAGGGCTTCCAGCTCGCGGTCGATCTCGGCTCGAGTGCGTTGTTCGTGACGCGCGCGGAGCTGATCCCGGATCCGATCGCGCTCGCAAACGATGTGTTCGAGCAGCTATCCCGCAGGCCGCGTCGCGATCCGCGCGTCCGGGTCGGCCTCGGCGTCCATCGTGATGGGGCCAGGTATGTCGGGCACGAGATCCAACCGTGCCCCCTGCTGAGACCCGCCACCTGGAATCTGCCCGAGGCGATCGAAGGCGTGTGGATCACGAGCCACCTCGACGAGAGCTCCCCCGCAGGACGCTGCGTCCGGACCTGAAGGTCGAGTCATCGCTCCGTGAACGCGAGGACGCGCGCCGCGATCGCGCCGGGATCCTCGAGATGGAGGAAGTGCCCGAGACCGGGTAGCACCGCGAGCTCGCGCTCGATGAAGCGGTGGGCATCGTCATCCGTCGGCGGCACGATGCAGCCGTCATCGGCGCCGTGGAGCTGCAACATCGGTGTCGTGATCGTGCGAGCCGCGCGCCGCGTACGGTCGCGGAACGTCGACAGCGGGCGGACCATCGCCCGGTAATACTCGAGCGGGGCAGGGAGGCTCGCTGCGAGGCAGGCGTGCAGCTCGGCGTGGAGAGCTTCGGTGAGGCGGAGGCCCGGCGACCACGCACGCCACAGTCGATCGATCAGCGCGAGGTCGTTGCGACGCACGAGCCACTCGGCACCTGGCAGCTGGAACAACCCCATGTACCAGCTGCGCCGCGCCTGCCCGGGTGAGCGGAGTGCGCGCAGCATCGTCAGCGGATGCGGCACGGACATCGTGACGGCACGGCGCACGTGCTCGGGATGCTCGGTGCACACCACGTACGAGATCACGGCGCCCCAGTCGTGGCCAACGAGATCGACCGGGCCACCGACGAGATCGATCAGTGCCACGACGTCGGCGGCGAGCGTATCGAGGTCGTACGGCCCGACGCGCGGGGACGGCGCGTAGCCGCGCAGCCACGGTGCGATCACGCGATGCGTGCGGGCGAGGCGCTCGAGAAACGGCGCGGCCGTCGGTGGGTGATCGGGAAAACCGTGGAGGAACACGAGCGCCGGCGCCGCCGGATCGCCACCGACGAGCGCGTGGAACGTCCCCCCGGGCAGGTCGAACGTCGTGGAGGCCAGCGTCACGCGACTACGTTCGCACGAGGTGCGACAATCAGGGAGTGAGCAGTACCCGCGCGTTCGTGTTCGTCCTCTTCGCTGCATGTGGGGCCCCGTCGACACCCGCGCCGACACCGCCACCGGAGCCGAGCGGACCCGAAACGCCGACGGCGCTACCGATCCCCGAAGCGCCGGTGCCGGTGGTCGCGCGGCAGGACTTCGCGGTCGGCGAGTCGCCGATGAGCCTGATCGTCAGCCGCGGCTATCTGTACTGGACCGACAGCACGGGCGCGATCTGGTCGATGCGCTCGGATGGCAGCGGCACGCCGAAGCAGCTCAGCGATCAGAAGACGCCGAGCTTCGCGTTCCGGCTGTTCACCGCAGGTGATCAGGTCCTCGCGACGTCGCGCAAAGATCTGCTGCGCGTGGCGTCGCCCGATGGTCCGGTGACCCTCGCGGGCGTGAAGGGTCTGCTCGACAACCCCGAGGAGGCGACGGGCGGCGCCGAGTTCGCGTACGTCACGGTGTTCAAGCGCAACGAGATCCTGCGCGCGTCGGCGGCAGGCGGCGGAACCGTGAAGAAGCTGACGACGCTGCCGCGTGGCGTCCTCGGCCTGCACGGCGACACGCTGTACGCCGCGAGCTACACGACCGGTGTGCTCGTCGAGATTCCGGCCAACGGAGCGCTGCGGACGGTCGCGCGCGGGTTCAACCGACCGACGTCGGTGGCCGCCGATGCGACGTACGTGTTCGTGTACAGCGAGCGTGACAAGACGCTGACCCGGGTCGAGATCGCGACCGGGGCGATGACGATCCTCGCGCGGGATCTCGAGAACAGCGACGACCTCCTGTCGGATGGTCCGTGGCTCTACGTCTTCACCTGGGGCAAGCAGCCGGCCCTGTTGCGGATCGCGAAGGACGGGAGCCGTGCGCCTCAGGTGATCGCATCGGATCTCAAGTCGCCGTATCGGATCGCCGCGGACGCGAATGCGATCTACGTGACGAGCCGAGACCAGAATTCGATCGTCAAGCTGGCGAAGGCTGCATTGCCCTGATCGCCTGCTCTACGACGCGACGCGGTGGTCCGCGATCAGCTGGTGCTCGACGAGGCGCGCGTACGTACCCGCGCGGGCCATCAGCTCCTCGTGGCGGCCCTGCTCGACGACACCGGCGTCATCGATCACGACGATGCGATCGGCGTCGC
Organism: Myxococcales bacterium; assembly: GCA_031421915.1. GTDB lineage: Bacteria > Myxococcota_A > Polyangia > Haliangiales > Haliangiaceae > JABFXX01. The sequence goes on along the minus strand of JANOPP010000124.1, from coordinate 18,731 downwards.
GGACGGTCGACAGACGATGCGCGACGATCAGCGTCGTGCGGCCCTCCATCAGACGCTCGAGTGCGGCCTGCACGGCAGCCTCGGACTCGGCGTCGAGGTTCGACGTCGCCTCGTCGAGGATCAACACGCGTGGGTTGGCTATGATCGCGCGCGCGAGCGCGACCCGCTGCTTCTGACCACCCGAGAGCTTGGTGCCACGCTCGCCGATCACCGTGTCGTAGCCGTCCGGGAAGCCCGAGATGAAGTCGTGGGCATAGGCATCGCGTGCGGCCTGCTCGATCTCGCTCGGCGTGGCGCCGTCGCGACCGTAGGCGATGTTGTCCCGGATCGTCCCCGAGAACAGGACGGGCTCCTGCGCCACCATCGCGAGCGACTTGCGGAGCTGTGCGAGATCGAGCTCGCGAACATCGACACCCTCGAACAGCACGCGGCCGGCATCGACGTCATAGAACCGATACAGGAGCGAGAGAATCGTCGACTTGCCAGCGCCGGACGGTCCGACGAGCGCGATCACCTCGCCCGGCTTGATCTCGAGGTCGACGCCGGTGAGCACTGGTTGTCCCTTGCGCGTCGGGTACGCGAACGACACGCCCTCGAGCTTGATCGCGCCCTTGCCGGGTGGCAGTGGCACCGCGGTGTCGGAGCTCTTGATCTCGGGGACCGTGTCGATCACCGCGAACAGGCGATCGGTCGCGCCGGCCGCGCGCTGCAGCGAGCTCCACAGCCCTGCGAGATCGGCCATCGCGCCCGCGACGAGGAACGTGTAAAGGAAGAACGACGTCAGGTCGCCGGCACTCAGCTCCTTGTTGATCAGCGCGCGTCCGCCGAGCCAGATCACGGCGGCGATGCCGATGTATCCGGACGTCATCGCCGTCGCGTAGAACCACGAGCGCCAGCGCACGAGGTCCAGCGTCTTGTCGAACGCGCCCTCGACGCCGACCCGGTAGCGGCCGGCCTCGTAGGACTCGCGGACGAACGACTGCACCGTCGCGATCGCGCCGATCGACTCCTGCACTTGCCCCGACACCTTCGCGAGCTCGTCCTGCACGGCGCGCGTCATCCGGCGGATCTTGCGGCCGAAGAACAGCGTCGTGAACACGAGCGGCGGAACGATGCCGAGCATCAGCAGCGTCAGCTTCACGTCGATGACGAACAACAGGATCATCGCGCCGATCATCTGGATCGAGTTGCGCAGCGCCATCGACAGCTCGCTGCCGACGACGCCCTCGACGACGGTGACGTCCGACGCGAGGCGCCCGACAAGCTCGCCGCTGCGCCGCTCGTGGAACCACGACAGAGGTAGCGTCAAGATCCGGTCGAACACGAGCCGGCGCAGGTCCGCGACAACGCGCTCGCCGAGCCAGCTCATGCTGTAGTGGCGCAGCCACACGAGCACCGCGTTGACGACGAACACGCCGACGAGGCCCGCGACGATTAGATCGAGATCGTCGACCGTGCGTCCGCCCATTCCGACATCGATTGCCTCGCGCGCCGCCCATGGATAGATCAGCGTGATCCCGGACGCGGCGAACAGTGTCGCGAGCGCGAGGAAGAACCTTCCCTTGTGGGGGCGGATCAACGGCAACAGGCGCCACAGGACCGCGAGCCGTCGCCGATCTCCGCGTTCCCCCTTGGGGTCCGGTTCCTCGACGTACGGCTCGCTCACTCCGGGGCTGCATAGCGCGCCTGCCCGAGGCTGTCACCCGGCTTGCGCACGCGGCGAACGAGCCTTACGGATCAAACCAGTGATCGAACCGCGTTCCGGGGTGCCAAGGCCGCCGGGTGGTGCGTACGCGTTCGTCTGCCGGCGATGCCAGGTGATCTACCGCGATGGGGTCGACTATTCGACTTGCATGGTGTGCAACGGTCACGTCGACTGGTTCGAGCCCTCGACGCCCGAGGCCTCGACCCGCGCGGTGGCGTCGGTGACAACGATGGCGCGCTACGCGCTAATCGCCTTCGTGCTCGTCCAGACCGTGTTCGCACTCGTCGACCCCCACGCGTTCCCGTACCTCGCACCGATCCTCCTGGTCGCGCAGCTCGGCGCGCTGGCTGTCGTTCTGTTTGTCGCGTTCGCGTCGCGCGAGATCCGCACCCTGATCGATCACCGCACGCGGATCGTTCACGGTCTGGAGCACGCGACGATCAAGATCCTTCTCGACCGCGGTGTCCCGGTGAACGGTGGCATCACGCATCATCGCCAGTTCGTGCTGTCGATCGCGAACAACGGCACCACCTGGGACCAGTTCCCCGAGATCGAGAGCGCCGCCCGCGAGGCGATCCAGCGGGTGATGGCGGGGGAGCACGAGCTCGCGTACACCCCGCGCTGCGGCACGAGCTTCCTGGTCGCGCGGTGCCTGTTCTGCGTCGCGGTCGTCGTCGCTGGCCTCGGCGCGTGGGCGTTCGGTGCGCCGCTCGGCATCATGTGGGCCGCGACGGTCGGCGCTGCCCTCTCGGCGGGCGCAGTCGCACGACCTGCGGGGCTCGCGGTGCAGCGCTGGCTCACCGTCTCCACGGATCTCGCGAGCGGAGCCGTGACGAACGTGGAGCGCACGGTCACCTCCAGCGGCGACTGGCTCCACGTGACCGTCTCGCTCGACGTCGAGCCGCGCGCCACCCTCGGTGGCCTTGTTTCGCCGACGCCGCTCGGTTGATTGTCCGAAACTATGGTTGGGCGATCGCCGGCATGTGTCCGAGTATCGGCGCCTCGATGACGTTGTCGCGAACAGCCCGGCGCGGAGCACTCGGACTCTTCGTCGCCGCGTTCGTCGTGGGCGCCGTGTATCTGTGGCGAACGGGTGCGGTGACTCCGACCACGGTGGCGGTCTGGCTCGAGTCGCTCGGACCCGGCGCCCCAGCGCTGTTCATCGTGGCCTTCATCGCGGGTTCGTTCGTCGGTCTGCCAGGCATGGCCTTCGTGATCGGCGGGCGACTGGCGTTCGGGCCCTACCTCGGCTTCGCGGTCGGGTTCGGCGGCGGCATGCTCGCGGTCACGGTGCCGTTCGTGATCGCACGACGAGTTCGGCGCGCCGGATCGGATCCGTGGCGGCCGAAACAGCGCCACCTCCGCCGCATGTTCGACATGCTCGAGACGCACCCGTTTCGCGCGGTGCTCGTACTGCGCCTGGTCCTGTGGTTCAACCCGCCGCTCAGCTACGCGCTCGCGTTCACGACACTACCGCTACGGACCTATGTGGCGGCGTGCGCGGTCGCGCTCGCTCCGGTCGTGACCATCGCCATGGTCGCCACCGGCTGGTTCATCTGAGCACGACCAGCCTGTCTGACGTGCGTCGCGCGCCGTCGTGCCGGCGCGCGTTCAGTGAACCGGGATGGGAGGGCCGGGCGCATTCGGCGGTCCAGCCGGGCCCGTGTCGCGGTGGCGATCGCGTCCCCCGTCGTCGGTACTCCATGGGCGGCACGCGCACACCTGGCACCCGAGCTTCACGTTGAAGTCGCAGACCTCGCTGGTCACACACGGCGCGGTCGAGCTCGAAGCGCACTGCTTCTGGGGCTTGGGTCCGCACGCGGTGGCTACAAGAGCCAGGAATGCGAAGAGCTGGTTCATCACGTCCAGGATACCGCCGCCCGAGCTCGGCGGCTCGACTGGATCACTCGAATGCTGTCGCTCACATCGATGCCATCAACCTACGGCTGCCGTGCCTTCACGCAGGTGCCTTCATCCCGTCGATCGTGTGCATCGTGTCGAGCGGCTTCGTCCGGCGGAGTTGGACTCTGTGGACGTGCGCCGAGTGATCCAGTCGAACCGCTGAGCCTCATCATGGGATAGAGCAGCAATCGTGCCGAGCTGCAGCGGTCTGCACGCGGCCCGGGCGCGTGACTTCGCGAAGACTTGGCGCGGTGGTCATGGAGGTGCGCAGTCGCTGCGCGTTCTCCGTCGTGGCGACGATCGTCAAGTGATCAGCGAGCCTGACGCGTGCGTGCGTTCGCCGCCCGGCGCTTCATTGGGGGCCGTGCGGCTCGCCGCGTCGGCGCCCGGTTGGCGTGCTTGATCGCCGTGCGGGTAGGCTGCTTGGTGGACGGTCGCCTGGTCGATGCATGCGCGGCGAGCGCTGCTCGTAGCTCGTCGAGCTTTGCCTCGTACGCAACGTGCTTGGCACGCAGCGCAGCCACGTTCTTCGGCGACGGGTCCTCGATGAGCCGGTCGAGCTCCGCGCCGTCGTCCCTTTCCTCGTCCCAGCGGGGAATGACCCGCGCCGTACGCGGGACCACCGCGAGCGCCAGCTCGGGCGCGACGACTGCCAGCATCTCCTGCAGCTTGCCGAGCGACGGATCGATCTGCCCGCGCTCGTACTGCGCCCAGCCGTTTCGGCTCTTGGCGTTCATCGCCTTGGTGACATCGGCGAGCGTGAGGTCGTGCAGCTCGCGCAACCGACGCAGGATCAATGCCGTGAACCGCGGCGGGTCATTCGAGGTCACGTAGACCGTTGCTTCACCGTCATCGGTGACCTCGACCTTGAATCCGGCGAGCGGCCCATGGGCCCTCATTTGTTCGAGGATTACCTCCGCGAGCATGCTGCACGCCGCGGCGCGCGTCTTTCCCTGGCCGTACAGGGCGAGCGGCTCCAGGACCACGCCGTACAACGACCCTGCCTTCCCGACCTCGCCGTCGATTTCGCCATGGATCATCATGGGACTGAATCGTACATAGAAATATGGTCAACGCAAGCGACGGATCGTTCAACGGAGTGCGGTGCGGTGCGCGCGGACAAGGATGCGGAGAGCGACGTTCGAGCGGATCCACGTCATGCGCGGGACGTGGATCACTGTCGGCGTTGGTCGGATGTCGCCGACACGTGTCCATGCACGCGTGCTCACCGAATGGCCGGCAGAAGATGGCTCCCAGCCACGGGAACGGAGTATGGCTTCGAGCTTCTCGATCCACATGAGGCATCAGGTCAGCCATCGATGGGCAGCGCATGCCCGCCTTCGGACGCGGCGACGCAGCTGGCTGGCTAGCGCGGACCCGGAGTGCTGGGGCCGTAGCTGAACGCGCGGCACAGCTCGCAGTCGTCGTCCTCATCCTGCTTGGTGCGCCGCGGATCGTCGGCGAGCATGCACAGCGCCCAGTTGACCATCGACGACGCGCGCGACTCGAGGGCGCGCCGGTCGGGAGGTGCCGGGACCTCGCCCGTCGCGACCAGCGTCTCGAGCTCGACGACCAGCGACTGCTCGATCGCATCGAGGCGCGCGAAGTCGACGGTCTCGGCAACCAGCGCGCAGTACCGCGTCTCGATCTCGTCGAGGATCCGGTCGAGCGCGGCGGCGGCGATGCTTCGCTTCACGGCACGCATCAGCTGGGGGCTCCGCGCGTGCCAGGCGGCATCTCGTGGACCTCGTACACCGTGCCGTCGGGCATGGTGACCGTTTCGATCGGCTCGCTACCCGTCATCCTCCGACACAGCTCGCAGTCATCGCCAGCCGCGTGATCGGAGCCCGGCCGTCGGACGACGACGTCGTACAGCTGCCCAGGCGTCGTCGTGCGCGGCGGCTTGCGATCGCGGACCTTCACGAGACGGCCTCCGCGTGTGTGCTGCCGTTCGCGGCACTCACGCCGTGCGCCACACCGTTCGCCGCACCGATCACGTTGGCGCCGTAGGCTGCGCCGTTCGCGGTCGTCGCGTGGACCGCGTTCGCGCGGGCCTGCTTCATCAGCGCGGCCTTGAGCTGGAGCTGGAGCTCCGGGTGCTCGTCGAGGTGCGCGAGGACCTTGTCGCGACCCTGACCGAGCTTGATTCCGGCGTACGAGTACCAGGTGCCCGACTTCTCGAGAACGCCGAGCTTCTCGGACGTGTCGACGAGCTCGCCGAGCTTGTTGATGCCGGTGCCGAACAAGATCTCGAACTCGGCCTCGCGGAACGGGGGCGCGCACTTGTTCTTGACGACCTTGACCTTGCACTCGTGGCCGACCGTGTCGTCGCCGCGCTTGATCGGCTTCTTGCGCCGGATGTCGAGGCGGACAGAGCAGTAGAACTTGAGTGCGTTGCCGCCGGTCGTGGTCTCGGGATTGCCGTAGACAACCCCGATCTTCTGACGGAGCTGGTTGATGAACACGACGCTCGTGCGCGTGCGCGAGATCTGCGCCGTCAGCTTGCGAAGGGCCTGGCTCATGAGCCGCGCTTGCAGCCCCATGTGTGCGTCGCCCATGTCGCCCTCGATCTCGGCGCGCGGTGTGAGCGCCGCGACCGAATCGACCACGATCAGATCGATCGCTCCGGTGCGCACGAGCGTGTCCGTGATCTCGAGGGCCTGCTCGCCGCAGTCCGGCTGCGAGACGAGGAGGTCCTCGAGCTCGACGCCGAGGCGGCGTGCGTAGTCGGTGTCGAGCGCGTGCTCGGCATCGATGAACGCGCACACGCCACCGGCGCGCTGAGCCTCGGCGATCGCATGCAGGGTGAGTGTGGTCTTGCCCGAGGACTCGGGTCCGTAGATCTCGATGATGCGGCCGCGAGGAATGCCGCCACAGCCGAGTGCGACGTCGAGGGCGACGGAGCCCGTCGGGATGACGTCGACCGCCTGCACCTCGCTGTTGTCGAGCCGCATGATCGAGCCCGATCCGAACTGCTTGTGGATGGCGCGGATCGCCTCGCCGATGCTCTTGTTCTTCTTCTCTTGCTGCGCGGACATGAAACCTCCGCGCCCTCCGAGTCCACGTCGCGTGCCAGCGCCAACGCGGCGAAACCATGCGCGGCGATGTCCGGAGCGTCCGGACGCCGGACCGTGTCCGACCGACCGGCGGACGCCAGCGCCGTGGAGCGTCCACGGTTCCCACACACCTCCGCGGCGAGATAGGCTGCAGCAATGATCTCGGGTGAGCCCTCGGCGTGGTCGCTGCTACGGAAGCGGCTCGCGATCCCGTTGCTGGCGCTCGTGATCACGCACGTGATCGGTACGGTCGGCTACTGGCTGCTCTGGAGAGACCAGGGCGGAACGCTGAGCGATGCACTGTTCATGACGTTCACGACCGTCGCGACGATCGGGTTTGGTGAGGTGAAGCCTCTCGACGACGCCGGCCGCGCGCTGACGATGGTCGTCGCGGCAGGCGGTATCGGGAGTCTGTTCTACACGTTCACGGTCACACTCGACTGGCTGTCGAGTGGCGAGGTCCAGGTTGCCCGCAGGAGACGCAAGATGACGGAACAGATCGACAAGCTCTCCAATCACTACATCCTCGCGGGCTTCGGGCGTGTGGGCCGCGAGGCGTCACGGGAGCTCCACGCGAGCAACCGGCAGATCGTCGTGATCGATATCTCGCCGGACAATCTCGCGACAGCCGCCGAGCTCGGATGGCTCCACATCAAGGGCGATGCGACCGACGATGGCGTGCTCCGGGCTGCCGGCATCGAGCGCGCCCAGGGGCTGCTCGTGACCACCGCGAATGACGCATCGAATCTCTACATCGTGATGTCGGCGCGATTGCTCGCGCCGAACTTGTTCATCGTGTCACGCGCCGTCGATAGCAGCGCCGTGCCGAAGCTGGAGCGAGCGGGGGCGAGCCGTGCGATCAGCCCGTATGCGATCGGCGGGCGTCGCATGGCTCACCTGGCTCTCAGCCCGCGGATGGTCGACTTCTTCGAGACCGCGCTTCATCGTGGTAGCAAGGCCGTGTCGATCAGCGAGATCCAGGTGCTCGCCGGCTCGAAGGCGATCGGCGAGCCTCTCCTCTCGCTCCGCCGGCGGACCAGCGGTGCGACGATCCTCGCGGTGCTGCGCAGCCCGGATGGATCGGTCGCGCTCGCGACCGACGAGACCGAGCTCGTCGACGGCGACCACTTGCTCGCGCTCGGGACGGACGAGCAGCTCGCGGTGCTCGAGACGTCCCTCCGCTGAGCGAGGGTCGCGCGACGTGCCCATCCTGCCCGCGAATTGATGCAAGCTGTCGCCATGGGCTGGAAGATGATCCTGGTACCGCACGACTTCTCCGCCTCCGCGGAGCACGCCGTGGCGATCGCCCGCGACGAGGCCAAGCTGCACGGCGCGCAGATCGTGCTGCTCCACGTCGTCGAGCTGGTGCACAACCTCGGCCCCGAGACCGACATCATCGTGCGCCCGGGGACGACCACACCGGTCAGCCGGCGGCTGCTCTTCATGGAGACTGCCGAGGCCGACCTCGCGCCCGTCGTCGCGGCGCTCGCTGCCGACGGAGTCACTGCCACGATCGCCACGCGCAGTGGCAGCCCGGTCGAGGAGATTCGCGAGTACGTCCGCGATCACCCGATCGACGCGATCGTGATGGGCACCCATGGCCGCACCGGCCTGCGCCACCTCATCATCGGCAGCGTTGCCGAGCAGATCGTGCGTACGAGCCCGGTGCCGGTGCTCACGATCCGGCACCCCGATCCGCCCGCGACGTAGCGCCGACCGGCTACGGCGTGCGGAACGTGTGGGTCCACACGACGGCGGACGACTGCGTCGGGAGATAGTTGCGGAAATCGGCCAGTCGAACGTCGGGCGCGCCGAGGTAGCCGCGGATCTCGAACACGTACTCGCTCGCGGCGGCGAGGATCTCGCGCTCGATCATCAGCGAGGTTCCGATGATGGTGTATGCGCGCTCGGGCACCGTCGAGGTTCCGGTCACGCGATGCAGCACGATGTCGTAGTACTCGGCCGGCATCCCGACCGACTCGGTCGTGAACGAGAGGGTGAGCGGGCCGGTGCCGGCAGTGAGCATCGCGCGATCGGTTGCGCCGATGTCGTCGGGGCCCAACATGAACGGGCCGATCGCTGCGCCGATCGTGAGCTCGAACATCAGCGGGTTGGTGACCGGTTGCACGAGCGAGAAGCCGTGGGTCAGCCTCGGGCCACCGGAGACGACACGGTCTGCAGCGAGCTGCAGGTTCGCGAGCACCGGAAAATCAACGAGCACCGTGGGGATGTGGAACGCGGGCAGGTTCGTGATGTCGCTGGCGGTGCAGTGGAGCATCGCGAGCAGGAGCGGGCCGCGCAATGGGAGCTGGGGAGTGCGGACCGAGAACGCGGGCATCCGGGCGTTCGGCGAGGGACCGACCTGGATCACGGTCTGCACGATCGCGGTGTTGCTCGAGCCCGCGAGGAGCGCCACGCGTACCGTGTCGCCAAACGTCGGGTTGGTGGTCGGGGGGAGCGGGGCGGACGTGATGCCCCAGGCGACCGAGCTGAGCGTGGAGGACGGACCGTCGGTGAGCATCAGCCGCGCAGCGCCGGAGCCCACGCTCCGCCGGCAGCTCGCCGTCGTCTGATAGTCGACGAGGATGACGTTGTCACCGCGGGCGGGATCCGGGGCGCCCGGTGGTCCGCTGAGCTGGGTCGACGAGTTGAGGTTGTAGGTGAACGCCGTGCCAGCGGGCACGGGGAACACCGGCTGCGACTCCGTCCACACGCCGGTGGTGAAGATGCGCGGACCCACGTGGGTCGCGGGTGCGCCCGGCGGATCGACCGTCATGGTCGTGTTCGGACCCGGGATCGGCGCACGATCGACGCGGCCGTAGAGCGGCACGATCGCGTGCGGGCCGCGATTGAGCATCGGCGTCCAGTGGACCTCGCGCGGGATGTCGTTCGCGAGCTGGTAGACGAGGCGGTACGTGCTGTCCTCGTACGCGTACGGAACTGGAACCTCGCCGGCCGCGTTGATCGTCGAGTCCGTCAGCGCCTCGGCGATCCGGCCGTACTTCACGGTCGGCGGGGGGCTGATCGCCGGGTACTCGTAGTCGATCGAGGGCCCGCCCTGGGCGGTGGTGACCGCCGAGAGATACGTCAGGCGCGCGACAGGAAGCGGAGCGTCGCCGGGAGGACCGTCTTCCGGCGGCGCGAGCAGCGTCTCGTCGATCCCGAGCAACCAGTTGCAACCGGGCGCCGCGATCACGAGCAGGCAGAGTGCCGCGCGCTTCATGCGCCGATCCTGGCACGGACCGTCGCACCGCCACAACATCGAGCAGCCCGATGTGCGAGGCTGCCCGCGTGAAGCTCGATGCACGCCTGAGCTTGTTCATCACGCTCGTTTCGACGTTCATGGTGTGTCTCGTCGTTGGTGATCTCGTCGGCGGCAAGGTCACATCGTTCGAGCTGTTCGGGCGCGAGTGGCCGTTCTCCGTGGGCCAGCTCGCCTTCCCGGTGACGTTCATCCTCACGGACATCCTCAACGAGTTCTACGGTCGTCGTGTCGTCCGCCGGATCACGCTGCTCGCGTTCTGTATGGTGGGACTCACGTTCTTGATCGTCTATGCCGCCGGCGCGATGCCGTGGTGGCCCGTGACGCTCGGTGCTGACTGGACGGGCGTCACGCCGCGGGAGTTCGACATCGTGTTCACGCAGGCGACGCGGATCCAGCTGTCGTCGATGGCCGCGTTCCTGATCGCGAACTTCGTCGACATCTCGGTGTTCTTCCTGTTCAAGCGCCTCACCGGTAACCGGATGCTGTGGCTCCGCGCGACAGGCTCGACCGCCGTGTCGCAGATGATCGACACGATCGTGATCTCCGCGCTCGTGTGGGGCAGCAAGCTGACGTTTGATCAGTACGTCTCGGTCGTGATGACGTCGTACGCGGTCAAGCTCAGCGCGGCCGTGCTGATCACGCCGATCCTGTACGCGCTGCACGCGCTGATCGAGAAGCGGTTCGGCGTCGAGCCGGCACCGCCCGAGAACGACAACGTCGACGTCGCCTAGCGGATCTCGCAGACCGCGAACAGCTCGTCGGTCTGGTCGCATGCCGTCGGTGTCAGGCCGTCGAGCCAGATGCCCTGGTGCTCGGGATTGTCCGCGCTGTCCACGCGCAGCGTCGACGACAGACAGCTCCCGGCGACGGGCGTTCCGGGCGTGCCGTCCTTCCACGAGTACGTGGCAGGGCAGTTCGTGATCGAGCTCCACACGGTGCCGTCGAACTGGCTGCCGATCCAGAACCGCGCCTTGAACTGTTCGTTCGTCAGCTTCGACACGCGCTTCCACTCCTCGTGCGTCTCGAACACGACGATCTCGCCGTTCACGTTGTCGCAGAACTCCTTCGCACCGGCGTAGTCGAGCGGCTGGATCGAGCGCACGTAGCGCGTAGCGGCCGGATCGTTACCGAGGCAGTTCGCGGTCGTCGGGCGTGGCGTCTCGCACAGTGCTGCGGGGACGACGGGCGGTCCGATCGGATCGGGCAGAACGGGGAGGGCGCCGGTACAGGCGGTCGCGCCGAGCTCGACCGGACCGTTGACGACGCCACAGCCATTCGTCATCGCGGACGGCGTTGCCGGTTCGAGCGCCGGGCACTCGTCGACGTTCTCCCACGCCTGGTTCGTCAGCTTCGCGCCGATCCAGTACGGCCACGCGGGCGGCTCGTTCGCCATGCCGAGCTCGTGCTCGTCGTTGAACACCGCGAGGTCCATGCCGCGCTGCTGGCACATCGTCCGTGCCTCGTCCCACGACCACGGCAGCGGCGTGACGCCGTCGGGCGCCGTGCGTGGATTGTTGATCGTCGCGTAGCGCAGCGCCTCGTCGAAGAGGAACGTGCCGCAGCGCGAGTAGAGTGCGGCGTCCGGCGCAGCATCCGGTGTGGGCTCGCGGTCCTCGAGCCCGAACACGGTATTGCACGCGCCCATCATCAGCACTGCCACCGCCAGCAGCCGGTTCACGTTCGCGTTCATCCGAGACAGACCTCCAGTGTCGTTCTCTGGCTCGGACGGATGGGTTAGCGATCGGGTCGCATCCGTCGTAATTTCGGCTAGGTAGGTGGTGTACGCCACTCGGCGGCGAGGGCACACCCCGCGAGGCCGACCCGCTTGGCTTCAGCATCCAGGGCGTCGGCCTTGGCATTGCCAACCAGCGGCTGGATCTCGACCAGGAACTTGCGGGACTCGGGGGTGGTCAGGTTGGCCGCCAGCCAGTTCGCGATCGTCAGCGTCCGCGAGTCGTCCGCCGCGGCACCAGAGCGCGCGACGGCTTCACACAGCGCCTCGATGTCCTTCGCGTAGGGAGATCCCGGGGTCGTCGCCATCACCGACGTGACCGGCGCGGGCTTGTCGCTGTCCTTGGCCTGGCAGCCCAGCACTGCGACGAAGAGGCAAGCGATCCGCTTCATGCCGCGACACTTTGCACCCACGCAATGTTGGCGTCCATGCCTTCCGACGGGGACGCGGTTATGGCTAGATTCCGCCATGGCATACGTCGTCGCTGACCCCTGCGTGAAGTGCAAGTACACCGACTGCGTCGCGGTGTGTCCGGTCGACTGCTTCTACGAAGGCAAGAACTCGATCGCGATCAACCCCGACGAGTGCATCGATTGTGGGGCGTGCGAGCCGGAGTGCCCGACGACGGCGATCTTCGAGGAGAGCGAGCTCCCGACGAAGTGGGCCGTCTACAAGGACATCAACGCGCTCGTCAGCGGCGCCAAGAAGATCGGCGACGTCGACACCGCGTCGTGGCCCGAGCACCTCAAGAGCGCGGCCCCCACATCCGAGACGTGGCCGAACATCACCGAGCAGAAGAAGCCGCTTCCCGGCGCCGACGATGCGGCCAAGGAAGACAACAAGATCGCCGCGCTGACGCTCGACGGCGGCAGCTGATTCAGGCGTCCGGCGTTCCGTGCACGACGAGCACGGAACATGGCGAGTGACGGATCGTGCTCTCGGCGACGCTGCCGAGCAGCAGGCGGCGAACACCGCGACGGCCATGGGCACCGACCGCGATCAGGTCGTGCCCGCCTTGCTCCGCGGCGTGCGAGATCACCGACGTCGGTGGACCCTGTACGAGCTCGACGTTGATCGGGTGACCGAGTCCCGCGGACTCCTTCGCGACCTTGTCGGCTTGCGCCTTCGCGCCTGACAGCACGGCGTCGCGGACGGTGTTCCATGGGAACCGCGCCTGACCGAGGAGCGTCGCGCCCCACGAGCCGGCGGGGAGCTGCCACGCGTGGACGACCTCGATCGGTGCGCCGGGCGCGGTCAGTGCGGCGGCGTGAGCGAGCGCCTTGGTCGCCGCGGGCGAGAAGTCGGTCGCCACGAGCGGCCGCTGGAACGGGAGCTGCGGCGAGGGACCGCGGCACACGAGGACGTCACACGGCGCGTGCCGGAGTGTCTCGGTCGCGACGCTGCCGAGCAGGAACCGTGAGATGCCCGTGCGGCCGTGCGTTCCGACGACGATCAGCTCGGCCTTGTACTCGAGCGCCGCGGCGGCGAGGACCTCGGCGGCCGGACCGATCCGGCTGACGATGTCGGTCGAAAGGCCGCACTTCTGGATCGTGACCATGCGATCGGCGAGCTGGCGCGCTTCCTCGACGCGGACTGCGGCGCTGACCTCACCGAGCTGCTTGAGCATCTCGTTGTCGACCTCGTCGAGCGGCGCGTCGTCGGACTGCGCGTGAACCAGGACGATCGTGGCCTGATGTAGCTCTGCGATACCGATCGCGCGCGCGAGCGCCTGATCGCTGCCCTCGGACAGATCGCAACCAACGAGGATCGTCGTGAGCTTCGGCATCACTGCTGCGTGGGAACGGTGCCGATGGTGATCATCACGTCCGAAATGTTGTGAGGCACGAGGCGAATGACGGGGCGGCTCTTCCAGCGTAGGCCCTCGTTCTCTTCGACGGGCTCGCCGTAGAGCTCGGTGAGCTGCTCCTGGACCTCGTTGCGCGTCACCTCGAGCGTGCGGGCGGACGCGGTGATCGCGACGACCTTCCCGTTGACGACATAGGCCTCGAAGTTCGTGCTGAAGAGCCCCAGGCCCACTCCGGGCCGCTCCCAGCTCTTCACGAGCTCGCCTGGCTCGAGCTCGGTGGTCGTCCCGACGGCCGCGGCGACCTTTGCGAACGGTTGACCGACGAGCCCGACCGGAACGACCGAGTCCTTGGTCTTGTTGATCCACGCCTTCGTCGGAGTGAACGGCTCGAACACGAGCTTGCAGTCCTCGGGGTGGATCGAGGCGCGGATGCTGGTGGTGGGGTTGATCCAGTAGCGGCTGGAGTAGTCGTCGGTCTCGCCGTTGCCCCACGCTGCCTGCAGCTCGCTGCTGAGGCTGCGGCAGAGCTCCGCTTTCTCGTCGTCATCCGCATCGCTCGTCGGCTCGATCAGGATCCCGTTGACCTTCGCGATCGAGATGACACCGACCCTGACCGATGTGGCGCGCTGAAGCTCCGCGAGCATTGACATGTCGACGTCGGCGCCCGGCGTGCCGATCCGCGTGCCTCCAAAGCCCGAGCCGAGCGTCGCGACCTCGGCGCCGAACAGCGTGCGGCGAGCGACCGCGAGCTTCTCGGTCTTCAGTGCCTCGAGGCGCTCTTCCTCGGCCTCGGCCGCCTCGCGAGCCGCCTCGGCGCGCGCATACTCGGCGTCGTAGGCCGAGTCGCCGTTGTCGTCGTGGCCGTCGTCGTCCCAGCGATCGCGATCGCGCTGCGCGGTCTGCTTGCCGCTCACCGTGTCCTTGATCGCGAGCCCGAACGGGATGCACGTGAGCACGGCCATGACGATCGTCGAGGTAGGTAGGGCCATCGACGGGACGCTACTACAGGCGAGCTTCGTACGACAGCCAGAGTTGAAGCTCGGGGTTCGGGTCGCGCGCCAAGGTAGCGTCGCGGTCGTCGAGCCAGAACTTCGTATCCATGCGGACGCGTAGCCAGTCGCGGGAGCGTATCCGGAACGCGGCCTCGACGAGCCCGGAGAACGAGCTCTCGAGATACTTGTCGTCCTCGAACGCTTCGTCGAGGTAGCGGACGCGGGCCCGCATCCGTAGATCCTTGGTCGGGTTCCAGGTCGCGATGCCCCAGGCCGCGAGATCCGAGCGCCACGAGGTCTTCGACGCGCGGTTGTCGTCGAGGAGCTGGTGCTGGAGCATCACGGTGACAGCCAACGTGCGGTCGACCTGCAGGCGTGCGCGCGCGATCTGCGTGAGCTGGCGGCCCGCGCACGGCACCGGATCGCCCGTCTCCGAGGTCTCGGTCGACACCTCGAAGCACTGGTCGTGACCACCGCGGCCCACGAACTTGTCCTGGTAGCGCAGCCACAGCCCGAGGCGCAGATCGTCGGTCGTCTTCACGTCGGCGCGGATGTAGGAGTCGAGCTTGGGCTGCGCCTTCTGGCCCTCCTTCAGGGTGGAGGGCGGGACCCAGACATCGACGAGGGCGCGCAGCGTGAACGCCTTCGTGGTGTTGAGGTAGCGCAACCGGACGCCCATCTCGTCGCGCGCGCGCTGACCGTCGAACTCGTCGGGCTGCGAGATCGGACGCGCGTACGGGTTCGCGAAGTCGATGCTGTAGTAGCGGATCACCGCCTCGAGCTCCTCCTTCTGCTTGGTCGCGGTGATGCGGAGGATGCCAGCGGGGCCGCCACCACCGGCGGTCAGCGGCGGGCCGGGAGAGGTCGTGTTCTTGTCGTAGCTGAGCGCGGCCTCGCCGAAGATGTCGAGCCACTTCTGGCCGAACGAGAAGTTCGCACCCGCGGCGCCGAACGTGCGGCCGGTCGGATAGCGCGACCACTCCTGGAAGTCGAGGGAAGCGCCATCGACGAGGCTCTGCGCCGTGGCGCCGTAGACGGTGGCGCCGACCGAGTTCCGGCGATCGGCGAAGTACGTGAGGTTCGCGCCCACGAGCTTCTCCATGAACACGTTGGGCAACGTGACGAACGAGAACTGCGGTGTCGGCGTGAGGAGGTTGTCGCCCTCGGGACGGACGAACACCGTTGGCGCCTTGCACTCCGCATCGTCGTCCTCGTGAGGATCCTGACAGGTACGGCTGTCGTCGGTGTCGCGGATGACGAGCTCGTATTGATAGATCGATCGCCGCGCGGCGGAGGCCCAGCCGAACGCCTGCAGCCAGCCCGTCGGCAGCTCGAGCTTCTTCACGCCGGCGCCGACTCCGAACAGTCCATTGCGCCACGAGAAGTCAGGGGTCACGTAGTCGCTCGCCGCGTCGCCGTCGCACGGCGAAACTGCGAGCTCGCCCGCCGACTTGCGGCACAGGCGATCGAGATCGTTGGCGAAGAACAGCTCGTCGTCGCCATACAGGCCGTTCGGCGAGTACTGGGACGAGTTGTCGAACACGAGCCGCTGCGCGAACCCGGCGCGGTAGCTGCCGCCGATGACGGTGCCCGTATCGGTGTCCCACTTCACGAACGCCTTGGGGACGTGGAGCTGGAGGCTCCGGTCGTCGGCGATCAGAGCGTTGCGATTCGGATCGTAGACGGGCTCGCCGATGCGGAGCCGCGTCGTGGTCAGAGCGATGCCGACCTGCAGGTGCTTGGCCGCCGTGAACCGCGCGCGGACCGAGAGCGGCGGCGCGATCTTGTCCCGGTGCGACGCGCGCGTGACCGCGCGGACCCAGCCGTGCACCGCGAGCGGGCTCTTGCCGGTGGGCGTGATGACGAGGAACGCGGAGATCGCGAGCAGCTTCTCTTCGGAGAGGACCTTCGCTCCGACGAGATCTGCGGGGTCGCGGATCACGCCCTGGTTGAGCTCGCGAAACGCGATGATCTTGTCGACGTCCTCGAACGTCAGGTTTGGCAGGCTGTACAGCTCGGACCGCTCTGCGGTGCTGAGATCGACGCCGCGCTGGAGCAAACCGAGCAGCTCGTCGTAGGTGTCCTGCGAGATGTCCTGCGCGGCGAGCAGATCCTCGAGCTCGGGCTGATCCGTGACGTCGATGAACGTTTCGTACGGCGTCGCACCTGCGGTCCGCGCTCCGAGAAGCGTCGCAAGAGTAGCGAGGACTGCCGCGCGCACTGCATTCGAGGCTAACATGAAGCGTGCGCGCACTCCTCGTGGCCGGGCTCGTCGCTTCATTGCTCGTGCGATCTGCACACGCGGACGACGGTGATCGGTGGGATCCGACGACGATCGCCGTCCAGGTCGGTGGCGGCGTCGGTGCCGGCGTGCTCGGTGGTGCCGTCCTCGGCCTCACGGGCGTGCTCGTCGGCAGTGCCGTCGCGAACCGGGGCAACTGGGGGCCGCCGCTCGCGGTTGGCGTGATCGGCGTGGTCCTCGGTGGCTTCACGGGGATCGTCGTCGGCATCCAGCTCACGGGCGATGGCCGCGACGGCACCGGTCGCTGGTGGGGCACGGCGGGCGGGGCCGTCGTCGGCACCGGCGCCGTCGTCGCGCTCGCGCTCGCGACCGAGAAGGTCCGCGGCTACGAGATCTCGAAGGCAGTGGCGGGGCTCGTCCTGATCGTGGGCACTTCGATCGTCGGCTACCACCTCAGCGGCGAAGACCATGCGCCGACGGCCGTGCCGCTGACGCTGCGGTTCTGAGTGTCACAATGTTACGAGCCGTTGCCGCGCGCATGGATGGTGACTGGCACACCATACGTCGTGCCACACACGGCACCAGCACACGTGGTTCGCTTGGCGCTCGCGTGGATCCGCGCCTCCTGGTTGGCGTCTAGATAGTGCCCGATACTGGGTGGGATAAAGCACCCGGTTGTTGCATTCCAAGACCCTTGCCGCGACTCGGCGACCAAGAGCGACCAGATGCCGGCCACCTTGAGATAGATGCGCGCGGTCACCGTGGTTTCGGTGCACGCTGCTGCGTTGGCGACGTTGGACACTGCTGCGCCGAGGTACATCGTGTTGCGGGCTGCCAGCACCTTCGCGGAGCACTCACCTGTCCCATAGCTAAACGGCTCGTAGCGCTGCTGTGCATCAGGGAGGTACCAGAGGGTGCTGTACGGCGGTGGCGTCGGCGGAATCAGGCACAGCGATGACTCCATCGTGCCGAGCTCCTCGTCCTCGGCCTCGGGATCGATGACACATGCAGCGACGAGCCCGGCGAACGCCGAGAGCGCGAGAACCTTCACAAGGGGAGTGGTCATGTTGGTGAGAGTCCGCACTCCGCCGTTGTGACGAACTCTCTGGCTCGCCGAGTCGAGGATGAGCGTCACAGCGCCGGGTGGGCCATGGCGCGCCACGTCGCGATCGTGTGGACGAGCTGGGTCGCGCGGAGCCCACTGCGCCCGCTCGCCAACGACGCGGGCAGGGGGCCCAACGATCGCGCGTAGGTGTCCAGCGTTCCGATCTTCGTGTTGTGGAACCGATACGCGGCAGCGCGAAGATCGAGACTCGCGGGGAGGTTGCCGCCTGCGTCGGCAACCAGCGCGCCGGGGTGCGGGCCCCAGGTCGCGATCACATCGGTCGGGCGCACGAACCGCTGGAGCGCGGCCATCACCTCGTCGCGCGGGTCGCCGGCGCGCAGTTGCTGCTCCGATAGCCCCGTATGGTGCGTGGCGGTCGGCGACAACAGGCGCTGCGGCGCGATCACACGTTCAAACGTCTCGTCGGTCGCTGGCCGACGGAGCACCAGATGGACGAGCTCGTCGCGCGGACCTGAACCCGGTGCGCTCTGTGCCCAGGCGTTCGCCGCGGCGTCGAGCACCACGAGATCGTCCCAGCGCGTCTCGCTCGGGAGCGGCCGTCGAGGCGGCCCCGTCCGTGGCTGGCGCGGCGTGCTGCGCCGAGGCGAGCTCGCTTGACAGGCGAGCTGCGCATCGACCATCGCGCGCATCGGCTCGAGCAAGACGCGAAACCGCTGTGGATCCCCTTCGAGCGCACCGAGCACGTGCATGAGTGCTTCGATCGTCGACACGTAGGCGTCGCTGGGCTCCTTGCGAATCCGGTAGATCGACGCCTCGGGTGCCTTGAACGCATAGCGAGGAAGCGTCTGGAGGAGCGGGTTGTCGCGCATCACGCGTCGCGCCTGCGACCACGTCCCATCGACGACGATCAACGTCACCGGACCCGGCGGCGGCTCACGAAGGATGTCCTTGGCGTCGGGTCCCG
>JANOPP010000123.1:0-11727 GCA_031421915.1 Myxococcales bacterium | reverse complement strand
CCGCGAGCACATCCGCCGGCGGCGCGCTCACTGCTTGACGATCTCGAACAGCTCGACGTCGAACACGAGCATCCCCTGCGGGCCTCCGCCACCGGCATAGGCGAGCTCCTGCGGGATCCACAGGCGTGCGGACTCGCCGACGCCGATCATCGGGATGCCGTCGGTCCAGCCGGGAATCACGCCGCCGAGAGAGAACACGGCCGGCTCGTTCGCTCCCTTGCGCGACGTATCGAACATCTTTCCGTCGGTGGTCCACCCGGTGTAGTGAACCTTGACGCGATCGCTCGCGACGGGATGCGCCGCGCCCTTCGCGGCCTTGAGGATCTTGTAGAACACGCCGCGCGGGCTCTTCTTCGCATCCGCGGGCGGCACGGCGACGTCGGGCGGCGCTGGCTGTGTGGCGTGACCACCACCACCACCACCGTGACCGTGGCCATCGTCCATCGCCTCGACGGGCGGCGGCGCCTTGATCTCGATCAGCTCGACATCGAACGTCAACAGGCCCTGCGGCTTGCCGGGGGAGCCCTTGTACGCGAGCTCGTCGGGGATCCAGAACCGGACCCGATCACCGACGGACATCACCGGGATGCCTTCGGTCCATCCGACGATCACGCCACCGAGCGAGAACTCTGCCGGCTCGCCCTTGATCACCGACGAGTCGAACATCCGGCCGTCGGTGGTCCAGCCCGTGTAGTTGACGCGCACGACGTCGGTGACGGCGGGCTTCGGGCCACCCTTGCCCTTTGCGAGCACCTTGTACATCACGCCCTTCGGCGTCTTCTGCGCGCCCGCCGGCGGAACACCGACGTCCGACGGGACGCGCGGCGGCTCCTTGCCCTTCTCGATCGTGATCACCTCGACCTCGTAGGTCAGCGTGCCCTCGGGCATCCCCGGCAGTGGCCGCCCGTCGACCTGCATCTTCTCGGCGGGGATCCAGAAGCGCGCGCGCTGGCCGGCGGTCATCGACGTGAGGATCTCCTCCATCGCCGCGGTCTGGCGGAATGGCGGCACCGTCGCCGGCCGCTTGCGCAGCTCGGTCGTGTCGAACATCCGGCCGTCTTTGTCCCACGCGGAGTAGTTGAACGTGACGGTGTCGAAGAACCGCACCGTGTCCTTGCCGGTGCCGGCCTGGACGACCACGAACTTGATCCCGCTCTTCAGCGTCTGCGCAGTCGCCGGCGCGACGCCGACATCGGGCGGTACGGCGGGCGCAGAGATGATGTCGACGACCTCGACCTCGTAGCACAGCGTCTCGGGCGCCGTGCCCGGCGGTGGCGCGCCCTTGTAGCCGATCGAAGGGGGCAGCCATAGCATGGCCTTCTCGCCCTTCTTGAGCAGCTGCATCGCCTCGGTGAAGCCGGGCGCGGTGTTCGCGAGCGGCAGTGGCATCGGCTGGCCGCGATCGCGATTCGTGTAGAACGTCTCGCCGGTCACCTGCCGCCAGCCCGTGTAGTTGATCATCACGGTGTCGTTGCGGCTCGCCGGGGTTCCGCCCGGGACGTTGTTCAGCTTCTTGTAGATCAGGCCCGAGCGCGTCTTCACCGCATCGATCGGTGGGTTCTTGAGATCGAGCGGCGGCGCGACCTGCTCTGACTTCGCCCGGACCGGCGAGACGGTCGCCGACCCGGATCCGGAACCCGTGTTCGTCGTCAACGTTTTCGGCTTCTCGTCGGCGCGCTGACAGCCGAGCGCCGTGGACAGCAGGAGACCAGCAGCTAGAAGACCACGCATGCGCGCACAACATACTGTGCGACTCGAGCGTGCGCCACGCCGGGCGCTAGTTCAGGCAGGTGCCGCCGGTGTGAAGCTCGAGCCCGTTGATCCAGAACGCGCCCGACAGGAGAAGATCGAACGGGGGCCGCAGCGCCGGTGCCGCCCCGGAGTTGATGCCGTTGGCACCGAGCGTCTCGAGCTGGACCTCGGACGAGCCCATGGCCGTGTAGCCGATCCATACCTGATCGCCCCGCGTCACGCTTCGCGCGTTATTGACCATTCCGAAGATCGTGGTCACGCCAGTCGTCGCGAGATCGATGTCGACGACGTCATCGCCCCCGTGGGAAGTCGAAGCGTCCGCACCCGGTGACCAGCACCATGACGAGGAACATCCGGAGCACCAAGGTCTGCCATCATACCCCGTCGTGGGGATCCCGTGCGAGAAACCCAGTGGCCCTTACAAACCTTTCAACTCCGTGCGGGCACTCAGGTTCGTTATGATGGTCGCCAATGGCTCGCACCCCCCTCGCTTCCTCCCTCCGTAGGCTCTGGCGCGATCTCTCGGTCGCCCGCAGAACCGGGATCCCGGTCCAGGAGGTCCGCGAGCTGCGCGACGATGCGCAGCGGGAAGAGGACGGTCGCTCGGGCCCGACGCGACGCAAGATCCTCCTCGGTGGCGCCGCTGGGCTTGCCGCACTTGCGATGCCGGGACGCGCTCGCGCCGCCGGTAACGACCCGACGATCGCGATCATCGGCGGTGGCATCGGCGGCCTGACGTGCGCCCTCCAGCTCCTCGACAACAACCTCGAGTCGACCGTGTTCGAGGCCTCGTCTCGTCTCGGCGGCCGGATGTTCACGAACCGTACTGGCTACTGGGCTGCCGGGCAGATCAGCGAGTGGGGCGGCGAGCTGATCGATAGCGGCCACCTGACGGTCCTCGGCCTCGCCGATCGCTTCGGCCTCCCCGTCGACGATCTGTTCGCCGCACAGCCCGCGGGCTCGGACGAGGTCTATCGCGTTCTCGGCAGCTACTACGCGAAGACGCAGGCAGACAGTGACTTCAACGCGATCTGGCAGGTCATCAAGGACGACCTCAAGGCCGCACCGTTCCCGACCACGTACAACTCGTACACGGCAGCCGGCCAGACGCTGAGCTCGATGAGCGTCTACGACTGGATCGAGACCCGCGTGCCGGGTGGCCACGATTCCCCGCTCGGTGCGCTGCTCGATGTCGCGTACGCGATCGAGTACGGCGCCGACTCGATGGATCAGTCCGCGCTCAATCTCCTGTACCTGCTCGCCTACCAGCCCAAGCCGTTCCAGCACACGCTGGCGACGTTCGGCGTCTCCGACGAGCGCTATCACATCCGCGGCGGCAACCAGCGCCTGCCCGAGGCGATCGGCGCGTACCTCGGCGACCGCGTGGTCACCGGGCACAAGCTGGTCCGGATCGCCACGACCTCGACCGGTCGCTCGCGCCTCACGTTCGAGCGCGGCAACACGACGATCGAGAAGACCTTCGACCACGTGGTGCTGGCGGTTCCGTTCGCGGCGTACTCGTTCGACTACGCGAACGCCGGCTTCGATCCGATGAAGCGCGCCGCGATCACCGAGCTCGGCAAGGGCATCAACGGAAAGCTGCAGCTCCAGTTCAACTCCCGTGGGTGGGCCGGTACCGGCGCATGGCCGGGGGTCTCGAACGGTTCGACGTTTAGCGACACCGGTTATCAGGCGAGCTGGGACGTCACGCGCGCTCAGAGCGGCGCGCCCGGCATCCTGTGCCTCTACTCCGGTGGGTCGGTCACCTCGTCGATGCGCACGACGAGCGCGTTCGCGACCGCCACCGATGCGAAGGTGCGGGGTGATGCACAGGACGGCCTCGTCGAGCTCGCGCCGGTCTATCCGGGCCTGGGCTGGAACGGTCGCGCGACGCAGTCGCTGTGGCACAAGGCTCCGCTGTTTGGCGCCTCGTACTCGTTCTACAAGCCTGGCCAGTACACCCAGTTTGCCGGCCACGAGATCGCATCGCAGGGCTCGATCCACTTCTGCGGCGAGCACACGTCGCTCGACTATCAGGGCTTCATGGAGGGCGGCGCCCACACGGGCGTCGCGACCGCGAAGACCGTCCGTCGCGCGATCCGCGGCTACTAGCTCACGCGCTACGACGCTGCGGAGAACGCTTCGCGCGTGAGGTTGCGCGTGCCCAGCTCCTCGACGAGCACGTTGTCCTCGATGCGGATCCCGCCGAACCGGCGGAGGTCCGCGATCGCCGACCAGTCGACCAGCTCGCGGCGGTCGTCGGCCTGGAGCGGCGCGAGCAGCCCGTCGATCACGTAGATCCCGGGCTCGATCGTGAACACCTGCCCGGCCTCGATCACCGACGTGTTGCGCAGGAACTTGTTCTCGGCGCGGGGCGGCCGCGGCTTGAGCCCGGCATCGTGGACGGTGATCCCGAGCGAGTGGCCGAGGCCGTGCGGGAACAGCGCCCGCGTGATGCCGCGCGCGACCAGCTCCTCGACGCTGCCGCGGCCGATGCCGAGCTCGCGCAGCGCGGTGGCGAGGAGATAGTGAGAGTCGTCGTGGAGATCCTCGTACGGAAAGCCGGGGCGGATCCGCCGGATGATCTCCTGCTGCACGGCCTCGACGTGCGCGAGCAGCTCGCCGAACCGCTGCGATCCGGAGTCGGTGCCGCGGACGTACGTGCGCGTGATGTCGCTGCCGTAGCCGAGCACCTTCGCGCCTGCATCGATCAGGAACGACGTGCCACCGGTGATCCGCTCGCGCGTGTACGCGACGTAGTGGAGGATCGCCGCGTGAGCGCCGAGCGCGACGATGCCCTGGTAGGGCGCGCGCGCCTCGTCCTGCTCCGACGCACCGAGGTACGCGAGGTGGAGATCGAGCTCCGAGGGCGTGCCCGCGTGAAACAGCTCCGCGACGTGGCGATGACCGCGCACGGCGCGGCGGCTCGCCTCGGCGAGGCACTCGATCTCGTAGGCGGTCTTCTTCGTGCGTAGCAGATCGAGCGCGGCGATCAGCGCCGGTGGATTGACCATGCCGGGCGGCGACGTGCCCTGATCGCGGGTGATCACCGCAACGCGCCCACTGGGCAGGGCGTCGCCGGCCATGCCCGGCTTGACCTCGACGACGTTGAAGCCCGACCAGAAGTGGTCGCTCTCGGGCGGCGGCGTGGTCTCCCAGAAGTCATCGACGACGGTTCGCACGAGCGCCGGCTTCGTCCCGGGACGGATCACGACGAACGCATCGGCCTCGACGAGCGGGCACCAGTGCGAGTAGGCCGGCGTCGGGCACAGCGGCCACGCTTGATCGTCGAACCGATTCTTCGGCGTCGGCGCGCCGCTGCACAGAATGATCGCGTCGAAGCCGTGCGCCGCCATCGCTGCCTCGTAGCCGTGCTGGAGATAGGCGAGGTGCTGGGGATAGGTCGCGGCGTAGCTCATCGGGTCACCGGGGCAATCGCGAAGACCGTGACCGGCGTGCGCTCGATCGCGAACGTGCGACCCTCGACGAGGTCACCGACCACGAGCCGGACCGCAGGAACCGCGTGCGGTCCGCGCTTGACCGGCACGCTGAACCGGCGAGAGATCGCTCGGACGTTGTCGCCATCACCGCCACGGAATCCGGCGATCGTCGCATCCCCTTTGAACGTCGCGGCCGCCGCCGCGAGCGACTGCCGCTGCGCAGGCGTTGCGTTGTAGGCGACGAGGACGGGCCCCGGCAGCGTCGGCAGCGAGAGCACGACGACGGTTCCACCGGGCAGCTCGACTCCGGTCGGGACCACGGCCGCATCGGCCTTGCCGAGGCCGAGCGCCGCGAGCGCGGACGCGGTATCGGGTGCTGCTTCGATCTTCGAGAAGTAGTCGCGCCCGATGTCTCCACCGAGAAGCACGTTGAGGACGAAGTCGGACTCGCGGCCGCCGACGCCCGGAACCAGGACCTTCTTGCCCTTGAGGTCGCCGATCTTGCTGGCGCCGCGGGCGACGAGCTGCCAGCCGATACTGGTGTCACCGCCGCGAAGCGCGGCTGCGATCACGGTGTAGTTGCCGCCGGCCCCTGCGAGGTACGTCGCATCGACGATGGCGACGGTGACGTCGCCCTTCTTCACCGCCGCAGAGAAGTCTCCCGCGCGCGCGTAGTTGCGACCGCTGCCAGTGCCTCCGAGCGCCTTGCCGAGGTGATCGCCGAGGCGATTCGCGAGCTCGACGCGCGCGGCCGTCGACGAGAACGGTGCGCTCGGCGCGAACAGCCCGACGGTGATGTTGTCTGCGCGCGCGGTCGTCACCGCGAACACGAGGGTCATGATCGCAACCAGTCGATTCACTGGGCACCTCCATAGATCCGCTCTTTGGATTCGATCCAGTCCGAGAGTGGACCGAACCGCGCGCCCGCCTTGCGCGCGCGCCGCCACGCGTCGAGCGCCTTGAGCGGGTCGCCCTTGCGCTCGTAGGCGATGCCGAGGTTGACGAGCGCTTCGGGCAGCTTGCCCGCGACGCGCTCGAGTCCGTTGATCGCCGCGTCGACATTACCGTCGGCGAGATCGAGCGCCGCGAGGTTGTGGGCAAGCTCGTCGACGCCGACGCGCGAGCTCACGTTCTTCGCCGCGTTGAGATACTTCCGCGTCTGTGACAGCTGGCCGTTACGATACGCATCCTGCGCCGCCTCGAGCGCGACGACGCGGATCGAGGTGTTGAGCAACACCGCCGCCGGGCCGCTCGACTTGCCGGCGAGCGCCGTCAGCTTGTCGAGCGCCTTGCCCGCGCGCTTCGCATTGCGACCTTCGGTGAACGCGATCAGGATCGGCGCAGCCTGGGTGTCGGCCGGCGGAGGGAAGGGGCAGCTCTGACCACTGACCGCACGGAGCGCAGCCAGGGCGGCATTCGGTTCACCGACGACGACGGCCGCGAGCGCGAGATCGCACTTCGTCGAGAGCTCGGGGTCTGACTTCACCGACGCGCTGAGGTGCTCGACTGCCTTCGTGCCGTTGCCCGCGCGCAGTGCGACGAGGCCCGCGGCGTGCCGCGCGATCGCGAGCGCCGTCTTGTGCCGCGTCGCCAGCGCACTCCCCTTCGCCGCGCCCGCCACCTTCTCGAGTGCCGTGATCGCGATCGTCGGATCACCACCGGCAACCTCGCTCGCGGCCCAGTCGATCGCGACCTCGACAACGCTGTCCTTCTCGGTCGCGAGCGCGCGCTCGTACATCGTGCGCGCACCGGTGACATCGCCCGCGAGTGCGTGCGCGCGGCCGGCGAGCATCATGTTGATCCCCGAGGCGTCGACCTTGACCGCGCGGTCGAGGACGCTCACCGCGTCGGATGACCTGTTGAGGGCGAGGCGCGCGATCCCGAGGTTGCGCCACACCAGTGGCGTACCCTCGATCTGATCGGCGCGCGCGAGCATCGGCTCGGCGCCCGCTGCATCTCCCGCACCGAGCTTGGTGACGGCGACCAGGGTGAGCGCATCGACGAGCAACTTGCGCGATCGCGGCATGCTGAGAATGATCTCTGCCTCGGACAGCGTCTTGATCGCGGCCTCGCCCTGCCCCGTCGCGAGCTGCGCGGATCCCGCCACCGTTCGCACGGCCGCATCACCCGGGAGCTCGGGGATGATCGGGGCGAGTCGGGTCGCAGCGGCCGTCGGATCGCCGGCTGCGATCAACGCCTCGCCGAGCTCGCTCCACCAGTCCGGATCGATCCCGGGCGACGCCGGAGGCCCCAGCGTCTCGAGCGCTGCGAGCGCAGCCTTCGGATCCCCGGTGCGACGGAGCACGACCGCGAACCGCACGGTCCAGCGCCGCCGCGTCGGCTCGAGCTGGCGAGCTGTCTCGAGCTCTTTGCGTGCCTCGGCGAGGTTGCCACGCGTTGCGTGGGCCTCACCGACGAGCGCGTGGCCGGCAGCGCTCGCCTGGGGCGCTCGCTCGAGATACTTGCGGCCGAGCGCGAGTGCGCCACCCGAGTCGCCGAGTGCGAGCGCGCACAGACCGTCGACGAGCCAGACCTCAGGGTGGGTCGTCGCGATCGGCTCGAGCTCCTTGAGGAGCGGACGCGCCTTGCGGCAGTCGACCGCGGCGGTCGCCCACGCGACACCGATCCGCGCGCGCAGATCCGTCGAGCGCGCCTCGGACGACTGCTTGAACATCGTGAGCGCCTTCGCGGGCTGGCGATAGCGCAGGTACGAGTCGGCGAGATCGACGCGATGACGCGCGTCCTCCTTCGCGAGCGCCTCGGGTCGGTGCTTGAAGTACGCCTCGAACGCGAGGATCGCGTCCGGCCACTTTCCGGTCGTATGCCAGTGGTGACCCAGGAGGAGCTGCGCGTCGTAGCGCACCGGGTTCTTCTTCGTGACCTGCTGCAGGATCGGGACTCCGCCGGCCACGTCGCCGGAGAGCACGAGCTGCGAGCCGAGCGCGGTGAGCACTTCCTCGTCGGTGGGCGACAGCGCCTGGGCGCGCCGCATCAGCTCGATGCCTTCCTTGTACTGCTTCTTCGCAGCGTGGACGGCCGAGCGCAGCACGTACGCTTCGACGCGGCGCGGGTTCAACGCGATCGCCTGGTCGAGCGCGTTTGCTGCCTGGTCGAGCTCGCCCTTCTTGAGCGCCGTGCGTCCTTCGTCGACGAGAGCGGCACTCTCGTCCTCTCCCTGGTTCGGGCGCTGCGCGAGCGCGGGCGCGGCGCTCGCGAGCAGCGAGACCACGAGGAGGGCGATGGTGGTTCTAGTAGGAATAGCCGAGCTTGACATAGAGCTCCCTCCCCTCGCCGGGTACGCGAGGCACAGTGAGGACATCGGGCAGGCTGCGATCGTAGTCGCCGGGCGCCGGGAGCTGGTCCCGGGTGCCGAGCAGATTCCGGACTCCGGCCGTGAGGTCAAAGCCACGGAGGTCGGGAACGTAGAGGGTCCAGTTCCAGCCCAGCCACGCGGGCGACTCGACGGACGGAGCGCCGCTCTCGTCGGGGCGCGTCGGGCGCTCGCCGAGCACCGTCATCTCCGTCGAGAGGTGGGCATAGCCGAAGATCCTGGGCGTCGACACACCGACGTTTGCGGTGATCGCTGGTGCATTCGGGACCGAGCCATAGACGAGCTGGCCGGCATCGTCTTCTGCACCGACGCGCGCGTAGGCGGCGCCGCAGAACGCGTACCAGCCGCTGCTCGTGCGGTACGAGCCCTCGGCCTCGACACCCGCGGAGACGTACCTGGTCACGTTCTGGAACTGCAGCAGCGCGGGATCATCGAACGCGGGACGCTGCTCGACGATGCCGCGCGCATCCCAGTACCAGCCGGAGACGCGCGTCGAGACACTGGCCGCGGGCTTGGCCCACACGACGGCCTCGATGCTGCGGATCGTCTCGGCGTCAATCGCCGGGTTCGCCTTGAAGTCGTTGCCGTCCTCGAACTTGCCCTCGAAGGCGCTCGGGTTCCGGAAGCCCTCGGCGTAGAGAAGCTTGAGCCCGTACTTCTCGGGCTGCGACAGGAACAGCGCGGCACGCGGTGACAAGCGCGAGCGCGACTGTGGATCCGCGGCAACGAGCTCGTTGTAATGATCGAAGCGCAGACCGCCCGTGAAGCCGAGCCACGGTCGCGGCTGAGCCTCGGCCTCGGCGTAGACGCCCGCGATCACGAAGTTCGCGGGAACGACGATCTCGTCCACCGGATCACCGCCGCGAAACCCGGCCGTGCTCTCGGTTCGGTTGTAGCTGGACTCGACGCCACCGGTGACCCCGATCTCGTCGGTGAACTGCTGCCGGCCACGGACCTCGGCGCCGAACGTGCGCGCGCTGCCGGTCGTGTCGAGTGGCGTCGGCTGATCGATCGGATCGTACGGCGGCGACGTGTCGCTGAAGTTGTAGATGTTCGCGTAGGCGCGACCGGCGACCGTGAGCTTCTTCGAGACCTCGCGTGTGTGACCACCCTCGGCGAGGACGTGGGTGTCGAACTGCTCGTACGGCGCGAGCAACGGATTGACGTCGTACGGCGCGAACGGTGACTCGCGGCGCCAGCGCGACACGCGAACCTGCGCGAAGCTGCCGCCCCACGCGCCGACGATGCCACCCACGAACGAGCGCGACGCATCGGCATCGATGCCCATTCCGTCGGGGATGTCGAGGTTCAGGGTCTCGCCGAACCGGTTGTTGAAGTGGATCGCACCGCGGAGCTGCTGGTCGATGTTGCCCGCGGCGAAGCCCGCGTTCGTCGTCGGGCCGGTG
Organism: Myxococcales bacterium; assembly: GCA_031421915.1. Classification (GTDB taxonomy): domain Bacteria; phylum Myxococcota_A; class Polyangia; order Haliangiales; family Haliangiaceae; genus JABFXX01. The sequence continues at coordinate 1,798 of JANOPP010000123.1, read as the reverse complement.
ATCGAGTTGACCGCCGCCCGCACCCACGCGCGCGGCGTCTCCGATGCACCGCGCGTCACGATGTTGATGATGCCGAAGAACGCGTTCGTGCCGTAGACCGACGACACCGGGCCACGGATCACCTCGATGCGAGCGATGTCGTCGATCCCGACGAGCGCATCGAACCCGAGGCCGGCGAACGCGCCCCACGCCTCGTTGACGCTCGCGCCGTCGATCAGGACGAGCAGCCGCGAGTTGAAGTCGCCCGGGATCTGGAGACCGCGGATGCCGACGGAGTAGCTGAGCCGGTTGTCGACGAGGTACGCGCCCGCGACGCTCGCCACCGCCTCGCCGACGGTGCGATACCCGAACCGCCGGATCCGATCGCCGCTGATGACGGTGACGGCCGACGCCACGTTGCCGAGGCTCTGTTCGCGCTTCGCGGCGCCGACGACGACGTCCTCCTCCGCCGACGACGCTGCGAGCACGGTCGCCGAGCTCGAAGGTTCGTCCGAGGCCGCTGGCAGCGGTGGGAGGTCGGCAACATCGACGCCCGTACCGGACTGCGCCCCAGCCGGCGTCGCGATCAGCACGCCGAGCAGCGTGAGCCGGCTAGTACGTGTAGCCGACCTTGACATAGACCTCTCTCCCCTCGGCGGGGAGCCGCGGAACGAGGATCGTCGGCTGCATCTCGGGGAAGCGATCGTAGTCACCGACCGCGGGCTGGAGATCGCGCGTCCCGATCAGGTTGCGAACGCCTGCGGTCAGGTCGAAGCCGCGCAGATTCGGGACGTAGACGGTGAGGTTGACCCCGGTCCACGCGGGCGACTGGGGCGATGCGTTGCCATCGTCGTCGGGGCGCGAGCGCCGCAGGCTGATGTGCTGCACCTCGCCAGAGAGGTGCGCGTAACCGCCGAGCTTCGGCGTCGAGACGCCGCCGGCCGCCGTGACCTTCGGCGCGTTGACGACGTTGCCGTACGTCAGCTCGCCGCCGGTCTCACCGCTGCCGACCTGCGCGACCGTGCCACCGGCGAACGCGTACCAGCCCTCGCTGTTGCGATAGCTCGCCTCCGCCTCGAAGCCTCGCGTGATGTAGCGGCCGACGTTCTGGAACTGCAGCAGCGTCGCGTCCTCAGGATCCGGGCGCTGCTCGACGACGTCGCGAGCGTCCCAGTAGAACGCCGAGAGCCGCGTCGACAGGCCCGCCATCGGGCGCCCCCACAGCACGGCTTCGAAGCTGCGGATTGTCTCGGCGCGGGCATCTTGATTCGCCGAGAAGTCGACGTTGTCCTCGAAGTAGCTCTCGAACGGGGTCGGGTTGCGGAAGCCCTCCGCGTACAGGAGCTTGAGCCCGTACTTCTCGGGCTCGGCGATGAACAAGGCGCCGCGCGGCGACAGCCGGCTCGACACGACCGAGTTGCGATCGAACCGCACGCCGCCCGTGAACCCGAGCCACGGCAGCGGCTGACCGTCGACCTCGGAGTAGACGCCCTGCGTGTTGAAGTCGAGCGGGATCGTGGCGCCGTCGGCCTCCATCCCGATCGCGTACGAACGGCTCTCGGTCTTGCTGTAGTTCGCCTCGATGCCGGCGGTGACGCCGAGCTTGTCGGTGATCGCCTCGTAGCGGCCGCGAACCTCGGCACCGAGGGTGCCGGCATCGCCGTAGTCGACGAACTGGTCATCGGCTGCGTAGTTGATCTCGTCGAAGAACCGGTAGACCGAGCCGTAGCCTCGCACCGAGCCCGTCAGCTTCTTCGACAGCTCGCGCGAGTGACCGCCCTCGAGCAGGATCTGCGTGTTGTAGAGCGCGTACGACGGA
>JANOPP010000122.1:0-7758 GCA_031421915.1 Myxococcales bacterium | reverse complement strand
TGCACGGCGCGGCGGGGTGCTGGGAGCGGAAGTGCGAGTTCGATGCTTACGAGCGTGCCAGGCCAGGGACGCGACTGGCGAGGCAGCGGCGACGCATCGACCAGATCTGTAGCGTACCTCCCCGAGCCAGAGGTCAGCGTGAGGATCCCATTCGCACGCGTGCATGAGTGAAGGACGCGGTACAGGCCGCGCCAGCCGTATGCGGCTGCGCGGTTGGCATGTTGCGCGAGCCGCTTTCGCGTTCCGTAGGGCGACATCGCGAACGCTAAGATCGCATCGTGGACCGCGATGTAGTCCTTCGGCGACTCCGGCGCGGGCACATTGCCACGACGCTTCACGAACGCCTCGCCGAGACTGTCGGTGATTCCTATCCCCGCATCGGCGACCGCCACCTCAAGGAACATCGATGAGCTTGCGTTGGCGCGGTGCCATGCGCTGGCGTCGTTCCCCATCGCGCCGGTCCTCATCACGGTGGCGGCGATACTTGCGTGGGGAGGTGTGCCACCGGCCGTGCCGGAGTGCTCCCATACGTTGAGCAAAGACTCGTCGAGAAACTCAGCGAGGTTGGAAACGAGTTCGTCAGTGAATACAGCGCGCGGAATCCGTGACGACAATTGCGCGCAGATGCTCGCGCTCGTCGCGCCGACGATGCTCCGCGAGAGGAGCAATGCAGTTCGATCGCCGTCGCGGTGGGCGGGCAATCCGACTTCATTGATCACCGCGCGCCAGTCCTCTGCCTGCTCGAATACTTCCCGCCACTGCCCAGTATCGATGGCGACCTGGTTGAGCTCGACGCTCTGCTGCATCCAGCGACCGAACGCGGACAGCGCCGCCGCGCCGGACGCAGTGACCACGCGTGTTCGGGACGCGTCGAGGATGATCCGCCGCAACTCGGGCGGCGGTCGAGCATCGAGATGGTAGTGCAACCCGGCTCGGTGCCCAGCGCTCGCCGGCACCCGCATCAGAGCGTCACGTACCGAGCCGAGGTCCGCAACGACCGGTAGAGGGATGACTAACTCTGGATCTACACGCCCGGCTCCGCCTGCGTGCATCCCACCACAATAGCAGCTGGTCGCACGCGTGGCTCCGTCGCACGCATGCTTCTACGGGATCAATTCCGATCACGATCCAAACCACGACACCGCGCTTCGGGTTTTCTGGCTTTCCACGCAACACCGGTATCGGATCGGCCGACCCACGACGAATCGTTGTGCATGGCGCATTTTGCTCCACCTCGCGAACGCGGACGCGAAAACGAGAAAACCGAGCAGGTCAACGTCGAACTCGTCCCGTGAATTGCGACCAGAAGATTGACCGAATCAACGGGCCTCGCTCTTGACCTGGCACTGAGCGCATTCGTAAGGTGAACGGTTCTATCTCTGGGGGAGGTCGTATGCGGCTTTGTCATGCTCGCGGTGTCGTCGCGCTATGCGCCGGGCTTGTTGGACTCACGTGTGGTCCAGGTGGGGCGACCGACGAGTCGACATCGATAGCGAAGATCTCGCCGATCGGTGTGTCTTCCGACGAGGCGTGGGCCCTGTTCGACCGCAGCATCACGGTGGGACTCGAGCCGCCGACCACGCCGATCGTCGCAGTCTTTGACGCGAGCGAGGAAGTCGCGGCAGTGAAGGTCTATGGGCCGGCACCGTTCCGTCTCGAGGTCTCGGGTTCAGCGGGCACTATGCTCGGATTCGAGCTGATCGATCTGTCCGGGCTCTCGCCCGGTTGGCACACGTTTCGTTCGAACGCACCGACGGCCACCGCGATCATCGAGCTTCGGTTCGAGCCGATCGAGCAGCCAAGTGGACCGACTTCGCGCCGCGCGATTCGAGAGGTCGAAATCTGGGCGACGACATCTCGGAGCACGGACTCCCCGACGTCGGGCGCCGCTACGGAGCGCGTGGCCTCGAAGGCGCTATCCCGACGGGACCTCGCGCCCGCGAGCTGTGCGTCTTTTGCCGTCACGCTCCCGCGCCGACCCGAGCAACTGCGGAGAGCATGGCTGGAATACCGAGTTACCGACGCGCTGCGCGGCTTCGCTCTCGAGCGTACGATCAATGGAGGCAGTCGCAGTGGCGGCCAGTGGCTTTCGGGTCCCAGCGGCGAGCGCCCCGTGGCCGAGCGGATCGATCCGGCAACACTGAGGGCGGGCGAGAACGAGATCCAGTTGTGCGTGCCCGTCGAGGCGGAACGGACGATCTCGATCGACGGTCTCCGGTTGGTCGGGGAACTCGATCTCGGTGTGCAGCTCGTCGAAACCGTGACGCTAGGCGCCGAAGTCGTCCCAGCGCCGGCAAGCAAGGAATCGAATGAGGTCGTGCTGGATCGTCCGGCAGCGGCTGCCGTCCTTGCTCGGGACGATCAAGATGCAGCTTCGGCGACGCCTGCGGCAGGCGTGGATGTTGCTGCCCTTCATGATCGAGCACGCTCCGCGCGGACCGAGATCCCGGCGAGCACGCGGGTACTCGTCGGGTTCGACCGACTGATCGCACCGGACGCGGTCCTCATCGACGGCTCGGTGACCGGTTCGATGAAGGTCGAGTGTCGCGACAGGTCGGGCAAGTACTCACCGATCACCGCGACCACGCGGGTCGAATCGACCGGCGCGTTCGCGGTCCTGGACGGCGGCGCAAGGCAGTGCGCCGGGCTGTCGCTCGAGTTCTCGGACACGGTTTCGATCACCGAGCTCGACGTGGTCGGCTCGGGTGCCGCCGAGCGGATCGACTGGCCGCACCTTGTAGTGACCTCGGCGCGCGAACACTTCGGCGACCAGGCGTGGATCGCCGGCTTCGTCGCGCGACCACGGGCGATGACCACCGCGATCCGGGTCGGCGTCGATGGCGAGCCAGTGGCGCCCTTGACCGGCGAGCTGGGCCGCATGCTGCATCGCGAGAGCACCGGGCCGTGGCGCGTTGCGATCGAAGCCGCGTTTCCCGATGGGACGAAGCTCTCAGAGGAGATCGTGCTCGAGGCCGATCGGACGACCGATCGAGTGAATGCCGCGGGTGGATCGTCCACGGGCGCCACATCCGCGTTCGCCGCGCAGTTCGGTCGAGAAGGCGAGGTCAAGCTGGTGCGAGCCACGCCGGCCGCCGCGGTCAGCATCCGACTCGGATCGCAGGTCGGCGTCGACGTCACCCCAGGTGCGGTCGCGAAAGCGACCGACATCTCCGTCCGACACCTCGGCGCGGCGGGACTGCCGCCTCTCGACGACGGCCTGATCAACGTCACGGGCCCGAAAGACCATGGCTATGAGTTTCTGCCGCACGGCCAGAAGTTCAAGCGCGCCGTCGAGGTCGTCATCCCGTTCGATCCGGCGTTGATTCCCGAGGGCATGACCGTCGAGGACGTCCATACATATTTCTATGAACCTCGTCTCGCCAAGTGGATCAAGCTGACGCGGCGTGCGCTTGACGTCGGCCAGCGCATCACGCGCAGCTCGACAGATCACTTCACGATCATGATCAACGCGGTGCTTGCGGTTCCCAAGAACCCGACGCCTCTCGCATTCGATCCGACTGCGCTGACCTCGATCGCCGCCGCGAGCCCCGCTGCGGGCATCGATCTGATCGAGCCGCCATCTGCGAGCTCGACCGGCGACGCGATGACCTCGCTCGCAATCCAACTTCCGGCCGGGCGCGGCGCGTACTCCCCATCACTCGGGCTGACATATGGGAGCTCGTCGGGGAATGGCTGGCTCGGACTCGGCTGGGCAGTCTCGACGTCCAAGATTGAAATCGACACGAGGTGGGGCACTCCGACCTACCTTCCGCCCGACGATCCAAAATCGCGGGAGCCGCGATACCTGCTGGACGGCGAGGCACTGGTGCCCACCGGTGAGACCGATGGCCCGAGCTGCTCGACCGGTGGGCCCGGTCGGCGCTTTCGTCCTCGCATCGAAGGCGGGTTCGCGCATATCCAGCGATGTGGCGCGAATCCGTCCACGTACTTCTGGGAGGTTCGCGACCGCGACGGCACACTCTTCACCTATGGCGGAGCCGGCGCGAGTCTGGCGAGCTACGACGACAGCGGCGTGTTTCGTTTCGCGCTCCGCGAGGTCGTAGACACGCACGGGAATACAACAGCGTTCCGTTACCAGCTCGACTCGGGCAGCAGCGGACCTAGTATGGTCGAACCGTTCCGCGAGCTGTATCCGGCCGGCATCGAGTACACATCGCGCGACGGCACGCCGGCGACCTACTTCGTCGACTTCGATCTCGACGATCGCGCCAGCTGCATGGAAGGCGCTCGCTGCGATCCGATGAGCTCGGGTCGGTCCGGCTTCAAGATCGTCAGCCGCAAGCTTCTTCGTAGCATTCGTGTCCGGTTCGGCAGCCAGCTCATCCGTCAGTACGTCCTGACCTACGCGCGCGGCCAGTTCAACAAGACCGTGCTGGAGCGGGTCCAGGTGTTCGGCACGAATGGATGCGCGGCGGGCACTGGTGCATTCGAGGTCCCTGCGTGCAGCCAGTTGTTCCATGAGCATCGATTCGACTACCTCACGGAGGACGAGGGCTTCCGGCCAACCACGCAGCACGGTATCGACGCCGCGTTCGACGTCGCCGCCCAGCCGCTGCATGCAGGGCTGAGCCGTGGTGTGGAAGGCTCCGAGCAAGTCGGTGTTGCCGTCAACGACCTCGTGAACCTGGGGCTGAGTGCCGGAGTGTCCGTCGCATCTCGCCTCGAATATGCCGGCCTCTATGACATGGACGGCGATTCGCTTCCCGATCAGGTCTACGCCGAAGGGGACCACGTCGCCGCGATCTACAATCAGTCGCGGCCTGGCACCGATCCCGCGACGCTGTTCGCGCCGCGAGACGCACCAATCGTCGGTCTGATCGCGATGGGCCAGGAATCCCGCCACAGCTGGCCGATCAGCGCGAGCGCTACCGTCGGGCCGGCGGGCCGGTCGCTGTCGTATCGCAGCGAGAGCAGCACCTCGCAGCGATTCTTCGCAGACGCCAACGGCGACGGATTCCTGGATTACATGCGAGCGGGTGGCGCGCATCTCGGCCGACCGTCTGGCACCGGCATGTTGTTCACCGACACGCCATTCGACGCTACGAGCGCAATCGATCCGCGCCGCGATCCGGTGCTGAACCAGATCAATGCAGATCTCGAACAGCGACTGATCAAGGGCAACCCGGTCGTTCGCTGGGTGGCACCGTTCAACGGTCATGTGCTGGTCTCAGGCGTTGCTCGTAAGCCGAACGTCGGCGGCGTGGACGGGGCGACCATCGAGCTGTTTCACCAGGACACCGCGCTCGAGTTCAAGACGTTCGGGCCAACGGAGACGGCGCCAGCGTTCTTCCCGACTCCGCGGGGAGTCGACGTGGTCGCGGGCGAAGCCCTCTATCTGCGGCTCATGACGGGCGCCGACGATGGAATCACGTCGGATGGAACATTTGCCGATCAGATCGATGTGCGCCTCGCGGTTGCTTACGACCAGATCTGCGATCCCACGTGCGTATTTCTGCCGGTGCCGCTCGCTGCGCGCGCGCCCACCGGCGAGCCGGTCCATGCGTTCGACTCGCGCGACGACTTTCGGCTGGCCGGAAGTCCCGCGTACGCAATCATCGCGGCCCACGGCACGCTCGCGCTCCACGCGCTGCTCACCCGGACCCCTGCAGTCGCAGACCTGCGCGCATGTATCCAGCGGTTTCCCGCGGCAACCCCGAGCCTCGTCCCGTCGCTCGATGCCGCATGTGACGCCACCGGCACTGACGCGACCAACCTGTCCGGAACCGTCCACTTCGCGGCCGGATCGTTCGGCACGCATGCGTTCGATCTGGAAGCGCCGGTCGAGATCGGCCAGATCATCGTGCTGCGCGTCGAATCCGACTTCTCGTTCGATCCTGGAAACGTCGTGGTCGGGCCCTCGATTGTCGGACAGCCGGTGATCGGTTACTCCGAGGTCTGCCTGCCCGATGATTCGGATACGCCGGCCGTTGTGTGCACGACGGATCCGGCGGCGATCTCCAGCGTGCCGCTGCGGAGCGCGAGCTTTGGGCCCTCGATCGCGTTGGTCGAATCGCCACGGCGCCCGCTCGTTGTCCCGGCCAATCGAAGCCTCGTGTTCGATTCGATGATCCTGGGCGGCGATTTCCTGCTCGTGGTCCGCTCCGACCGTCGCGGTTGGATCACGCAGGTCGATTGTCGGAACCAAAGTTGTGGCGGCGCCACTCTGCCGTCGATCGATGCCACCGCCGGCGAGTCGCTCAGCTTCGAGCTGGTGCGGTTTAGCGATGAGCCCGATCCGATGTCGACGATCACCGGGACGTACAGTGGCGGTGAGACGTTCTCTGCGCACCTTCACGAGCGTGCGAGCGGACCGCCGGACCCGAACCCCACGCCATTCGTGGGCGGCTCCCGCGGATGGTCGGCGACGATCTGGAACGAAGCGATGCAGTTCGCACCAGTTGCGTTGCTCACTGCGTATCAGTCGGTCTTTGTTCTGACCGACGAAGCGCGCCGAGATCTCTCGCTCACCGCGATACCGCCGGTGCCAGCGTTCTTCGGTTCGTCCGCCAATGGGAATCCTGCATGGGCCGGAGTGAGCTCGGCCGCGTTCGTCTCCGCAGCGGCGCTTCACGCGGGTTACCTCGGCCTGTTCGACGGAAGCAGCGCGGTCGCTGACCGCGGTGGTTTGAGACATCGCTACATTCGCCTCTCAGGCACGAAGTCGATCGCGACCGGCTCGAGCGTCGGCGTCACGGCCGACCCGTTCAGCCTGGGGCTCGACATGAACGTCGGCGCGAGCTGGACCCGGACGACGACGGATGCGATCGATCTCAATGGCGACGGAATCCTCGACGTTCTCGCCGGCGACGATACGTTCTTCGGCCGGTTCGGTAGCGGATTTGGACCAACCGAGTCTGTGCCCGGCTTTGCAGTTGGCGACGGATTCCGGAGACGCGATGGTTTCGACTTTGGTGTCGGGCTCAACGGCGGTGTGGCGGTTCACATCACGACAGCGAGCGGCCGAACGCTGTCCGGAACGGTCGTCAACCAAGGAACCAGCCTCGGCTACTCGACGGGCAGGTCGCACACGATCGGCCGCAGTCGAACGACCCACGATCTCGAGGACCTCAACGCGGATGGACTTCCCGACCTCGTCCGGCGTGTGGGCTCGGAGATTCGGGTGCGCCTCAACCTGGGCAGTCACTTCGGAGCCGAGGAATCGTTCGGGCAGATGCACAGCGCGCTCGCCGACGTGGAGATCGACGGGATGCAGGCTCTCGAGGACGCGGTACCGGGATCGCTGTTCTCGAGCACCAAGGACGCGCTCAGCCACGACACCACGATCACTGAGCACCGCACGAAATCCGTCAACCTGTTCCTGTACAGCTACACGAGCACGAGGACTGAGACCTCGGTCCGAACGACCCGCCAGATCGCGGATCTGAACGGCGACGGTCTTCCGGATCTCTTGCTCAAGAAGCACGGCGAGCCCCGGATCCGCGTCCAGTACAACCTCGGGACCTCATTCGGCGAGCCCGTGCTGTGGGCGACGCCGCCGTGGAACGCGACGATCTCGAACCTGGCTCCCACGCCCCTCGCGGTGCTCGGAATTACCGGATCCGACGTCCTTGGCGGTACCGGGCTGTCACGCGGCGAGTCGAGCGACCATTCGATCTCGATCCCGATTCCGTACACCCCATTCACCGTCGGCGGCAGCTACGGCACGAACTATCACGCCGACAACTACGAGCTCGCGCTCGTGGACTCCGTGACGCGCCACGGCGCTGGAGTGGACGC